>JAHQWC010000147.1 GCA_019634025.1 Vampirovibrio sp.
CATTGCTTTCAATAGTTTATTTTTCGAATGAATAGCTGTGTTAACAGTAGCTAGTTGACAAGAGGCATCATACAAAACATGAGGGGTAATCTTATATTTTTTGCCTTGATAGTTAAAATCTGTTGCTTTTGGTGAAGAGAACTTAGCTCTATCCACATTTGTCAAAGGATTATTCATCGCAATTATAAGAATACCGTCAGGTTTTAAATGTTTTTTAGTCTGCTTTAATAGTTTTTCAACAGACTTTCTGTCAGGGCATAGGCCGAAAATACTGTTTGATGCAATAATCAGGTTATATTTTTTCCCTGTATTGTAAGAAGTTATACTTTGCTTAAATACATTTAGATTAAGTTTTTCTGTCTTCGCTTTATCTTTAAGGTAGTTGACCATCTGTTCTGAGTTATCAATGCCATCAATTTCAATGCCATCTCTGGCTATAGGTAGGGCTATCCGTCCGGTGCCAACTCCCAGCTCTAAGACAGGCCCTTTTGCTTTCCTGGACCACTTTATGAAAAAAGGAATATCATTCAAATTTCCTGAAAGGGCATTGTATAGTTCCGGTTGGGTGTATACCCATTGAACTTCTTCGGGTTTTTGAGTTGTGTTTTTATTTCCAAAGCGCTGTTTATTTGACTGACTGTAAGGCTTAGAAGGGTATTTAAACTTATTAGCGTATGAATATAAACCTATTATGCTAACCATTCAATATCTTCCTCTCTGCTGAATACAGAGCATAAAATGGGGAATTTCAAGGGCAGTATTTTATTTTATAATAAATATATAAATTTTAATTTGAATTTTATTATAAATACGACAATATTTTAAAGTTTCGGAAAATCGCCTTTAGTCAAATGCTATAGGCAAAAGGTCTCATCAGGCTTTTGCAATTGCTTGAGATGATGACTTAATCTATGCAGTCAGGTTTATGTGCTTATGGGCGGATTTGCTAAATAGTCTGCAATGGCTTTGGCGATAGGAAGGCCGGTTTTTTCTTCTATCCAAAGCCATTGGCCGTTTGGGTTAATCTCTAAAAACACATACTCATTTTCGGGCGTCACAATCATATCAATACATCCAAAATCCAACCTCAGCTTTTCCATCAGTAATAAGCATTTCTCTTCAATATCTGCGGGAAGGGTATATGCTTCATGGTGGAGGTAGTCTACATATTTTCTGAAATCGACATGTGCTTCTGGTACGTCCGACCCTTGGGTGTATATGGCGCAGGCAAATACTTGTTTGTGAACAATAGTGATTCTTAACTCAAACTGCTTTGGTATATAGGATTGGAGGTTGACCGGGCAGGCCTGGAGATGATGAATATTTTCAAGTAGGTTTGTTGAACAGAATTTTTGAGATGGAACAACTGTTACATTTATTTTTTCCGAATTGCTGTCTGTAATTTTGTTTTTTACCCATTGAAATAGCTTTTGTAATACTGGTAACTCACTGGTTGCAGTTCCTTTTTGCTGGCCTTTTAATATTACAAACGAATGATCCTCTAGAAATTTGATGGCGGACTTTCTATCATTTCCTATAAGCGTATGGGGAATAGATAAGCCAACTGATACTGCAATGTCTAATTGATAAGGCTTATAATTTGCTATTTCTTGATGAATAGGGTCTGGTAACCACTTTACCTGAGGCGTTAATAAGGGTAGGCTCTTTAAGAAACTTGAGCTTTCTAATTCAATGTAGTTTTTAAACAGGTTACTTGTGTTTTCAGGTGCTTTTGGGATTCCCGGTGTTCTATTCCAGATCGTCTTGATTTTGGTTAAATCAATGTCAGCGTTATGTGTCCGTATCAAAATTTTTTTTTCAGAAGAGTTATTAAATGAAACTATTACAGAGGATTCTGATGGGAAGCTACTATATGCATAAAAAGTATAGGATTCTTCCATTTGATCTAAATGATGTAGAACAGGTATTAGATGAATATCTTGTAATTTATTGTCATATCTGGACAAGATTAAGATCATGGTATTTAAAGGCTATTTGAGAAATATCTATTTATAACAGGGTGACCTTAAGTTATAAGATCACCCTGACATCTTTTTTAAAATTAAACGGGAAGAATAGCTTTTTAGTCGTCTTCCCAACTACCGGAATCAGTATTTGTCGTGGTGCTTTTTGCTCTTGCACGTCTTTCATAGCTATCAGCTTTATCAACCAGTCTAGTTTGGCTGTTTGAATTGCCAGCAAACGTTAGCGGCTTTTCACCTGAAGTTTTACCTAATATACCTGAGATCATAGAAGGTATTTTCATATAAGTTCACCTTATTTTGTTAATATTATGTTTTTTAGTTCATTATTTACAGATAATAAACTATTAACTTTATAATAAAAGTATTCATAAAAATCAATAAGGTGACATAAATTTCAATCTCTCCAAAATAGAGAAATGGTAGATGCAAGGCTATACTTTTGATGAACATTTTTATATCTTGGCAATTTAACAGTTTTGAGGAAAGTGTATAAAAGTGAGTGGTTTATATTTTATAATGCGGCTTTAGCAATAATTAAATGTTTTTTGTTATCAGCGTCAAAATCAATGAATACATACATAGCCATTTCGCTAATCAAGATTAAACTCGAACCATTATAGAAGGTCGTTTATATATACATAAGTTTTATTTATTTTATCACAAAGTTTTCATTTCTGAATTGTCACCTGCTCACAGCCGTCCACCTCGTTGAGCTGTACGTTGACCCGTTCGGATTTTTGAGTGGGGATATTTTTGCCGGCAAAATCTGCGCTGATGGGGAGTTCCCGGTGGCCCCGGTCTAGTAACACCAACAGCTGTACGGAGGCGGGGCGTCCGTAGGCGTTAAGGGCATCCAGGGCAGAGCGGACGGTACGGCCGGTAAACAACACGTCATCCACCAGCACCACGTCCTTGCCGGTAATGTCCACAGGGATCATGCTCTCGGTGGTTTCTTTAAAGGTGTTGGGGGAATCGTCCCGGTACAGTGTAATATCCAGGTTGCCCACCGGTACCGGGCTGCCTTCAAATTCCTGGACCAGCTTGCCCACCCGGTTTGCCAAATATTGGCCTCGGGTGACAATGCCGATGAGAACAAGGTTGGACGCGCCCTTGTTGGCCTCCAGCATCTCGTGGGTCAGGCGCTTGAGGGTGCGCTGAATATCGGCTTCGGTAAAGACAATGGTTTCTGTGCCTGTCGGAGCGCTATGGGAGGACTGGCTCAATTGGCTCAACTCGCTCAAAGTGGAGATCTCCTTGTACATCTTTTTGCGGTGGGTGCTCTGTGTGGTGAAGCGCCGCCAGAATTGCTTGGGCTTTGCGCATACATTCCCGGTATTCGTTGGCAGCCACTGAGTCTGCCACAATCCCGGCACCAATATGAACGGCGGTATTATACCCTAAAGGCGTATCGGTTGGGGTTAGGAGCAGGCTACGGATGAGGATGTTGAGATCCAACGTATTCGTTTGTGGATCCAGCCACCCCAAGCTGCCGGTATAAAAGCCCCGTGGGACCGGTTCCGTTTGGTGAAGTAAATCCATACACCGGATCTTCGGGCAACCCGTGATGGTGCCGCCAGGGAAGACGGCTTTGAGGATGTCCCATACATCTGCAGTTGGGCGGCGTTGGCCGGTGACGTTGCTGACAAGATGGGTGACGTGGGAATAGCGTTCTAGAGTCATCAACTCTTCTACTTTCACGCTCCCCGGCAGGCTGACCCGGCCTAAATCGTTGCGGGCGAGGTCCACCAGCATTAAATGTTCCGCCCGCTCTTTGGGATTGGCTTTTAGGGTGTGACCAATGGTTTCATCCGTCTTGTGTTCATTGGCCCGTCCCCGGGTCCCGGCAATAGGGCGAGTTTCGATGATGTCGGTTGTGTTGGCGCAGACTAATCGTTCCGGTGAGTTACTTAGAAGATATCCCTGAGGCGTTTTGAGGCAGGCTGAAAATGGGGAGGGGTTTTGGTGGGAAAGGGTTCGGTAGAGGTCCATCGGGTTTGTTTGGACTTCTTTTTGCAGCTTTAAAGACAGGTTGGCCTGGTAAATTTCTCCGTTGTGGATGTAATGTTTTAGACGTTCCACGGCTGTTTTAAATTGAGCGGGAGAATACGAGGCTTCAAAAGTGTCTCGGTAGTCATCGGGAGCAAGAGATATGTTAGGAACATTTACTGCTGACGTGTCGCAAGCTTGGCGCCACAGGGTTTGGTAGTGTTGTTTATGATCTGGGGTGTCGCATTTTAACGTGACGGTTTTGTTCGTTAAATCCAGGCTAATCCAGTGGCTAAATTGGCAGAGGATGAGATCTGGCAGGTTTGTTGAGTGAGGATCAGCAGGTGGGATTTTGGCTAAGCCAGGGTCGCACCACCGGGCAAACTCATAGCCTGCATAGGTAAACCACGGATGTTGATCTGAATTGGGTTTGGTTTGCCGGCGAAGTTCAGTCAATAGATCTTTGGCGGTGGAAATGGAGTGGGGTATTTCATCTGTGGTCAGTGTGTTGCCAACCAGAGTAATCACCCTATCCGGTTGTAGACCGATATGGATGCTTGTGTTCAATACGCTTGGTGTCAGGGTACCACCGTCCAGCAATGCGGCGTAAGATGAGGCATCGCCTTGAGTGGCGACTTCAAAAAAGCGGTAAACGCTGTTAATGGAATTTGGAAACGGCAGGGTCATCAAACGGTTTACGTGTCCAGTTGGGCCATCAGGGCATCGTCCATCTCAACGTTGGCGTGGACGGCCTGAACGTCATCGTGGTTTTCAATGGCCTCTAACAGGCGGATAAGAGGTTTGGCGACATCAAGTTCTGTGACGTTTACGGTATTTTGAGGTGTGCGGGTGGCCTCGGCAGAAGCGACCTCAATTCCGGCAGTAGTCAGTCCATCACAGACAGTATTTAGAGTTAAGGGGTCTGTATAAATCTCGTAGGTATTTTCTTCATCGTTGCGTTCAAAGTCCAATGCGCCGGCTTCAATAGCAGATTCAAAGACGGTCTCCTCGCTGCCTTGAGATTGCTTGACGGTGATGAGGCCCTTCTCTTCAAAAATCCAGGCCACGCAGCCGTCCGCTCCCAGGTTGCCGTTGTACTTGTTAAAGTAGCTGCGGATGTCGCCGGCGGTGCGGTTTTTATTGTCGGTCATGGCCTCAATAAACACGGCAACCCCTCCAGGGCCATAGCCTTCGTAAGTCATGGCGTCCATATCATCTGCGTTGCCGGCAGCGGCGGCTTTATCGATGGATCGTTGAATGGAATCGTTGGGCATCCCTAACGATTTGGCTTTATCAATGGCGGTGCGCAGGCGAAAGTTTCCGGCAGGGTCCGGACCGCCCAGCTTGGTGGCGACAATCATTTCGCGAGACACCTTGGCGAAGATGGCTCCTTTTTTGGCGTCTTGGGCGCCCTTACGGCGTTTAATGTTGGCCCATTTAGAATGTCCGGCCATGGTTCGAGGTTGCTCCCTAGAAAAATAGAAATGTGTGTTTCTATTTTACTGAAACAAGGGGCAACTGCCTGTTACCTTTCGAAGGCGCATGCCATGCGTCCCTACGTTGCGGCCTTGTGACTTTTTTTTGCCTTACTTTTTCGTTACCCTATCTGCTATGTTCTTTGCGATTTTATGTTTGATTTTTTGGGCCATGCTGTCTATGGGCATTGCGCCGGACACCTTTGGTTGGCTGATGTTTGCCGGAGCGGCATATGTGTTTGGGTTTATTGATTCGCGGATGTTTGCCAAGCTGGACAAAGCCCGGCACCATACCCTACCGCCGGATATGCAAGCCGAGGATCCACAACCGGCATTGGCCGGGGAAATGTTCGAATAACGGATCTGGTTTCGGTACAATGTAAGCCAACGGTTTCCTGTAAGAGAGGACTGGCGGTTTTGTCCGGCATTTTGACAGAGGCTTCCCGATCTGAAATAAGCGCGTCTGCGCTAGGCGCGTTTGAAAAAATTGTGGGCGCCCGCTATGTGTTGAGCCGTGCTGAAGAGCTGGCCACCTACGAGTGTGATGCCTGCTTGTTGGTAAAGACTCGCCCCCAATTGGTGGTGTTGCCCAAGACCACTGAAGAGGTTGCGGAGGTGGTGAAGGTTTGTCGGCAATACCAATTGCCCTTTATTGCTCGGGGTGCGGGCACGGGCTTATCCGGCGGAGCCCTGGCCATTGAGGGTGGTGTAATTATTGGGTTAAACCGGATGGATAGTATTCGCCACATAAATGTGGACAACCGCACGGCGACGGTTGAGGTAGGGGTGGTAAACGGTTGGCTGAATGAAGCCTTAAAACCTTACGATCTGTTTTTTGCTCCTGATCCTTCCAGCCAATCTGCCTGCACCCTGGGGGGCAATATTGCCGAAAATGCCGGGGGGATTCACTGCATTAAGTACGGGGTCACCACCGATCACATTTTAAGCCTGGAAGTGGTGTTGCCGGATGGCAGCGTGATGTGGACCGGCAGCGCCAGCCGTCGACATCATGGCATAAACCTGACAGGGGTGATGGTGGGATCGGAAGGTACGATGGGTATTGTGACCCAGGCGGTGGTGCGGTTGCTGCCCAAGCCTCAAGCGGTGCGGGTGTATATGGGGGCGTTCAGTACGGTGGAATCAGCCACACGGTGTGTGTCTGAGATTATTGCCAAGGGGTTAACCCCATCCGCATTGGAATTTATGGACGCCTTTACCGTAAAAGCGGTGAATGATGCCTTTGACGTTGGGTTTCCTGAAGACTGCCAAGCAGTATTGTTGGTAGAGCTGGATGGAACGGCGGAAGGGTTGGCGAGTCAGGAGTCGCTTTTGGTGAACTTAATGCGAAAAGCCAACCCCAGCCAACTGTTGATGGCCGAATCTGAGGCGGATCGGGCCAAATTGTGGAAAGCACGAAAGTTGGCAGTGGCAGCGTATGGTCGGATCTTGCCGGCGTTTTATCTGCATGACTGTGTGATCCCCAGAAGCCAGTTGACCACGGTGTTGACCAAAATTGGTGAAATCGCTGAACAATACCAAATGACGGTGGGGAATGTGTTCCATGCTGGGGATGGGAATTTGCATCCCAACATCTTGTTCGATCCGGCAGATCAAGCCATGGTAGATCGCATTATGGTGGGGGGAGAAGAGATTTTGAAAGTGTGCCTGTCAGTCGGCGGTGTACTAAGTGGTGAGCATGGAATTGGGTTGGAGAAAGCCCACTATATGCCGCTGTTATTTTCGGATGAGGATTTGGCCAAGATGACGGCATTGAAAAAGTTGTTTGACCCGGATGGGTTGGCCAACCCGGCGAAGATCTTTCCCACCGGCGGTGGGTGTGGCGAGGTGAATCGGCAGATGGCCCCGGTGGCCGCCATAGAGAACAGCAGCACGACGACTCCCAGTTCAATGGATGGTTCAGTGGGTGCTGCTGAGACAGGGCTTTGGATATGATGGGCAGAAAGGTGTTTTAAACATGGGCTCCCCAATAGAACCTGCAACGCAATCTCAATCTTCTGCGATCAAAGCGTTTCTGGACTGGGCGTCATCCCAGGATATTGCCCAGCCATGGGATACCGTTTCTCATGGCACCATTCTATTTCCTGACACGGCTCAGCAGGTTGCGGAAATTCTTAAAAAAGCCTCTGACTGTCGGGTTTGTCTGGCGGTCAATCGTAAAGATGCTGTTTGTTTGGAAGAACCCATTTGGTTGAATCTCAGCAAGCTCGATCAGATTGTGGACTACCGCAAGGCGGATTTTACCCTAAAGCTGCAAAGCGGCATGACGGTGTATGCCTTGCGGAACCTGCTTCGGGAGGTGGATCATAGCTTTCCGCTGACCTATCCTGATGAAACGATGTTGGCGGACCTGGTGGCGGAAGATCGTCCTGCCTTAGAGGCTGGCTTTTACGGGTATCCAAGAGATTATGTGCTGGCCTTGGAGGTGGCGACGCCTGATGGATTGGTAACCAAGTGTGGCGCTGATGTGGTGAAGAATGTGACGGGATATGATTTAAACAAGCTGTATACCGGCAGTCATCATACCTTGGGGGTGATTACCGGAATGACCTTAAAGCTGGCCGCTGTTGCTGAACGGAAGCAGGGGTTTTGGGCGGAGTATCCGGCAGTGGATCTCTTGTTGGAAGATGTGGCGAAACTATTGGCAGAGCCAGGGTCACCCTTGTGCCGGTGCGAAATTTTTCAGCGGGAACGCCTGACGGATAGTTTGTTTCAGGCCACCCAGACCCCGTGGCATTTGTACGTGCAACTGAGTGGGCAGGAGTCTCATGTAAAAGCCTATGAGGCTCAGGTCTCTGTGCTGTGCGGGCAGGCGATTACCCTGACCCGGTTGCCGGCAACCCAGGCTTTGATTGTGTGTAAACAGCTGAGTCGATATCCCGAATCTGCACTCGTTGTTGAACTGGCCTTGCCGGTGGGTGTGAGTGCTTGCACGGCGTTTTTTGAGGAGATTCAGCAAGAGCTGAATGACTATCCAGGGGTTGCCCTTCAGTATCAGCCTGCTGCCGGGCTGGCAACGGTGGTGTTGCCGATTCATGAACCGGCGGAAGAAGGTGAAGAGCGTTCTGATTTTTCGGTTCAGTCTTTGTTAGAGGCGATCTCAGAATTTGCAAAGTCGCATCACGGGTTTTTACAGATTCTCCAATATCCTATAGGTTGGGAGTTTTTGGCTTCCCGATGGAATTTTCCGAGAGATCCCGTTGCGTCGGGAATGATCCGGCGCATTAAGGAACTCTATGATCCGGCCAATGTGCTCTTTAGTCGACGGCTGCCTTTTGAAGTTGAAGTGTCTTAGTATTCTTGTATGTGTCATTCCCGCGAAGGCG
>JAHQWC010000148.1 GCA_019634025.1 Vampirovibrio sp.
CCTTATAAGGCCCTGACCAGCTATACCTGGGTTCAAAACATGCCGTTCATCAAGGAAAAATACCAGGAGTGGTTTGTGATGGTGATGGGGGCCTGGTTATTGCTGGCGGTGTTATTAAACACGCCGGTGTTGCAGCGTTGGTTCTCTAGCGCTCTGTGTGAGTTTCTCGGTAAGATCTCTTATGCCCTGTATCTTACCCATTATCTGATTCTTTGGTCAGTGACCTGCACTCTCTTCCTCTGGCTGTCGCCACAACTGGGTTATGTGGCCGCCGCATGGACAAGCTTTATTCTGTCCCTGCCTCTGATGGCAGTTATTGCCTACGGCTGTTACCGGTGGGTGGATCAAGGAGCCGTGGGCTTTAGCAAATGGTTGTATACCCGATTCTTTCGCCACGGGTATGTGGCGGCAGCTTCAGTTCTCTCAAACTTGCAGCAACGGTTCGCCCGGCGGGTTAGCAGGTTGAGCCCCAGTCGTCTGGGTAATGTGGGCTAAGCTTTCTTGAGAAACGGCTTCAGGGCACTGAAACAGTAGGTAGTAGTGGTCATACCACAGGACCCGTGCCTTGCCTTCGGCCAACAGTCCAAAGCGAGGCAGAATGCCCTTTACGCCGTTGGGATCAATTTCGTGGATCCATTCTCCGGCAAACACCAGGTCATGGCATCGGTTGGCCCAGGTGTACACCGGGTGGGCGTTATCCATATCTTTGATAAACACCAGGCCGCCGGGCTTCAGGTATTGGCTGATGTATTGCTGGATAAAGTCTGGCTTATCTTTCACATGGTGCAACACGTCGTTAAAGACAATGAGATCAAAAGTTTTTCCAGGTTGCTGTGCTTGAAGATCCTGGCTGGAGAGAATTTCTAAAGCATCGTTAATGGTTCTAAAGTAAGACGAAGCCACTTCAACCCCAACGCCTTGGCGAATAATGCCGTGTTCATAAAGGTGCTCCAGCATCATGCCGGTGCCGGCGCCCACGTCCAGGGCTTTCTCAAAGCAATAAGGCGATAAGACCTGTGTCAACAGGTCTAACGGCAGGATTTTTTTGCGGAAATATTTACGGAGGCTCATTAATCCCATCCACTGGTCATAAAAAAGAAAAGTGGTGTCGAGGGGGGGACTTGAACCCCCACGGATTGCTCCACACGCCCCTCAAGCGTGCGCGTCTACCAATTCCGCCACCCCGACACGCGGGTAGTTGAAAATCATAGTTTCAACACCCCCTATAGTCAACCAATCCAGCAAACCGATAGTGGGTCAGTTTCAAGTTTTCCATCGTCACCCCGGCCCCCGAACCGGGGTCGCACAATGTATCGGAATAATATGAATTCTATAGCCTGTGCGATTCACCACAGGTATCCTCAGCCGTAAGCCTCGTACCTTGGCAACGGCTATAGGTCGGGTCTACGTTTTGCTTCGCCCGGAATGACGACTCTATTGATGAAAACTGGTTACCTAGTTAGGAAACTGGACTCCGTTCATCAGGGTATTACCGTTCTCCAGGCCGGGGAAATTGCCGCAGGCGTTAATTCCGCTGCAGGTGACGGCATGGTGGTTGATTTTAATAAAGTTAATCTGGTTAGGTTGGGCATTACTCAAGATTAACCGGCGATCGCCGGCGCCAAAAAACATATCCGGGATGCCATCATCCACAATTTTAAGGGAAGTGGCTTTTTTCATGTTGGCATTATAGCCTAGGCCTCCAGCAGCACCCAGATCAATGGAGACGGGGCCATAAATGACCCACCGAGAGGTGCCATCACCGTAATCTCGTTCCAAAATAGAGCCGTTACCGAGAAGTCTGGCGGCGTGAGAGACATCCACACATTGATTTCCGCTACAGGCTTCCACCATATACCCGTGAGTCCCGCCACCAAAGACGGCGGGGAATATCACCATATCGGCCCCAGGGCCGTCTACCAATGGGTGATCCAGCAATACGTTCTGCATCCAGGCGGTCCCTCCACCATTTGCGCCGGTAAGAGGGTCAATGGATACCGGGTTCTGAAGAGTATACAACACATTTTTGGCAATAGCGTTGGCAGTGACAGTCAGGGAATTGACGCCAACCGGTGCTAAAAACGGGGTAGGTACCACCGCCTGAGTCTCTAAGGAGACGGTTTCACTACCGGCCAGAGCATTAGGGCCGGAGGTGGCGGTTGCACCAAAGTTTGCCAAGGCGCCATTATTCACCGTCATCCGGTTCCAGGTTTGCTGGGCAGCAGTCAAGGCATTGGCAGCATTTTTTTGAGGCGCCCCTTGGGCGTTTACATCGTCATAGTAAGACGATGCGCCTGCCAGTGCCGCAGTGGAGGCGGCTTTTTGCAGCTCATTTTGCAGATAGGCATTGAGGCCGGTATAGATAGCAAGGCCCAAGAATGCCAGCAGCACCACCATAAAGATAACGGAGATCACCATGGCAGCCCCTTTGTGGGCTCTTCGTTCACAAAGGGCTTTTAGATATTTATGGTCAGATGGCACTGTATTTATCATCAATCAGGCTCTCAAATAAGCTATTAGTAAGGCTGTAGCGCGTTGTTAAAAACTACACCGGGGCTGGCGGACACGTCGTTCTCATTACAAGCCCCCATGGCAAACACATCTTGCATCAGGGCGTCCATATAACGGGCGCCGTATTGAAACTTGCAGGCCGCTTTGCTCTTGGCCGGGCATTCGGCCGCCACAGCTGCGGCGGCTGCGGCTTGGGCATTGCCCGCTGCCGTTTGTGCAGCACCCAGTGCTGCAGCATCAGCAGCGGCGGCATCGGTAGCCGCTTGGGTGGCTGCAGCTAGTGGATTGGCTGCGCCGGCATAGTTTGCGGTGTAATCCGCCTGGGCAGCATCGGCGACTTGAGTCGCCATGGTGGCAGACTGTACTGGATCGCCTGTAGCAGCCAGCGCATCAGCATAGGCAGCATCGTAAACAGCCGTGTGTGCTGCCACTGCGTCACCACCGTTGGCATCCAGCTCTGTTGCATAGTTTGCCGTAATTTGAGCCGCTTGAGCGGCAATGGCTGTGGTCCCATTATAGTTTCCGGCCAAGGCAGCAGCCCCGGCAGCATTACCGGCTGCGGCTGCAGCCGCATTACAATCAGCCGCAAAAGTACTGTTATCGCACGCCGGATGGGTAGCATTGTTAAAGGTGCTGTAAATATCGCCGTCGTTAAAATAATATTGATTCAAACTATAGTTGGCCGTATAAGGCCCAGCAGACGTATCCGGCGTTGGGAAAGCGGTCAACATATAGCCAGTGTTGGGGTCATAAGTATTTACAGTATTAAAGTCCAACGGACCGCCCGGCGCCTGACCGCAGGTAGCTGTAGCAAATTGCATGGCGTTGGCCGGAATGGCTGTAAACCCAAAATCTGCCGGGGCAACGCCGATACCTGGTGCACCTAACGTATTGGGCAGCGCATTCATTCCCTTGGTGAGCCCACCCCCCCTGGCAGCGTTGGCCCGCAACAGGCTAGAATTAATGCCTTGGGTGGAAGAGAAATTGAACGTCGGAAACGGCCCGGGCAGATCGACTGTTTTATTGCCAATGATGACCGCCGTGACATTGCCGGTATTTTGCACACTAATATTGTCTGCCGCACCGCCATTCAGGCTAAATGCGTTGCCGTCGTTATAACCAGTGACCAGCGCCTGGGCAGCATTGGTGGCATCTCCAAAGGTGCCGGCCAAAGTAAATTTGTTCAATACCGGTGTCTTCGTAGCCGTGGCCAGCCGCTGGCCTGAGAACATGGCAGAACCCACATAGAAAGTACCCAGTGCAATTAAAATAAGCACCGGCAGCACCATGACAAACTCCATGAGAGTCTGTCCTTTTTGCACTTTTTTTATGTTTAAAACCGGATCATGTGGGTCAAACTTACACATCATGGCGTTCTTCACCTCAAAAACCTTTAAAAAACATTCGCATAAAAATGGCTACAATCTCTTACAGTCATCATCGACCGGCAGAAAAAAGAGTTTAAGTTATCAATAAACAATTTATAAATATTTACAATTGTTTGTGTCATCAAACCCCAACGACAAAAGACTTTATCCGATTCTGCGCGGTTTCTACGGCATCATCCCGGCAAAATTGGTGAGGAAATCCCGGAGGGTCTCACCCATAGTCGACAAGCTAAGGCCCACCAGTGAGATTAAGGCGATGGTCAGAGCATATTCCGGCAACGATTGCCCGTTTAATTTTTTTGGCATCACCGGAAACCACATTTTCAATCCCTCACTTCCATTCAAACAAACCGTAAGTATAGAGAACCCCCTGGGCATGCTGTGGCATGCCCAGGGAATAACTCTGTAAAAAGATTAGCCACCCATAACTTGCAGAGAGTTGGAGATGTTCTGCATGCTTTGGCTAATGTTGGTACCTAACACCTGAAGGGCGCCGATACAGAAGACAGCAATCAAACCTAAGATCAAGCCGTACTCAGCCAAGGATTGTCCTTTGTTCTTTTTCAGTTTTTTCATATTTTTCATATTTCATACCCTCACATTTTGGTTTAGTTATCTGTAAGACATCAACAAATCATTCATTCGGTTTAATATTCATATCTATAATCATATATTAGTATGAGGTGAGATCTTTTTTATCACCCCGGAGGGTGATATATTATTTTTATATAATTATATATGTAAAAACCCTATATATAAAGGTGAGTATCACCGTGGCAAATGAAGGGTATGCCAAGGTGAGAGCTGTATATTCTAAATTATTATGGCTGTTGTTTTACTCGCTTTATCTGTCTGACAGCAGCCTGCACTCGCATATTGAGTAAGAACCTGCCGTAGGCTTTAGATGCCATTCGGGGGTTTCCATCAAACCCAGAGTCATGGTTACCGGAAAGCGGCTTATCCAAAGAAGACAAGTCTACGCCCTGGGGATAAACCGCCAATAATTCCGATGTATCCCGAATACCCGCATGGGTACCAATCTGGGCAGGCGACAGTCCCTGCTCGCTCAACCAATAGATTTGGTCTTGTGGAATATAGTAGCGCTTTACATGAAGCACCCTTACCCCTTCACCTTGCCACAACGTCGTTAATTTTTGAGCCACCGCTTCCTGCTGCATCTGATTACCACCGCTATCACCTAAAAAGCAGATGAGTTTAAACCCGTGGGCTTTTAAACTGCGGGCGGTGGCCTCAAGCACGTCGGCAAAAACCTGATCCGGCACACTGAGGGTACCGGCATAGCGCATATGGCCGGTGGCCGGCTCAATATCCCCTTCCGGCACATAGGTTAGGACAGGAGCCACAAGAGTATTATCTAGCTTTTGAGCAATTTGAGCTGCGGCCTGTCGAACAATATAGTTGTGTTTGCCCAATATCATATGCGGGCCATTTTGTTCAACACCACCGGTAGGGACCAACACCGTTGTGACGCCACCCTGAACCTTTGCCTCAACCTGCGGCCAGGTGAGGGTTTCTAAAAAGACATTGTCTTCATTGATGGGAGGCGGTGTGAATGACTGAAAACCTACCAACAGCTTGTTTACATATAAGAAACCAAACAAGATCAGCAAAAACAGTACAAAGACAGAGCCTTTCAATTGCCGGAACTTTCCGTAGAACACCTTAAAGGGTTGGAAGTAGAGAGCAAGGGGAGATTGAAAGGCTTTGTCTTCCCCTCCACCAATGCCATAGATAATATCTTCCTGTTTATCCGGTACGTACAGTGTGCCAAACAAACCATCCCACCAAGCAAACATAAACCCTAAGTTCTTATCATAATGCTTAGGAGAGCTACTGTGATGGATTTGGTGTTGAGCCGGACTAATGAACACCCGGCTCCATAACGGGCCATAATCCAACCATACATGAGTGTGCCGCAGATTGTACCCCAGTAGATAGTATAAATAGACCAGGATATTCAACCCCACAACCGTAAATATCGGCACATACTCTTCAAACAAGTATTGCACGCCTCCCAATACCCCGCCGGAAATGACGCCGACAAATACTACGGTTAGCAAGTCATCCACTGGGTGCATTCGGTAGACAGTTATGGGTGTCAGCACTTCGGCAGAATGGTGAGTTTTATGGAACTCCCAAAAGGCTGGCACTTTATGTTGAACATAGTGAGCCAAAAAAATGGCAAAATCGGTGGCCATTGCCGCCAAAACCGTAACCAATAAGACTATGCCTACACTGGCCCTTCCGAATACACCGGCAAGGCCGACAGGTTCTAACGCTCCTTCCACCCACCCGGCAATGGTGGGGGTAAGCAAAGCAAACACCGGGACAATGACCAAGGTCTTTAACAGAATATTCATCAAAAAATACTGGTAGTCCGCCACCGCAGACGGATGAAAAAGCACCTGTCTTGGAAACAGGTATGCCGCCATGCCTTTGACAGAAACAGACCGACCTGCAGCGCGCTGCTGCCAGAGAAAGATCCCTGCCGCCATAACCAGTGCGGAAGCCAGGTAAAACCAGTAAATCCTTTGAGAGGCAGAAAACGGCAGGAGAATCGGCGTCCATATATTTGCCGTTAAGGTTTCTACCGCTTGATGCCATGCGGTTATTAAGCACTCTATTAAATTGGCACCCGATAGGCTCATCCAGGAATATTCCCTTTTCTCTTCTATACCATATCAGTACTGACACACAATGAACTCCCTTCTGCGAAGGAATACCAACCACAAGGTTGCAACCGTACATACCCAATCGTTCCTTAAAACTCGACAACTTATCCTGAAAGGGCTACGATGTGCGCTATGAAATTGATAAACTCCCGGATTATTTTTGTCGCAGTATTGGCTGCCCTGGTGATAGGGATTGGCTGGTGGCTTTTTCAACCACCGCCGGATATGAGCGAACTGCCCCAAATTGAAGACAGTACTACAGATGAGGACGTGCCCGACGGCTCCTACGGAGAAGACGCCTCGTTTATTGTTACCCGGGGTGACACCAAGGTCTGGGAAATCCGAGCAGATAAATCCGTACTGCGCGAAGACAACGGTACTGCAGATTTAAGCGGGGTAGAAGGAGAATTTTTTAACGATAGCGGTAATGCCGTTATTACCTTTAAGGCACCTACAGGCAACTACAACAACAAAAAAAATGCCGTCATGTTACATGATGGGGTCACTATTCAATCCATTAATAATAAAGGCCAACGCCTCACTGCTCCCACAGTCACCTGGTCTCTAGACACAGATAGGATCACTGCCAGTGGCGGCGTTACTCTTGCCAGAAGTGGCTCAATCACCAGCAGGGCTCAACGGTGTAACTTTACCCTAGACTTTAATTCTGTGGTCTTGAAGGGCAATGTCCAGACCTTAATCCATTAAGAATAGGGCTTTTTGAAGGATGCTACCCTGTCAGATCCTCTTCTAAGATGAGGAGAGGATCCTCAGGCACGAATACCGGGTTAGAAAATGGGACTGATTATCGGCATTATTATTGGACTTGTTGTCCTGGCCGCTTTAGGCGCAGCCGGCGCTTATTTTTACCTGCAATACAGCAGGAATGCGGACTGGTACTATAATAAGGCACTAGACCATTGCCACGGGGGAGAGGTGGAGAAAGGGATTGAGCTTTTTCTCAAAGCCCTTGAGAAAAATCCCGAGTATAGTCACGTTTACTATAACCTTGGCCTGATTTATCAAAAACAAAATAACATGGAGCAAGCCAAAAATTATTTTGCCAAAGCCCTTGAAGTAAACCCGGAAGATTCAGACACCCACTACAACATTGGCCTGATTCACTATCAGGAAGAAAAGTATGACAAAGCAAAAGAATCTCTGGAGAAAAGCTTGAGCTTATGCGCTGAGGATGGAGACTCTCAGTATGCATTAGGGTTAGTGTTTGAAGCCCAGCAAGAGAAAGAGAAAGCACTGGAGGCCTACCAAAAAGCTATCGCACTGGATAGTCATAATGTCAACGCCATGTTGTTCCTGGGCAAGCTCTATGATCAAAGCACCCAGTTTGAGGAAGCCGTACAGACCTATAAGCAAGCCATTGAACAGGATCCTAATAATCTAGAAATCAACTATGAGCTTTCTATCAGCTTAGCTAAAACCGGCGATTGGGATGGGACCATAGAGTATTGCAAAAAGACCCTGGAAATTGACCCCAGTTACGCTAAGGCATTTAACCAACTGGGCTTAGCCTTGTACTGCCAGAGCGAACTGGATGAAGCCATTGTGAATTATAAAAAAGCCATTGAAATTGACTCAGACTATGCAACTGCATATAACAACCTGGGATACGCCTTAGAGAAAAACAAGCAGTACACTGAAGCCATTGAGATTTTTAAACTCTATGTCACCAAGGTCCAAGACCAAAGTGAAAAAGACGAAATCGAGCAACACATTACGCTGCTTGAGAAAAAGCTTTTGGAACTGGATAACGCTGCCGGCTAACTTTAGGTTAAGTTAAAAGGGTTGGCCACGGATACACCGTAGACACCTTTATTACCGCTGCTGCCCCACCGTCGGATCCATTTGCATGGCGACCCCGGCCAACTCTGTGTCCAGAAAAGACACTTTTTTCAGCGGGCCAATGCCTGGTTTTTCAATTAGTTTGGGACTGGCGGCATTGGCATTATTGATAAGCTGCTTCAGCTCATCATAAAGTTGGTTAGGATTGTCGGCATATAGCACCACAGGGGTAGCCAATGACTTCATAAAAACCAATACCGATACCTGAAACTGCGGATTCACCGGAGAAGACGATGACATTGCTATGTCCACCTCATAATCAGAACTGACTGCCTACAATGCATCCCCGCAGTGATGTGGGTCACATTTTAAAAATTGGCATAGGCTGGGTTCGAACCAGCGACCTTGCGGGTATGAACCGCACGCTCTCGCCAACTGAGCTACTATGCCGTGCACGAGGTATTATGGGTCCAATGGAGGGTGCTTGTCAACCAAACCCCAGGTACAATGGTCGTTACTGCCTTGGCATTCCATCTTCCATATTTACCGGCGCGCAAAGGCCTTTCTAAAAAATATTTTCAATCCGGGGAACCACCAAACCGCTTATGAGTGAGGAAAATACAGCCCATCACAACCGTTGGTACGATGACGATCCGGCACTTACCAGAGCACTGGAACAATTACGGATGGCGCCAGACAAGTATCAGGCACAGGTGGCATTAAACATCATTAAAATTATTATTGAACACAAGCAAGAGGACGGGGAAACCACCGAATTAACCGAGGTCCGGGAGAGGATGGAAGCATCTCTTCAAAACCCGCAGCCATTTCAATCTCGGCGTTGGTACGATTTAAACGAAGCCTTGCGCTCTGCCATTGATCTTATCCAGGATTGCCCCGATGACTTACAACAAAATGTTGTGCCCACTGTTTCTCGAATGATCGAAGAAACCCTTAAACAAGGCTTAGACAGTTCTACTTCTCCTTAACAGGGCATAACTTTCAGTATAGTTCTATTTCCAGCTTTTCAACCCCGAATGTATATAACCATATTTGAGGATTCGTATCTATCTGACTTCATCCATTGGATTTCAGGGGTATGTCCTTTGGATCATGTCTTGTAACAATTTATTGAGAAACTGGATAATCTGCACAATTTCACCTTATAAATTGTTTTTATATGTATAGATATTAAATATACCCCCCTTTATTAGCACATATCGCTTATTTTTTAAGGAGAGCGAGGATCGAGTATGGGCACCTTGTTAGGGCCAGGCGGATTTAATCCGAGTGGCGTACAATTTTCATCACTAACACCTTTCGGCGCGGTTAATACCTCCGTCGGCGGAGGCGGTACCGTTAGTGTGGGCCCAATGGGTATTAGCACATCCGCCCCATCTCCAGCAGGATTTATCACTCCGGCCAATACCATTAACACCTTGGGTGTCGCCTCACCCTTTGCACAACCTTTTGGTGGCAATAACCCTATTACTCCCAACTCTTTTGGGATTCAAAACCCGTTTAACCCAACAATGGTAACGCCATTTGATGGATTTAACCCGTTACCCTTTGGTTCAGGCATCGGACCTTTTCAAAACAACATCAGCCCACTCAGTTTTCAGGCGCCGCCAGGCGGTTCATCAGGCGGAACGTTAGGAGGAGCGAATCTCATGGCAGGTTTTTCACCCGGAATTGGCTTTGGCGGAAGCATCCCCGCAACACAAAGACTTATTAACCCAATCAGTGCTGGTAACGCGCTAGCAGCAACTCCCGGATTCTTCGGCAATATGGCATCTCCTGCCGGGCTCGGTGGCGCAGGTATTGCAGGTGGAATTGGCGGTGGGATACCCATGTCAATACCCATGCCTAACACGTCTTCATTTATGAACTTTTTATCCACCGGTGGCGGTTCCTTTACCATGAGTATGATGAGCGCCCCACAGCAAGGTATCGGTGTATCAGGCGGCTTTGGCATTAACCCCACTTTAGGCGGAGGGATTCCTGTTCAAGGTGGTTTTGGTGGATTCTCACCAGGCGGTGGCTTTGGCCAAACAGCCCCTCAAATTCCAACCGGCTTTATGCAAAGCGGACCCGTGAATCCATTTACCCAGTTTCAACAGCAAACCGCATTCGGTGGTTCAGGTGGTAGAGCCGTTACTCCATTTGGTACCTTTACTACCAGCATCGGCCCCATGGGCGGCAATGCCAACGCAGGATTCTTGGGGGCTCAAGCCTCTGGCCAAGCATTTGCCATGGTTACTCACCCGTTTAACCCGTCGATGATTGTGAGCTACGCCAACCCCTTCTACTCCAGCTTTAACTTCAACCAAGGCTTCTTCGCCGCCTAACACGCACATGCGTGAGTCTATAGAGGTAAGCTAACGTTTTACTTATTAAAAGCGCAATTAAAACAGGCTTTTTTCATGGAACGCTCCGCCGCTGCAGACCATTTCTACTGTCTTTAGCAGAAACTGACGTGCCGCTTCCCGGGGCTCAAATTGTAAGTCTTCGCCGCCTAGGTGAGGGATTCTCATGATTACCGGCTCGTCTGAAGCAGCCGGCACGTATAGAGAGGCCACTTCATGCTGCAACACATCATGAAAGTCTCCGGAGTGCAGTTGCTGGGAGCCATCGGCAAAATCACTACTAATGGCTACAATCCTTCCGGTAAAGAGAGGTTCGCGGTTGGGACGATCCACTGCCATAGGAAGGTGATTTCCTCGGGCCATAAAGCTAAGGGTATGCCAACACAAATTTAAAATGCCAATAGACCGGTCAGGATCCATATCAGCGTATATCCGCTGCTCCGGTAAGCCACTGCCTTGCATCGCTTCTTTGAAAAAATTGCAAACCGGGTGTAGGTCATCCAGAAGGCCGTCAAAGATACGCTGGGTGTTTTTTAAGGCCCGATCATGTTGCTGCTGACGCCGGACTAAAAACCCAGCCACATCATTTATTCGGCTTTTCATCGCCTGAACAGATGCCGTCCCAGCTTGAACCAGCTCCATTCGGGGAGGATTTAGCTGATCTATCCCCTCTAGGCTAATTTGTTCTTCCAAATAAGACACCAGATCGCTTTCTCACCCCATCTTGCACGGCCGCTTTACATTATTTTACATTATGAGTATCAAAAGAGGGAATAGCGGATCCGCTGACGGGTAGATTTATATAGCCGACAATAACCAGCGCCGGACAATAAGTGTTTGTATTCACCTTACGTTAAGGGCTTTACAGGCTGACGACCAACGCTGATGTATGTAAATCCCATATTCTTCATTCGAAGAGGGTTATACAAGTTTCTACCATCTACAATTACTCGACAGTCGCTGATTTCTTTTAATTTTTTAAAATTCACGTAGTTAAATTCGTTCCATTCCGTCAGAATAGCAATAACGTCGGCTCCTTCGGCGGCCTCTACCGGGTCCTTACAGTAAACTGCGTCGGGTAATATTTCTTTGGTGTTTACCATGGCAATTGGGTCATAGGCTCGAATTTTTGCGCCCCGGTTCTGTAAGCCACGAATTACAGTCAGGCTAGGAGCATCTCGCATGTCATCTGTGTTGGGTCGGTAGGCTAGCCCCCAGATGCAGACTGTCTTTCCTTCCAAAGATTTAACAGACTTTTCAATCCGTTCAATAAAATTGATTCGCTGGTACCGGTTAATAACCTCGGTGGTTTTTAACAAGTCCAGATTGATATGAAACTCATCAGCAATATTGACCAGAGCGCTAATATCTTTTGGAAAAAAGATACCGCCATACCCAATACCAGCGTTTAAAAAGTCTGGCGCAATTCGACGGTCCATTCCCAACCCCTTAGCGACCTCAGTGATGTCTGCTCCGGTTTTTTCGCAAATATGGGCCATAGAGTTCACAAAGGAAATTTTCATCGCCAGATAAGCATTAGTGGCATGTTTAATCAGCTCAGCGCTGTTGATATCGGTGATAAAGAGCGGTGCATTGATAGGTCTATAGATACCCACTAAGGTGTCTACCGCCTGCTGATTGTCTGCACCGATTACCACCCGATCAGGGTGCATAAAATCTTGCACAGCTTGGCCTTCGCGCAAAAACTGTGGTACGGCAGCCAGATCAAAGGTAACACCTTTCTTCAGCTCATTTTGAAGCATTTGCTTCAACCAATCACCGGTTTTGACCGGCAGGGTACTTTTTTCGACGATCAATCGGTACCCATCCATCGCAGCGGCAATCTCTTTTACGGCTTTGGTTAAGGCAGACAGATCCGGCTTGCCACTTGGGAGCAGCTGAGTACCAATACAGAGGAATACGACCTCTGAGTCCGATACGGCTTCGGCAATGTCAGTGGTAAACATCAACCGGCCACTCTCAAGGTTGGTGCGGATCAAGGTTTCCAGCCCTGGCTCATAAAAAGGCACCTCTCCCAACTGGAGTTTATGCATCCGTGCTTCATTAATGTCGGCGCAAATCACATGATGCCCCATCTCTGCCAAGCAGGTTCCCGTCACGGTCCCCACATAGCCGCTGCCGATAATTGCCATCTTCATCTCTAAAATACCCCGCCAAAATGTAGCTGCTGCCGACTATAATCCGCTCCAGAAGGGTAAAAATATGATTGTGGTAACAATCATTACAGCACTGCCGAAGCGCGAAGCACGCACTAGTGTATCACACCCATTCAGACAGGAAAGAGGGGGTATGCCCCTTTTATTTCTTATGGTATTCCCTCTCCTCCATCAAGAGGAAGAAACCGCTTTGCTTCTCCTACAACCAGTGGGAAACACCCTTTTACTCTCCTCTTCTGGCAGGAGATTCCATCTCTATCGTCTCAAGGTTGGCAAGCCTCTCTCGATACCTTCTTCAGTAAAGGAAATTCGTAAAACATACCAAAGAACGTGTGATGGGTGGCGGACACACGGACGTGACCGCCTTATACATTCAAATCTGTTAAGGAGAACTATTATGGCGCTTGTGGTCAACACCAATGTCGCCTCCCTCATTGCCCAACGGAGTTTGGAACGAAACTCCACCAGTGTGCAACAATCCATGGAGAGGCTATCCTCAGGTTTTCGGATCAACCGGGCTGGGGACGATGTTGCCGGATTGGCAATTTCCGAAAACCTGATAGGCGAAATCCAAGCCGGTAAGAAAGCCCTTCAAAACGCTCAAGATGGCCTTAGTATTTTGCAGGTGGCTGAAGGTGGTCTGACCACCATTACCAATAACCTGCAACGGATGCGCGAATTGGCAGTTCAGGCTGCAAACGACACCAATGACCAAAACCAGCGAAATGCTATTGCCCGGGAAATTAGAGCGCTGGCAGATGATATTGATCGAATCTCTCTATCTACCAATTTTAACGGTATCCAGCTCCTTGATGGCAGTGTGGCTAACGCCCGGCTGCAAATTGGTTCCAGTTCGCCTATCGTAACCGATACGTTAGACATTAGCTTAGGTCTGGTTGATTCTCAAACGACTAGTGCCGCTGGTTTACTGGCTGCCAACCCATTTTACGATGGCGTGGTTTTTAACAACGCCAACGATCTCTATAACCCCGCTACCGATACCACTGCCCTCACAAGCACTGCCAATGCCCAGCAGTTGATGAGCAATGTAGAGAACTATCTGAATCAAATCACCTCTCAGCGCTCCACTATCGGTGCCTTACAAAACCAACTGGATAGTATTATCAACAACCTCAGCCAAGCTATTGAGAACTTCTCCGCCTCAAACTCCCGGATTCGAGACTTGGATGTGGCCGAAGAAACCGCAAAGTTAGTCAGAGGACAAATTCTGCAACAAGCATCTGTCAGTGTATTGGGTCAGGCTAATTCAAACCCTGAACTTATTCTAGGCCTGTTGCAACAGTAAGTAAACCGCTTATAAAACAGCTCATAAACCAACACCACTCAGCACTAAAGGTATCTATTACTCCTAATCGTTAACTATAGAGGGTTTTTTGAATGATGACCACTGAAACTACATCAGACTCAAGGGTGATTTCCCTGTTCGACCGAAGCAGTCAAGCTGCCCAGGTAAAAATTAATGCCAAAGCCCGGCTTCAGGTTGCACAAGAAAACCACAAAGCCTCTATTCCGCCCCTTCGCAGCCTGGATATCGGTAGTGAGATTGAACGCCTGATGGACGCTCAGAAAAAGATTGAAGCCCTCATCGATATCTTTAACACCCCATAACCCTTTTGAACTCACACGGATGTCATTCACGTAAAAAGGATTTTACAGTGATCCCCTTCACCCAAAATAGGATGAAGGGGATTTTTTATGGAAGAACTTTCAGACTTTAAGCCAAGCCCTTCGGTCATCCTTAGATTAAGGAGCAATGTAATCTTCCTTAGAAAGAGTACTGCCCATTAAATCCTTTGAGAGGGTGGACCAAAGCCTAAGTCGTTTCAGTTAACTGATCACGGATAGTCTGTAGCCCCTTGTACGGGTGCGGATCGCCATAAAAGTCCACCAGTTTTCCTTGGTACTCTAGTAAAACGTTGCTGACTCGGATGCCGGAACGGTCCATTTCCAACACAATATCTCTGGCCCGCCACTGTGTTGCAATAACAATGGTATCCACGGGGCGGTTCAGCAATATATCGGGTGTATGAATCTCTTGACCCATCCCCGGAACAAAGGTACCAGCCTTATCCGGGTCGGAATCGACGACAATGGGAAATCTTTCCGCATCTACATGATAGCGGTTGATAAACGCTGATGCTTTGCCGGTGCCTCCCCAAACCGCCACAATTTGGCCAGACTCATATAGCTCTGAGAGCTGATCGCGCACAGTACTGTCAACCTTTGCAGCTTGCTCATGGAACCCTAGGGCCTGGTTTACGTTTTCCACCTGTTCCGGGTTACTCCCCAGTTTGGCCATGGCAAACACCACTTCTTCATCATAGCCGCGGTCCACAAAGTCAGCATTGCTGCCACACCGGCTCATCAGCCGGGTCAGAGATTCGGTGGTGAAATGGGAGTTATGCTCATAAAAGAAGTCAATCGTTCGCCCGGTGTCAAACACTCGGTCAATACAAGGCACTTCAATAAACAGTCGGGTATTCAGTCTATGCCATGCGGTGGCAAACGATAGAGACTGGACAAACCCCAGTGGATTCATCAGATGCTCCAGTACGTGTCGACTGATAATTAAGTCAGGTTTGTACTCTGCCATGTGTTGTTCCGGTTTAAACAGGCAAGGGTAGGCTTCTATTTTGCCATGATAGGTGTCAATGGCGCTGTTTGGGTCAAACCCTATATAGCGGCCCCCAGGTGCTGCATCTGCCAAGGATTTAAGCAGGTGTCCATCTCCGCAGCCGATTTCAATCACTGTTGGATTTTCCGGCAGGTGTTCCAGAATCCGATCTCGGATAAGGCTGAGGTGTTCTTGCCAGAGTTCACCTTTGTTGAACATCAAGTTGGGTTTATCAGAATAAGGCACCTTGGCGTAGTCAAAGTCTTTGTTATAGACATGCCCACAATCGATGCAACGAATAAACGTTAGCGGCAACCGTTCCATGGTTCTGGCTTCAGCGCTACTTAGGGGCCATGCCAGTGTGGTGAGGGGTTGACGCCCACCGTCGTAA
>JAHQWC010000149.1 GCA_019634025.1 Vampirovibrio sp.
CTTACAGTGCCATGCCAATACCTGCCCCACCGGAGTGGCCACCCAAGATCCCAATCTGATGAAAGGCTTATCGGTAGAACACAAGAGCAAGCGAGTAGCCAGTTACCACCATGCAACACTCAAGAACTTTAAAGAGCTGTTAGGCGCAGCTGGCCTAATGTATCCGTCCCAACTGCGGCCATGGCATATCCAACGCCGAATAGACTCCACCAAGGTGTCTCATCTGGCCGAGATGTATGAGTATCTGGAAACCGGCGTCCTCCTGAAAGATCCTATTCCATCCTCGTATGAAAAAGATTGGTATTTTGCGTCTGCAGAAAGCTTCGCAGGCCATAACACAGCCCCTATTGGCTGATTAAAAACCTTTTAAATAGAGGAATTTCTTTCATTCGGCACTGCAAGAGATAAGAGTGAGACTCTTTTAAATTAAAACAGCAGAGTCCTCAGATAAACACGCATTTGCGTGTAAATCTCACCTATTCAACGGGGATACCTTCAGATGTGTGAGTATCCAGCCGATACCCTGACTACATCGTTTTAATCAGTATAGAATGAACCGGGCGTGAGGATGCGGCATCATATGATTGATTGGTTAACCCGTCTTTTTCATCAGGTTAAAAGTAAAGTCTGCTTTTGGCAACAACAACCCACTAGCCTGAATACCCAAACACAAAACATCCATGAGTTGGATCTACCAGGAGAACGACTGGAAAAGCTGATGGCGGAAGTCACAGCAGCTTGTTTTTCTGCAGATGCAGAGCATCAGGAACCAAATGATCAACCCAACCCTTTAGCGGATCTATATAAAGCTCTGATGGCGTCCTCTATTCTGGTGCCCACAAATGAGCCTGAAGAGAACTCCGGTAAAAGCTCCGAAACAGAAATGGAGCCGCAGGAAGCTTCTTTATTGACATTAATCAACAATTCCGGTCAAGCAGGCATTCCAGTTTTCACTTCGTTAAAGTCCTGGGAGCTATGGGCCGATCCCAACGCAGGATACGTGATTCTACCCTTCCGGTTTTTATGCCAACAAGCTGTTAAAAAAGGCGTCGATTCTCTACTCATTAATATCGCCGGCCCGGTTGGATGCGAGATTAAGACCTATGAAATGACGTATTTGGCAGATGGTATGATTCCCAAAGGTCATATGGATCGCCATCATGGATTTGAGATTGAGGAAGATACCGAAATCCAAATTAGTAAACTGGATGAACCCTTACCGGATACCCTCCAAGAACGGTTAACCGGCTTATTTCACCAACATCAGGCCTTGGTAGAAACAGCTTATGCATTCCATGTATCCATTGCCGAAGGACCTTATCATTTGGCACTGGGGATTCGGATGCCGGATCATCAAGCGGAGCAATGGGAAACACACCTACTACCCAATGCTATGGCGGTAGCCCAAGAAGTGATGGGTGCCCGGGAATACCTGGACATCTTTTTCCTCAACCAATCCGGCGACATCGATCAAGTGTTAAAAGACCACATTGAACCATTCTTCAAAGCACAACATCAATCGCTTTAGACCGGCTTTCCAAAAGCTAAAAGATTTAGAGTTGTAAGGGCAGTCCACCCAGGGAATCGGTTTCAAATCCTAAGAACTGGGATCCAAACGCCGGGTTCCCGCCGCCACCCAGGATTCCACTCAGACCACCGTTAAACCCAAAACCAAGAAGACCACTAAGGTTACCGGTTGCTGCAAACAGGCTGCTGAAAGCCGGAATGCCATCCAAGAGTCCAATATTACTATCTACACCGCTTTCACCCAGGAACAATTGGCGTCCGCCGATTCCTCGCATACCCAGAATATCGTTGGTAGTTTGGTTGTTCAGACCGTTTGTACGGTTTCTAATTTCTTCACCGGCAGTCCGGCCAATGCTGTTACGTAGACCTAATAAATCTAGTAACATTTGATTAAAATCATTGGGTTCTCCAGAACTGCTACCGGCTGAGGCACTCCCGCCATTTGCTTCACCGCTGTCACTACCGTTACTGGACTTATCATCTGAAGGCTCAGACTCTCCAGCTTTGGCGTCACCAGATTCAGTCTCAGAAGACTTATTATCTGTGCTTCCTGCCTCGGCATCACCAGATTTATCCGATGCATCCGCATCACTGGCACTTCCGTTATTATTAGTTTGCGATACTTCTAAATCACCGTTTAAAATCCCTTGAAGCAGTGCTTGGCCAATAAAGCTATCCATAGAACCGCTGCTGGCACTGGTACTACCAGCACTACCGCCAAAACCGGCGCCAAAAGAATTGCCACCAAAAATACTGCTAAATCCGCTACCACCCCATATGGGCGCAGTCAATCCGCCACTTTGGCCTGTAATAGTAGATAAGAAACTGCTAGAATCGTTGAAGTAACTAACACCGCCAAATCCAAGGCCACCCATTGGGTCAAAGCCACTAGATACAGCAGCGGGTGCATTTGGGTTTATCATTGTCTGGGAAAGCAAGTTTCCTAAAAGTGGGTTGTTGGTAACCATTGGGATACGATCCTCTTCTCTCAACTCTCTATAATCTTATAAAGAGTCCTCTCCAATATTCTTAAAATAATAAAAACATTTTATTGGTGCAAATTGCCCTTTTTCGGCTATTCTTTACATAGAGTCAGCTTTACATTTCTTTTAGGATCGAGATATATATCCATTTAATATAAAAAAGCCGTTTTTAATACTCCGTAGGTTTACGCACATGAAATCATCCTCAATCATATTACTGTTACTCAGCTGGCTCATTACTGGAGCCATTCTTTTATCAGTAAATGCTGACAATGCACGCTCAAAAAGGCTTGGAAAAGCACCTATAAAGGGATCCGCTTCTGTTCAAAGCAAGCCACCCCTATCCTCTACATCTCAACCAGAAAAGATAAAACCCCTGGCGTTTTATTACAAACTGGATGAAGATGCCCGGTTTTTAGCACTAAAGGCTGAGCAGGTAAATCAGAGCCGAGGCGCTTTCTACCCAGAGGTACTGGAGAAACTGGCCCGCAAGTCCTACCAGCAAGCCAGCATTGAAGAACCTTTTAAAGTCTGGCGAACAATGGGGGGCCCTCACCCTTGGATATTTCGCCCTAAGGTACTTCTCAACAACTCGTCCCAAGTGGCATTACTCGACATTAGTATTCAGGTAACAGTATCCATAAAAACAGGAGAATGGCGTGTTGATCCTGAGCTGTTACTGACAGATTATGACCACCTGGAAAAAACCGCCCAATGGAAAACCTTAACCACCTACCAAACAGATCTGCCAGTCTTGGCGCCTGGCGAAGATAAATTGTTTACCCTGGCTGAAATTGAGTTGCTACCCTATATTCACGCCCACCCCAACCAATGGCCTACCCATCTCAAAGTGTCGGTATCTGCTCC
Source organism: Vampirovibrio sp. (assembly GCA_019634025.1). Lineage (GTDB taxonomy): Bacteria > Cyanobacteriota > Vampirovibrionia > Vampirovibrionales > Vampirovibrionaceae > JAHQWC01. The sequence continues at coordinate 3,378 of JAHQWC010000149.1, forward strand.
CAAAACATCCCTCCAGGTGGAAGAAACCTTACCCCTGATTCCAGACCATTTCTTGATCCCAGCGACAGCACCCAAAAGAAAGACAGCCCCAGCAAAATAGCCGGGGTAATTCTGCATATATACTGCCATCCGGTTAAGTTACAAATGTTTATATATTAAGACAAAAAGGGCAATTCTGTCCTTTTATTTGTTTTTTTAATAATAGATGGCTGATTTGCTTTGTCTTGCATTTCATGGCCTTCACGTAGAAAAGGACAGGATACAAGCCGATGACGACCACCAAGACATGGTTTCAATGGATACTCATCGCTACAATGATGGTTAGCGGTAGCCTGTTCATTTGGCAAGGGTTTAACACCGATGCGCCAATACAAGCACCTGTAATTACCGAGACATCCGGCACCCTGGGTTAAGCAGAGAAAAGAATTTATAAGCGCTCCTCACCAATAAGAAGAAATATCTAATTGGCCGGGTTCAAATATTGCTCATAGGCTCGATGCAAAGGTAGGTAATTATCTTGAGGTGCCAGATTTGTACTTTGAAACGCTCCCTGACCGTCCACATTCAATGACTCCTTAGCCGCAGCAATCCCCGGATGCCGATAATGGCCGGTCAGCAACCGGGTAGATAAAAACTGCAGGTAAGGGCCTACAACGCCTAACCCTATTGAAGCAACACCCATAGCCGCTCCATAAGCTAACATCCTGGCGCCTCTGGCTTTTTTCAGCCGATCCGTCAAGATCCGGGTTAACTGTTCCGGCTTAATTTTTTCAGTATGACCAAATTCTTCTTTCACGGCATTGATCACCGTATCCAAATACCCTCTAATCTGCTGCTGCATGTCTTGCACCTTTTTCTCGCTCAGGTACCCTCGCGCATCATCCGGCAAGACCCCAAGTTGACGCAGCCCTTCCATCAAGTGTTCAGACTCCCTGACAATTCCATCTTGCAGCAATTCTGAAACCTTGCGATCAAGGATTCCACCTGAGTAGTGCCCCAGATCTAATGACATCAACCGATGGCTCTCCGGATGAGATAATTCTTTAAGCAGCACCCGGTATTGGTGGAACAGTTCTCTATTTCCCGGAGTCTGGCCGTGTTCATCAACAGTGGCAATTAACCCCCTCACTGTTTTTTGCAACTGGGCTTTTAGCCCATCTTCACTAGGAACCCCATCTTTAAGCACAAATTCAAATCGCTCAAGCCGATCTGCAAATTTGACCAACCACCCAGAGCTGTTCTTTTTCAACAGACCAGTTATTTCCTGCAGTTTATCTACATCAATCCGAAGTGTTCCAGCTTTCTCAAGCTGCTCATTCCATACCTGCAACTGTTTTATGACGCGATGATCAATCGGCGCACGACCAAATCGCTTCCAGCCGGATTGATTCCAATGGGTAGCATCGTTCAAAAGATCGGATAACTCTTGTGATACAAGAGTTTTAATACCAATATGCCTATAAGCAGCTTTTTCCAACCAATGAGAGAGCCGTTCTGCTTGTATAAGCTTTTGAGCTGCATGGTATTTACCTGGCGCAGTATCTTTTAACTTCATCAACCAACTATTTAATACTTCGGGCCGAGTAGAAGGGGGATAATGAAAGTTTAACGACGCCTTTGCTAAATTTAAGATTCGTCTGTAGGCAGAGTTCTGCAGCTTTATGCTATGTTGAGCCGCCATGGTTTTTGCCCGATCCAAAATCCGACCAGTAACCTCCGGCGGAATTTGTTGAATATCATGGGTCATAATTTTTTCAAGCCCTGCAAGATTCAGGCCCACCGAGTGACGAAACGCCTGTTGAATAGCCGTGGTTAAGTCTAAGGGAACCTGTCCTTTCAGCACCTGTTTTAAGAGCCCTTGTGGGTTTTGCAGCGCATCCAAAGCCCGGCTTACATCTCTGGCATGCACCAGATTTTGAACTGAATCCGGCGCCATAATCTGTTTTAACTCTTCAAAAACAGCAGGCGGAAGCGGTTTACCAAGATAGCTATTGATTTCATACTTCAGTAGCTCAAAGAACTTATCTGAAGAGGCCGCCCTCAACCGCACTTTTAATAAGCTCTCGGCTGCTGCCAATTTTTCTGTCTTACCGTAACCCAGTAATATGCGACGCAATTCTTTGGCAGACGTAGGCACACCATTAAGCCGGTTCATGATTTGCCGGTTTAAATACTGAGCCACATTAGGCTCTAGCTGCACCTGGGTATTGGCATGTTTTTTAGCCAGCGGATTAAAGATACGGTTCACCATAAATGGAACCGCTAATATATACATCACCAGCGCATACGAGTCTTTAATTAGGTGCTCCAGTCCGTCATAAAAATCTCGCTGACCGTAACTATAGACCCGCCCACCAGTCACGCCCAGGTCTGCCGTCAACAGGCTGCCATAGGTCGTTTGATCAACAGCATGCCCCACAGAACCAATACCCTTGGCTAATGCCTGCCCAGTAAAGCCAAACCGGGGAGATTTTTCCAAATTAAAGGATGAGTTTGTGCCAAATCCCAACGGAATAGGCAGAGAGAGACCAGGCGGATATTGGTATGGATAGATGCCAGACGGGGCCAGCGATTGGTTAATCTGCTTGTTTGGCCTGTTAAGCCCCTGCCGGGTAGTATTTTGAGAAAGTTGGATTGGTTGCCCTGCCTGCTTTTTTGTTTGCTTGTGCTCGCCCTGATAAAAGTTTTTTAAAATCCATTCGGTTTTTTTCTTGTTCAACCAAGGAATCAGCAGGCCAATCACGCCCACCGTAATTCCTACAGCACTTAGTAATAACCCTGTGCTTTTCACTGCCATGGAACGAATGACTTCCTTGGTATTAACCGAATACCACTGAAACTCCGTCAAATCCAAAGAGCGACGCTTATTTCCTTTGGCAAACCAGCCCACTTTGGTATCCGGCCACCGGACACTAAAATCGGTATATTTCCAAGAATCCGGGATAAACGGTAGCCTGGGAATCAGTTTGTTATACCCATTGCTCATCATCCGAATGCCATACAACCAGAAGAACGCCACAATACTTTCTTCAAACAGCCGCTCTTGAAACCCTAAAAAGCCACTCCTCTCAGCTTCTCCAATACTCCTCCCCGCAATCACCGATCCTTCCAGCGCCACCACCGGCATGGGGTTGGTGGGGGTGGGGTTGGTAAACGTAGACATCCACTTTGCCGTCGCCGGCGAATTGACAAACGCCGAGTTGGAAAATTGTTGAAACAGGGCTGGCAGGTTCATGGCAGCAGTATTTCGGGATCCTTACATGGTTACAAGGGTGGCAAACATGACTTCAAAACCCCGTAAAGCCCAGTTTGTGACAAGTAATAACAAGATTTATCCCTATGCTTCATAACGGATGCCCAATAGGACATGCAAAACCAAAGCACCCCTGCCGTCAAACATTATTCGTCAACCGTTTCATAAAGGTTCGTAATACGGCAAACGTCAGCTGTTCGTGGGCTGATACGGCAGCGCAACAATCACATTACCCGATAAAGACGGCTTTTCTGCCTCTGAGGCTTTTTTCGCACCTGGCCAATAGAGGATACCTTGATCGTAGTACTCGCCAGCTGTTTCAGGCATCACCAAATCAGCCTTTCCGGCATAAATATCGTGGATACTTTGCACGTACTGAGCCGGGTTGCCAATGTCACACCAGTAGCCAGACACCTTCTGGGCCCAGAAAGTCTTAGAGGTGGCGCCTGATTGAATTTGCTGCATCAAGTACGGAAAAATATCTTTGGCAAAGTCCAAATCAATTTCATCAGTGCCACCCGTTCCGGCGGCCTGTCGTTTTGCCTCGTAGCAAGCCAAAATCATCGGATAAGCCTCCGGAGCAAAGACATAAAACCCGGTATTGGCCAACCGGTGAGATCCGGCTTCAGCTAAAGCCGGTTTTTCCATAAAACCTTGCACGCTGCCGGACACCTGATCCGATCCGGCCTGATCCGTCACCACAATGCCGAACTTATCGACATCTTCATCCCCAATATACTGGCAGCCAATGGTGATGAGGGCATTTTGTTCTTGGTGCGCCTGAAGCAGCCCCGAAAAATCGGCATCCGTCACGGCATCGCCCTGAACCACCAGCACCGGCTGAGCGGGATCGAGGATCCCCAAAGCAGGGTTTTCAATGGCCTTGCGCAGGCCTCCAGCGGTACCGGACGGCTGATCTTCATCCAGGTATTGAATATTTTTGATCGGAGACGGTTTTAAGCTGGCTTTCAGGGAATCTGGCATATAGAAGGTGTTGATAAACACGGAGGAGAACCCATGCTTGGCCAACACGTCGGTAATACAGAGAATTACAGAGCGATCACCCGCCAAAGGCACTGCGGGTTTGGCATATTGCGTTGTTTCACCGCTCACCGGCTCAAACCGGGTAGCCAGCCCCGCACCCAGGATAGTGGCCTGGGCAGTCACGGTTTGCGTCTCGGCGGTGGGGCCAGATGCGCCGTTGTTTTGGCTTTGACCAATGGGGTCGCCTTGCAAAGAAACGGTGATACCTTCTACAGAGACAGAGGATCCCGGTAGTCCAAAGTAGCGAACCCCAAGGCTAGAGGTCACCACGACAGAAAGGCCGCTTTTCCCCTCGTAAATCAATACATCCGCCGTTGAAGCACCCTCTGACTGAATCGCCCCCACCGTTTCTTGAGTCGTCTGGTGACGAATCAAAAGGCTGTGAGAACCCTCTGTTTCAGCCAACTCATACAACGGTGTATCAGAATGGCTGGCAAACCGAATATTTTTGGTGGTGGTTTGTGTCGAAGCGTTCACTGGCGAATCACCCATTAAAACTGAAAGCCTTATACGCAAGGCATTAAACCACGCGCAAGGTCCCAACACCAGACAACCCAAACGAGAAGGGTCTTTATTCGTTGCGTTTAAAAAACTTAAGGCTGTGGCTTGCGTTCCGGCTTTTTTTTGATGACCTTACCGGCCACATCCGTATCCACAAACTGAATCAAATCTTCGGTCTTGGGCTTGGTCAAATCTGCCTCGGTAATGGGTCGCATGGCCCAAGGCGAGTAGCCTCGCATCCGAAACCGGTTAAATTCTGCCTGGTTGACCACCCCCGGGTTGGCCTGGGGTGGAATGCCCACCTGCGCGTAAGTTACTGGCACCATCAGGGCCAGAAGCATTACGCTGACAAATAAAGGAAATAATCTCATAATCCGATCATAGCCTGATTTACAGACGGTTTCAAGTTTTGGTAAGATCCCTTAACAATATTACTAGACCATAAAGCAACTGCAGCATTGGCCATTTTTGTCATAATATAGAGGAGTATGCAACGTGCCGGGATGTGGCGCAGCTTGGTAGCGCACCTGCTTTGGGAGCAGGGGGCCGCAGGTTCGAATCCTGTCATCCCGACCATTTTCATCCTTAAGGTTCCAGTGCCAATCTTTGTTTGGCCTAGGTCCTACCTAGGCTTTTAGATCAATTCTTTCCCGCTGCTTCTTCAGCGCCTCAGACATCGTTATCTCTTTGCCCTTTTCAGGATTCAGAAAAATTGTGCGGGGATTGGCCCGTAATTTTCTGACCTGAGCTTGTTCTTCTTTCGTGTATGTTGCCAGAGGTTTTGATAGCAGGTTTCCAACCACAACAGGATAGTTGGGAATCTCTTTCTGACCGTTGAGGGCTTTGTAACCGATTGGCGCTAATTGCGCGAGATCGTTCAAATCATCGCCAATGGAGATAACACCTTTTATAGGCTCACCTTGCTTCTCTTCAGCCTGTTGAATGGCAAATGGGATCGGCGCCGATTTATCGGCGCCTGCAGGAATAAAGTGAACGGAATAGTAGGTTTTATATTCTTTATGATGGCTTGTCTTAATATTTATGCCTTTATTGTTTAACCATTTTGTCAGCAGGGGCTCAATTTCTTCGGCAATCTCACCATGAACATCTGTTTTATTCCCGTGGCTTCCATCAGCGTTAAAGGGCCCGACCAGTAATGTGGATTGATCACGTACAACTGAGACTGAATTTTGCCAATTGTTATTTTTTACAAAATACCGGAGTTTCGTTCTATCATTCTTACCGCTATTAAAATTTTCAAAGTGTTGTGTCGGATCTTTTTCTTCATACCCTAATTGTTTTAATACATCACTCACGCCCTGATGAAATAGCCCGATAGACCATAACGCTTTGTCAGAAATGTCGGAAGCATTCGGCATTACCGAACGGTGAACCATGTAGTTTTCATACTGTTTGTTAAAAGCATTTTTTTCAAAGTGATCAAAATTAGGATTGCTCACATAAAACTGTCCGTTATTGCCAGAGGCGGCATGCCACGGGACTTGTCTTAATAAATGAGCATTTTCTGAAACCTTTAAAGGACTCCTGCCTGTCGTAAGAACCAAATAGTCTCCTGCCTTGGCACAGTCGTTTAAGCCCTTTACAGCATTTTCAAAATGCTTTGGTTCATATTTTTGCGCAGGGTAGTCCGTCCACTTTGCAATGGTATGATCCCAATCCGACAGGATGACATTCGCCGAAAACCGGATGTTATTACTCGTATATAAACCATTCATTCTGGGATTCCTTTTAACTTCGCAAATACAGACAGAAATTGGCTAACCCACCCAAAAAAACAGAAAAAAATTTTTATTGCCTAAGATTAGACCTTGTCTCATCTATAGATTCTTTATTTAATGGAGCAAGGTTAATTTTCACCCGTTATCATCAACCAAGCAGCAAAGCGACGAACCATGAATACTACTTTCCAAAGCCTTTTAATAGGCATAATTCTTCTTACGTGTCTATTGATGCAGTCGGGGCTTTCTCAAGCCTTGGCCCTCACACCGGTCGAGTCAGTCGACCCGGAAAAATACCAGGGCAAATGGCATGAAGTGGCCCTGATCCCCTACTTTTTTGAACGAAAATGCACCCAAAATGCCTTTGTCCGCTACACGATTTTGGATGAAGAGTCGGATAAACAACCGGTGTTTGAAGATTACTTTCAGTGCGAAACCAAGCCTGGCAAAACCAAAGAGTTTTTGGGCCGGGCCAAGGTGGTGGATACCGACAGTAATGCTATTTTGAGCGCCACGTTTTTTAAACTGTTTGGCTGGCGCTATTGGTTTGGCAAAAACTACTGGATTATTGGTCTGGATGACAACTATGAATACGCCGTGGTAGGCGTACCCAGCTTAAAATACGGCTGGGTATTTTCCCGAAAACCGGCGTTAACCCCAGACCAATGGGAATCGGTAAAAACCACTTTGGGCGATCAAGGCTACGATCTGTGTAAGTTTGAAACCGTGCCGCAGGACGGCGGATTGCAAGAACGGCAGTCTCTGTGTGAATGAGGCTATACTGAGTAAGTACCTGTCTTATGTGGTTGTGCCAACCTTAGGTCGGATAAATTCCACCACTGGATTGCGTTTATAGTAGTCCTCAAACCCAGCTCTTTCCTTAGATGTCCATTGAGACTGGTATACATTTAATGCCTGCGTAATTTTAGACAAATATGGCGATAAATCGATCTTCACTGCAGTCAGAGGAAACCGCCAATTTCTAATTCCAGAAGGTTTTAAACAGTCCTGAAAAATCTGTTTGGATTGATCGGATAGCTGAGCCTGTAATAGCTCGATCTGTTTAGATGGGGTCTGTTGATAGGCGTTATTGTGCGCCTGAATCACTTCCCAGGTAACTTCCCCAATGCGAATATGATCCCGGTGCCGGGAAACTCCGTCAGGGCCAAAACTATAAACGGTTTTCGGATTTACGGTTTGGATTAATTCACGGATGTATTGGCGTAAGTCTTTTGTGACATCCGGATCTCTCAGTCTGAGATCAGGAAACTC
>JAHQWC010000150.1 GCA_019634025.1 Vampirovibrio sp.
GAGCTATACCCTGTAAAAGCAGGGCTGCCTGCTGAGCAGGTGTTGCGATAATCACACCGGCTGTATCTAGTTGGGTTCCATCGCTTAACAGGATGGAATAGTGCTCATCTGTTTTTTGAATCGCGTTGACTTTGGTGTTGTATCGACAGCTGCCTAAAGGAAGGGCTTGCACTAATGCTTTGGGTAGTTGGGTCAGACCACCGTTAAAACTTAGGAGTTGGTATGGTGCTCTAGGACCTTGTTGCGTTTTCTTTTTTTGCTTCTTGGTATGAAGTGCTCCTTTTACGATACTCCCTTGCTCTTGTTCAAACTTACACAAAGCTGAGAATGTACTTTGAGCACTCAGTTTCTCTGGGTTTCCAGCATACACACCAGAGACAAAGGGATTTACCAACCGATCTAAGGCTTCATTCCCCAGCCGCCGCCGAATAAACTCGGCAACAGTTTCTTCTTCAAAGCCCTGATAACGGGGCTGAAAAGGTTCTGACAGGAGCCGAAGCTTACCTATAAGAGATAATAGCGGTGTCGTCAGAAATTGCAGTGGGTTGCTGGGCAGAGGCAGTAATTGGTTGGAATGATAAATGTAGCGCTTTTTGGCCAAGGCCGCAGTGGGTTGTGGGGTTAAGTCCAGATCTCGACATAAGGCCATAATATTTTCACCCGTGCTTTGAAAGCTGTTGGGGCCCGTCTCAATGAGAAAGCCATCTTTTTCAACGGATTGGACAACACCTCCAGGTCTTGAACCTGCTTCTATTATCTGAACAGAAGCTCCAGCCTGATGTAATCGATAGGCTGCCGTTAAGCCAGATATCCCGGCACCAATCACGATCACATCTATTTTGCCTTTTTCGCTACCGGGTCGGCAAGGTCTCTCAGTAATGGTATCGGAGGTGTTCATGGCTGGGAGGATAACTCTGGGTTAAGCAATATTAGGGATTAGAAGCCACTTCAAGAGGTGTTGCTGGAGAAGCTTCAATATCTAGTTTTAGATCATTCCTCAAGGCAGATTTTACCAGGTGAGCCAAAGCGTCAATAAACTTTGGATCGCTGTTCAATCCTCGCGTCCGGTGACACTGGGGAATACCTAGGTCTTTGGCAAGAGGGAGGTAAAGCTGATCAATTTCAAACAGGGTTTCAATGTGATCCGACACAAAGCTGATAGGAACAATGAGGATATTTTCCACATGGGTCGCCGCAAAATAATGGAGAATGCCGTCGGTATCCGGCCCTAACCAGGGCATATTACCAACCTTACTTTGATAGCAGAGCTCCCAGTTATTATTGGGGAAATAGTTGCTCATAATGAGTTCGATGGTTTCCCGGATCTGATCTGGATAGGGATCTCCGGTTTTTTCCACAAACTTTTTCGGTAGACTATGGGCACTAAAAAGGATTAACACCTCTTCACGAGGACAACTCCAGTCGGACTGATGATCATTCAACCCGTCCTGAATCGTTTCGGCAATAGCCGACTGATAGAGCGGAAGCTTGTAAAATGATTCAACGGTGGTCATTTTAGGAAAATAATTGCGGAGTGCCATTACCCGATCCAACTCATTCAAGCTGGAGCCAGTAGTAGAGTATGAATACTGCGGGTAAAGTGGTAACACCACCAAGTGGGTGACACCGTCTGCCATCATTTGCTGGACGGCTTCGTCGGTCATAGGATTCCAATACCGCATGGCAATATAGACTTTTGCATCTACACCATCTAAGCCCAATCGATCTTCTAAAGCATGTCCCTGAGCTTGGGTCAGGGGTAAAATCGGCGATCGTCCACCAATTTTTTCGTAGTTCTCAATCACTTCCTCAATCCGAGACGTCACAATATACCAGGCCAAGGGCTTTTGCATGAGCCAAGAGATCGGTAGCCGAAAAATATCAGGATCCGAGAACAGGTTCATCAAAAAAGGCCGAATGGCTTTGGGGCTATCTGGGCCGCCCAAATTAAGGAAGAGAACACCAAGTTTTTCCGTTGAAGTCATTATGTTTTCCTATACGGTTTTCGAGAACATTGCGGTTTTATCCGGATCTTTTACTTTCAGGTAAGCATCAAAGGGCATGGCCACATTCCGGCTCAAAATTCGACCCAACAAGGTCAGCTCAAAGCCCGTTTCCGTAAGCCGGAGTAAACCATCTTCCGCCATTGGGGTTAACTGTTCCAGGGCGTCTTTAAAATAAGTTTTAAAGGGTGCGCCAAAACTCTCCAGCATCTTAAATTCGGCTTCAATTTGATGATAGTCTAACCGGGCATGACCCAATATCGTGTTGATGACTTCCCGATGTAAAATATCCTCTTCAGAAAGAGCAAGCCCTCTCATGGTCGGCTCTATGTTTTTATCAACCGCCTGATAATAGTCTGTCAGTTTCCGCTGGTTCTGAGAATAATGGCCATGTAAGCCACTGATCGCACTGACCCCAAATCCATAGAGATCACAGCCTTTTTGGGTGGTAAAGCCCATAAAGTTCCTGTGGAGAGATTGATCCTCTTGGGCTAGGGTCAATTCATCAGTGGGTTTGGCAAAGTGATCCATGCCTATGTAGACAAACCCCGCTTCAATCAAGGTTTCAATAGCTTTCTGAAAAATTCGGAATTTCTCAGCACCGTCTGGCAATGAGGCTTCATCAATATGTTTTTGATGAGGCGCCATCCAAGGGACGTGGGCATAATTATAAAGGGCAATACGATCCGGGCTTAGCGCCAAAATATGCTTGAGGGTGAGTTGGAAGGTTTCTAACTGTTGATGCGGCAACCCGTAAATCAAGTCTACGTTAATGCTTTCAAATCCCAGTTCCCGGCATCGATGGATCATAACGCCGGTCATATCCACCGGTTGAATCCGGTGAATAGCCTCTTGAACTGTTGGGTCAAAATCCTGCACGCCCATACTAATGCGATTAAAGCCCAATTCTTTCAGCGTCACCAGATGATCATCTGTGGTGACACGAGGATCGACTTCTATCCCGATTTCAGCATCATCCGAAAAATTAAATAGCTTTTGTTTGAACCGAAACAGTTGTGTTATCTCTTCTGGCGTCAAAAAAGTTGGCGTTCCACCGCCCCAATGAGATTGAGCCACGGGTCGACTCGTATCCATCCAACGGGCAACCTGTTCCATTTCTTTATACAGATAATCTAAATACTTTTGAGAAGCCTCGTGATGACGGGTAATCACCACATTGCACCCGCAAAAAAGGCATCGGCTCTCACAAAATGGCAGATGCACGTAGAGGGATAGAGGAGACGTATTTCCACTCAGGTTTGTATGTCGAACAGCCTGTTCGTAAGCTGCCGGTCCAAAATCCGCTGTCCATTCAGGCACAGTAGGATAACTGGTGTATCGGGGGCCAGTAGTATTATATTTTTCTAATACCGATCGAGAAATCAGGGGAATCTCTCGGAGTTGATTATCCGGGCTGCTTTGTCTAGCCATACTTTTTTTAGAGAGTGTGGTGCCGGTATTCACGAGGAACTCCTAGGGATCTGGCAGCATTGGATACACATTGGGAATCAACACGTTGACTTAAGTACAGACGGCAGGGTGTACGACTGATACGAAACTATCTTCGCACGAATAATTTTTCACGGTATCAATCACCAGTTTCACGTTCTCAACCGGGGTTTTAGGCAGTACGCCATGACCCAGGTTAAAGATATACCCTGTTGTGCCACCTTCTTTCAGAAGAGTATCCACCATGGGCTTTAACACCTCTGGCTTGGCAAACAGCGCCGTAGGATCTAAATTGCCCTGTAAGGTAAACCTATCCCCAACGCGGCGTCTTGCCTCTGTCAAAGAAGTTAAATGATCCACGCTAATGACATCCGGCTGAGCCTCGGCCATCATCTCTAACACATGGGCAGACCCGTTGACGTAAAGAATAACGGGCACATCCTGGCGATTCAGGCCAGATATGACCTGTTGATGGTAGGGAAGAATAAACTCTCGATAAAGCTCTTTAGAAACAATGCCACCCCAGCTATCAAACAACTGTACAACTTGGGCGCCAGCCTCAATTTGTGCATTTAGATACAAAATAATGGTTTGGGCCAGTTTATCCAACAGTCGATGAAAGGCTGTCGGGTCGTTATAGAGCATTGTTTTCATATGGGTATAGTTTTTAGAAACACCGCCTTCCACCATATAGGATGCCAAGGTCCAAGGAGCGCCGGCAAAACCGATGAGGGCTGTTTGAGAATCCCCAGCAAGCTCTTGACGCAGACTATTGAGTAAATTCATCACAAATCCCGTTTTTTCCACTGGGTCCGGAATAATGAGCCGGTCAATATCTGACGCTGACCGGATAGGGTTAGGAAGGGTTGGCCCCTTTTCGGTAAATGTAAGTTCCATTCCCATCGCCTCTGGAGGAATCAGAATGTCGGAGAACATAATCACCGCATCGGTACTAAAAGCTTTATACGGCTGTAAAGAGACCTCTACCGCTGCATCCGTGTTTTTACACAGCTCTAAAAAGCTGTATTTGGCTCGCATATCCTGATAGGCCTGCATATACCGACCGGCTTGGCGCATTAGCCAAACAGGGGGGCGAGAAAGTGTTTGGCCCCGGCAAGCCCGGACTAAAAGGGGAGCCTGGGTGTCTGGTGTTGAAATATCAGCCATATCAGGATTTCCTTTAATGTTACTATTTATGAATAAAAGGGTACTTGGGACCAAAAGTCCAGTAAAACAGCCTCTTCATTAAACCGGAGACGCCGGGTTCAGAATATGACCAGTATCAACAAACCTTTTTGCCCGGTTTTGGTATAATAGATTAGCTTAGCAGCAAATAAAAGAAATGTTTTATCCCTCAAGAGCAGCCGTTGCTAATTCACTTGCCTATGCAACGGTGCTCTATGGATTTTATCAGGCTATACCCTTTTTCGCCATCAAGGCAAAATTCATCCCATAAAGCGGGATAAATACTTAAGGAGGTCGGCGATGACCATCACATCGCTTGGGCCAAAATTTGCATTCACCGCATTAAAAGCAGCATCCAAGCCGACTGGCCTGTATAACAGGCTTGAGGCTGGGTTACTGAACAATAAATTTGTTCAGCAAAATGTCTACGACAAATTACACAACTGGCTTACCAGTAGCCCAGAGCGCTACGGGAAACTACAAAAATACGTCAAAGCCATAATTGTACTGGCCTGTGCCCCACCTATAGCCATTAATCCAATGGTATATTACTGGCAAGGGAAGAAAGACGGATTATCTACCCAAGAAAATAAGAAACAGGCAGCCCTGGTTTTTGCCGATAATCTGATGAATTTCGTCATTCACGCTGGAACTATTTTAGGGGTTTATGCATTAACCACCCGAGCACTTACTCGGTACGGCAAAATCCATCAAGTGGCAAAAGCACGAGGATTAAAAACCGACGACTTACTTGATCCATTAAAAAGTTTTATGGGTGTTGTCTTTGCAACAACTTTAGGACAGTGGATAGCCCGCCCCATTATTGCATCCAATATTTTATTGAAACTAAAAGCATCAATGGGGATTCAGGATCAATCAAATTTACAAACCACAAAACAAGTTCCAGCCAATTCTTTCAATCGTTATTCCTCTTTTCCTGCTGCTAAGGAAAATCTGATCCAAGGGATGGGAGTTACCCCGAGGGGAAATAACATCGCTGTAGAGGGAGGGGCAAGATTCACCGGACATGCGTTTAACCAAACGACATATCCGGGTTTCCTACCTTCTCCCTCTTATGCAGCGCCTTACAGTTATCCACAATTCGGGTTGAACCAAAACTTCTATCAACAGGGAGGCCCACAATGACAAAGGTCTCCCAGGTGATGAATGCAATAGCCTCACATACACCTTTATCTAGCCGTAAAAAGGCTATTGAATCAGCCTCTTCTAAACACGCGTATCCATTAGAACAAAGCGTTTCTTTACAAAAATCAGGCTTTTTATTGCGTCTGGAAGAGAAGTTACTAAATAACCGGTTCATGCATAAATTCATCTACAAACCACTAAACCGAAAATTTAGTAATAGTGAGACGGCCTACAGAACCTTAAACCGGTATGTAAAAGGCGCGATGATTTACCCCGCCATGATCGTCACACCGGTAGTGGTTGGGGCCATGTTTTTACGGCAAGGTAAAAGAGAAGGACTTTCCCCTAAAGAGCGCCAACGAGAAGCTTTACTGGTTATGGTAGATAGCTTTGTGGATGCCGCACTATTTACTGGATTTGTATTGGGTGCAGGAAGACTTACCCGCAGAGCGCTCAACAAATATGGACAAATAAACGAACTCGCGCAAAAATTGAAATTAAGGCCTGATGAAGTGATAGCAACATTGGAAAACGTGGCAGGTTTCACTGCAGGCACTCTCTCCCACTTCATGGTTCGTCCATTCTTAGCCTACTCGATTCTTAAAAATCTAAAAGAAACACTCCATCTAGAAAGCCCCAAGAAGTCGTCTGGTAAATCAACAACTGTACAACCTTACCTTCCTATTCCTGGCCTTCCTCAGCCAGCCAGCAACTCGCAAAATGCTTCTACTCAAACCTTTGTGCCCGGAAAATTGACCATGACTTGGCAAACACCGGTTATGCTTCCAGCATTCTCTCCTTCCTCAGATGGAAATCCAGGTACAATACGACTCACTCGACGCCCACCATTACACCCAATGCCATCAACTTTTAACCGTCCATATGCAACACCTCCTCATCGCAACCCTTATGGCACAATTCGTTAGTCTTTTACATTTCTAGGCAAACTTTTTGGCTGTGCTACAATCTGAGCGTTATAAAGCTACTAATGATTAGACCAACCGGGGAGCTGGTGGAAACCGGCTGAGATGTATCCTTGCCTCACAATAGACACCGGATACGACCCGATAACCTGATCTGGATAATACCAGCGTAGGGAGAAACACCATGCCACCCATCTCATCCGTGCGTCCACTGCTTCAAACAGCAAAGCATACCGTCCAAAGTCTCAAGCCAAGTCTTACAAGCCGTGTAAAACAGCAGCTTTCATGGCAAGCCATTCGATCCAATATAAAGCATACAGATCCTGCTGTGTTCTGGGCCGGATTATTATTCGTCCCAGCATCAGTTGTTACCCCATTCGTGATGAATACACATCTAAAGAATGCAGGCGTTCAACCGGCAGAGCGGGATATGCTGGTTCGCCAAGAAGTGGCCAGGCAGCTGGTAAGTGCACCACTATATGTCGTACCTTATTATCTGGGTATAATACTTGGTGGCGTTTTGCAGGGTGTTAAATCTGCCGCCAAAAGTCCCAGTTGGAAAATCCAGCTCCTTTCAGCAGCAGCCCTAACAACTTTGACTCAGGGTGTACTCCGACCTGTGCTCTCTAACGAAGTTCTGGTTCGATGGCTTTGGCCGGAACAACACGCAAAAACAGTCGAATCATCTGTAAAGCCCCCTTCAACTGGAGTGCCCTTTACCCTCGAGAGAACGCCACTGGCTTCCCATCCAAGCTTTGGTTATTCCAGCGGCTTATCCAATACCCAAGTCCAAAACCAACCCCACTCAGCATCACCCCCACCAAGGTGGAATACGGCCAACTTGGCCACGGCCAGCTTCCCGGCGACGATACCCAACCATATTGATTGGACGCGCTAACCAAAACCGCCGTGGTGCCAAAAATCATAGCCAGTGTTCCACTCCATTTGCCGGGGTTTTTCACGTACAACAACCCCATAATGGGGAAGAACATAGTGGATGCGTAAATATCGGCAGATATCCACAGCACCTGGATAATGCTCTGAAACCGTAACGCAATGAGAGTTGCCGGAATGACGACTAAAACCGTGGCCATTCTACTGACAAACAAAAGTTCTTTTTCTGTTGCCTGTGGCCGTAAAAAACCCTGATAGAGATCTCGGGTCAGGGTTAGGCTACCCACGTTAATGCTGGAATCCATGGTAGAGGTAATGGCGGCTAGTACCCCTGCCAATACCAGCCCAGTTAATGCCGGATGAGGAAGCAAACGAGCCAAGTCATACAACGCAGACTGCCCGTTATTAACAATTCCGGCACTTAAAATCCCAATGGCTGCCACCACTGTAAATAGTCCAAAAATCACTATGCTGGCTCTTTCAGCCCCTTGAAAAGCCTGCTTTTCATTTCGGGCAGAGCTCATTCGTTGCCACATCTCTGGGGCAATAATCCAGGCCGTCACAAACGTCAGAGTTAAAAACAGGTTCTCAAGCAAATTCTCTCCCGGCTGCCAAAATGTGGGTGGAATCTGAGTTGAAAGGTGCTGAAAAAAATCTGGGGTAACCCAGGCATAATAAAGACAGAACCCTAATAATGTCAGTAAAGCCAGAGTAAACATTACAAACTGACCAATGTCGGTGACCACCACCGCAAAATAGCCTCCCAGCATGGAATAAATCACCACCACACCGGTAATCAGTAAGGTGGTTTGGATCACGTCCAATCCCAAAAACGAATGGAATAAGGCGCCGCCCGCCACCATTTGGGAACTTACAAACACCGTGACGGAGCTTAAGATCACTAAAGACAACAGAAACTGTCCCAGTCTTCCATAATGTTTTTCGACAGCCTCGGGTTGAGACAAGCTGTTTTGACGCCGCACCCGTCGGGCCATCACAAATGTGATGAGGGCGCATGATAAAAAGGAGGGAATCACCAATTTCCAGGCGCCACTAAGGCCTAAATCGTGGAATGCGCCAACAGACCCAATAGTCGAGGCCGCGCCAAACCAAGACGCCACAAAGGTAAAGGTAATGGGTAGCGATCCCAAAGATCGCCCGGCCAAGAAGAAGTCCGGCAGTGTCACCAATTTTCGATTAAAGACCAGGGCCAACAACAAAATTAGCCCAAAATACCCCGCAATAAAGAGCAGACTAATGGTGTTGCTATCCATTTTTAGAAAGATCTTTTTGTTGTTTCAACAAGGTAGGCAAGGGTAAATCCGATAATGATAATTGTGGCGACGTTTCAAGCACATACGTCCGTTCTTTCAAACTTTCTGGTACAAGAGATGCTAACTTCACCCAATCCTTACCTGTGGTGATTAAGACATCCTCTGTCGATAAAGATTGTTGAATATTTCTCACATCATCAACGGTATAACGGTGATGATCTGAATACCGCCACCGTTTGATCGGCTTGAAGCCCAAGGCTTTCACTGCAGTTTCAAACGGTTCCGGATGAGCAATCCCGCATACCGTTGCCACGGTTCGACTCGTTAAATCAGAAACCTCTTTATTCAGTAGAACCAAGTTTTCTTCGGCACGTCGCAATCCAGATGTTTCAAACGGCGCCAACTGTACCTTGGGCTTACGAATGCAGTAAGTTTCTACCCATTGGCTTACCGTAGATTTTCCTTCGGCTGTCACGCTTTTGGTCAACAACACCGCATCCGCCCGCTTTATTTGGCCTAAGGGTTCTCTTAACGGTCCTGCCGGCAGCACCTGCTTATTCCCCAAAAGCTCGTTCCCGTCTATCAGCAATAAATTCACATCCCGGCCTAATCGCATGTGCTGATAACCATCATCCAGTAAAATCACATCCGGCTGATAATCCTGAACAGCTTTTTGGGCATTCTTAGATCGGTTTTTCCCCACAATCACTGTTGCTTGTGGGACTGCTTGTTGAATCAAATAGGCCTCATCTCCATAAGCAGGATTCGTTGCTTTTCCGTAATTGATGGGATGGCTTGCTCCATACCCCCGACTCAGTATCACCACCTTGTGGCCCAAGGTACAAAGTTCTTTTGCCAGCGCAATAATCACCGGTGTTTTACCCGTACCGCCAGTGGTTAAGTTCCCCACACTAATAACCGGTACATTTACCCGTACGATGGGCAATACACCGCAGTCGTACAGCCATACCCTAATGGAGGAAACAAGGCCATATAAAAAGGAAGCAGGCATTAAAAGCCAGGTAAGCCAACTGTTAGGCTGCCGGTGATGTTCAGCAGCCTGTTGCTTCAGAGTAGAGGTTAAGCTGGATGCCATGATCAAGGGTACGTCATATTAAAGAGAACAATATTAGGCAGGCGTCGGCTGGGTGGTAACTACCTCTGACGTGGTTTCATTGTTCTCATCTTCTGGTTTTACCATCAACTTGTTGGCCGTCATTAAAATAGCGGCACAAATTGCCATTCCTACCAATGGCAATACATAAGATGCTCCTGTGGACTCACCCGTACTCATCAACACTCCTGCTAATGCGGCAGAAACATAAGACGCCATGGTTCCACAAATCATTGCTTTTAGGCCCAGCCGAGCTAAGTCTGCTTTCCGGCTTGGCGCCATTTCACCAATGCCACCAATCTGCATGGCAATGGAGCTAAAGTTGGCAAACCCACATAAGGCAAAACTGGCAATAAGCACTGACTTTGGATCCAATGCGCCTTCTGCAATCAACGGTGACAGGTTCATATACGCCACAAACTCGTTCACCACCATCTTGGTGCCCATCAAAGACCCAACAACCATAGCATCCTGTGCTGGGACACCTAAAATGACTGCAATTCCAGAAAACATTGTTCCCAGAATATCCTGGATGGCCAGATCACTCAGATTCAAACCCAATATTTCCGATGGCGCCCCTATAGAAACAAGGCTTTTTCCCGCCAGGGCAATCACAAAATCGGCACAGGCAATCAGGGCAATAAATCCAATCAGCATGGCGCAGACGTTTAGCCCGATTTTAAGCCCCTCCGAAGATCCTCTGGCTGCGGCATCAATCAGATTCACGGACTGCTTTTCAATAGAGAGTTTAACGTCTCCACGAGTATTTGAGGCTTCGGTTTCCGGGTAAATAATTTTAGAAATCACCAATGCTCCCGGAATCGCCATTAAACTGGCTGCCAATAAGTACTCTGCAGGAACCCCAAGCTGGATATACACCGCCATTACCCCACCGGCAATACAGGCCATACTCCCCGCCATACTCGCTAATAATTCAGATTGGGTCATGCTGGCAATATAAGGTTTAATCAACAGCTGGGCTTCAATCTGCCCCACAAAAACACTGGCAGAGTTCGATAATGCCTCAGATCCACTGGCGCCCATCAATTTATAAACCAACGAGGCCACAAACTTCACCACCTTCTGCATTAAGCCAGTATGGTAAGCAATGCTGACCAGCGCCGATACAAAAATAATGGTGGGCACCAGCTTAAAGGCAAAAATAAACCCACCTGCCGGGCCAAACAGCTCAATCATCTTGTCTGGGTCTGACACCAAAGGTCCAAACACAAACCCGCCTCCGGCATCGGCAAAGCTCAACAGCTTTTCAACCCCTTGGCCCACAGCGCCAAACAGGGCCTGACCCAAGGGGAGCTTTAAAATAAACAACGCCAGCATCACCTGTAAACTCAGCCCGCAAATCACCAGCCGCCAGTTGATGGCAGAACGATTGTTAGACAGAAGAAAGGCAAGGCCAAATAGCGCCAAAATACCCAAAAGTCCGGTAAAAGCTTCCACAAGCAAGGTTCCTGTATACTTGTACCTCTCGCACACGAGAGGGGCATGGCTGGTTTCCAGAGCCAGACTATCTTAGAATGTAAACCCCGTGATTGCAAAAAAATGCGGATCTATATAACAGTATGAAGACGCAAGTCTACCCCCCATCACCTCTTATCGATGAACATCAGGAGAGAGTAGCCGGTCACACCGCCCGAAAATACTTGTCCAGCTTAAATATGGACCACATCGAACTTGGCCTGACCCGAATCCAAAGATTCCTTGGTACGCTGGGAAACCCTCAAGATAAAATTCCCACTATCCATATTGCCGGTACCAACGGCAAAGGGTCAGTCACTGCAATGCTCTCTGCTGTCTTGTCTGCCGCAGGCTATAAAGTCGGCACCTTCACCAGCCCTCACTTAATCGATGTCACCGAACGTATCCGCATCAACGGAGAGCCTATCCCTTCCGTAGATTTCCACCGCGAAATCCTCTCCCTAAAAGCCCACTTAGAGTATCTAAACTGGCCCAAAGAACAACAGCCCACCTACTTTGAATTTCTCAACACCCTGGCGTTCCAGTATTTTGCCACTCAACCCGTCGATATCACCATTCTGGAAACCGGTCTGGGAGGCCGCTTGGACTCAACTAATGTAATCGCCCACCCCTTGGTCACTGCCATCACCAGCATCGGCTACGATCACATGGACCGCCTGGGCAACACCCTGAGTGCAATTGCCACTGAAAAAGCTGGCATCTTCAAACCTGGTGCTCCGGTCGTATTAGGGCCAAATATCCCAGACGAAGCCATGCAAGCCATCCGCCGCCAAGCATGTAAGATCAATGCAGGACCCATCACTATCGCCTCAGACACTTGGCAGGTTCAACACCTTACGGATACCGGCAAGCAGTCTCTCCGCAATGCAAAAACCGATGAGTCAATTGAACTGGCATTACTAGGGCGATATCAAGCCCGAAACCTTGCTGTTGTTGAAGACATCCTGTCTCACCTCCCCCCCCAAGGCTGGGAGATTCCAGAAGATGCCATCAAACAAGGACTTACATCTGTCCATTGGCCTGCACGGTTTCAATATTTACCGGAACAACGTTTGATCCTTGATGGATCCCACAACGCCCAAGGCTTTTGTGCTTTATCAGAAGATATAAAATCCTATTTTCCAGATCGTCCTTTAATCTGGCTACTCAGCTTGAGAACCAACCGAGAT
This sequence comes from Vampirovibrio sp., assembly GCA_019634025.1. Classification (GTDB taxonomy): domain Bacteria; phylum Cyanobacteriota; class Vampirovibrionia; order Vampirovibrionales; family Vampirovibrionaceae; genus JAHQWC01. The sequence continues at coordinate 12,655 of JAHQWC010000150.1, forward strand.
CCTCAACATCTTATCGATTTAACAACCCAATTTGAACAAACCATAGCAAGTCACTGGGTACCCGGTAACAATAAAGATTTGTACCACGATCCCCAAAACGTTATGGCCCATAACAGTTCTCAGCAACCTAACGTGGATCACTACTCTCTTGAAGCTGGATGGCAAGCATTTCAAGCCCAACTGGCAGAAACGCCAAACGCTTTGGGTGTTATAACCGGTTCACTCTATACTGCCGGAGAAATCTTAAGCAGATTACCGGAATATACTACTGTGCCCTCGGATGCGCGCTAAGATACGCTTTTCGTAACCGTTCTGTCGTAATGTGGGTATAAATCTGGGTGCTGCGAATACTCACGTGCCCCAATAGCTCCTGTACCACCCGCAAATCAATCCCGTTGTTCAGCAAATGCGTGGCAAAAGAATGCCGAAAAATATGGGGATGTAGCGACTTGCTCCCTTCAACCTCTGCCTGCAAATCATCCAAAAACCGACCCACGCTCCGGGCGCTTAGCCGGGTGCCGTTTCGGTTTAAAAACACCGGCGATTTCGGCTCCGGAGTTTCTTCTACAGAAAGCTCCGGCCACCGGGCTCGATAGTCCTTTAAGACCTCTAACGCCTTGGGGCTCATAAAACTGATCCGCTCTCGGCTGCCTTTTCCCCGTACCCGTAACTCCCCTTCTTGCCAGTTGATATCCTCAAAATTCAGTCCTACCAGCTCACTGACCCGGATACCGGACGAAAACAACAACTCCACCATCGCCAGGTTTCTTAGTGCGAGTGGGTTATTATTAGGTAGTTGCTTTAAATACATTAAAAGCCGGTCCACATCGTCAACCGTCAAAAAATCCGGCAAGCGTTTTGGCGGCTTAGGCCGCCGAAAGGTCAAGGGAAGCACTCCATCTTCCAAATACCGGTCTTTAATCAAAAACTTAAAAAATGTTTTTAACGCCGAAACCTTCCGACCAATAGTGCTTCTGGAGAACTGACGCCGGTTCAGAAAACCCATATATTGCCCCGGCAGCTCCCGCATAAATGTAGCAAACTCTTTAGGAGAGTCTATTTCCCCTTTTTCTATCGTGGGCAATAACCAGGCCATAAAATCCGTAATATCTTTTTGATACGCCCGTAACGTATGAGCAGACAAGTGTCGATTGAGTGACAAATGGTTATAAAACGCCTCACTCCCTTCGGCAAACCGTTCTAATAAGGCATCTTGGCTCAACATATTTCTATTATACAGCCCCTGAAAATCGTTGTCCTGAGTGGAACGAAGGACCCCCTCCGGGATCACGCAGATCGAACACACCTTGTGTGCAGTATAATGACCCAGCACAACGTTTTCTATTGAGAAAGGTGGACATAATGAAGCAGTTCCAACCCAAACTTTTAGCAGGTCTCTTGGCAGCATCTTTGGTTGTCGTGGGCCTTACCGGGTGTAACAAGGCAGACGCCGTCAAAGTCGCCACCGTCAACGGCGTAGTAGTCAGCAAAACCCAATACGACGAAGTCTATGACCAACTACTAAAAAAATTGGGACTGGAAAGCAGTGCTCAGGTTGAAGAAAACGATGTGTTGAAAAACACTCTGAAACAAATGACGTTAAATAAGCTCATTGTCAACGCCTTGGTAGATGCTGGCGCCAAAGAAAGCGGCATCAAGATCTCCAAAGAAGAAATCAGCACCTTTAAAACCGAGCAAATGGACAAACTGGGTGGTCAAAAAGTCTTTGACGCCTTGCTTACTCAGCATAATCTGTCTGAAGAAGAGTTTGACGAAACTCTCCGCCGCCAGTTGGTTATGAACAAGCTCATCGAAAAAAACGGTGGCAGCGACATCCAAGTCACCGAAGCCGAAGCTAAAAAATATTACGATGCCAACAAAAAAGAGTTTGATGTCCCAGAACAAATCCGCTCTAAGCATATATTGCTGAAAGTGGTAGAACCGGAAATCAAACGAGAACTCCAGAAAAAAGATCCCAAAATCTCTTTTGAGAAAACCAACGAGGCCATTGAAACACTCCGGGCCGAGAAAAAAGCCAAAGCCGAAGAGATTTTAAAACAAGTCAAAGCCGATCCCGCCAAATTTGAAGAACTTGCCAAAAAGAACTCTGAAGATTTGGTTTCCGGCGCCAACGGGGGCGACCTAGGGTATATGCAGGAAGGCTACACAGAAAAAAGCTTCTGGGAAGCCCTCAAGAAAGGTAAAACCAACGCCTTGTACCCTACCTTGGTTGAAAGCGTCTTTGGCTATCACGTCATCTTTGTACAAGACAAGCAAAAGCCTCACCGGCTCACCTTTGGTGAAGCCAAAAAAGAACTCAGCGCCCGACTGGAAGATCAGAAAAAGCAAATGTTCTTAAACAAATGGATGAACGATCAACAGACCACCGCCAGCATCGAGATTGAAGAAGCCTTCAAACCTCAAGAGGTTGCCGATAGCGGCGCCGGTACAGATATTAGCGGTGGCGCTCAGCAGGCTCCACAACAACCTCAAGCACAACAAGCAGCCCCTGCAAAAACACACTAACGAAAAATCAATTGATATCTATATGGGCAACGTTATATCCCCCAACAACATTGAGACCGTCCTGGCGTCAGCACGCCAGGACGGTCAACGTATTGTCTCTACCAACGGCTGCTTTGATCTCCTTCACGTTGGCCACTTGCGGTATCTACAAGAAGCCAGAAAACAAGGCGATCTTTTAATCGTGGCCATCAATAGTGATGCCTCAGTCCATGGCCTTAAAGGTCCAGACACTTCAACAAAGCGCACCGGCCCCCCTCGGCCCATCCTGCCGGAATCAGAACGGGCTGAGCTTTTGGCCGGACTTGCCTGCGTCGATTATGTTGTCATCTTTGACGCCCCCACCCCCATAGACGTCCTCCAGCAGATCAAACCCAACATACACGTTAAAGGCGGCGACTATACTGAAGACTCTTTGCCGGAAACTCCCACCTTAAAATCCCTGGGCGCCGAAATCCGGTTTATTCCCCTGATCCAAGGATACTCCACCACGGCATTAGTCAATCGCATTGCAGGAAACTAATACGGTATGTCCATTCAAGCAAGGAGAAAAACAAAGTTGTCTCTCCTGCAATCTCCTCTCTCGTGTGAGAGAGGATTCGGAATGTTGGCGACGTCAGGAGCCTTACAGTCCGATGGTGAGGGGGTGTTAGCTGCCTTTAACCACTTACTTTTAGTGCACTTTTATAACAACCGTTACTTACACCCCCTCACCCGCATCCGTAAGCTTCGCTTCTCTCAGCTACGGCTGACACCCTCTCCCACACGAGAGAGGGAAATTAAATTTTATCCCTCTAATCATTCAACATGGACGCCAGTCTCTCATCCATGCCTATGCAAGCCCTAGACGCCATCACCCTAAACCATCTTGCCGCAGAGTATCGCCAACTTCTGGTTGGCGCCAAAATCAACAAAATCCAACACGTCAGCGGCAACGAATTTATCCTGGGGTTTTGGGGCATCTCCGGCGCCAACTGGGCGGAATTCGGCGAAACCGTCCAAAACCATCGACTCTATATTAATCTCACCCCAGATCATGCCTGCTGCTTGTTTGCCGATCCTACACTCTTTGCCAACTGGATGGTGCCGGTATTCGAAAAACCCACCGCATTCTGCATGCTCCTTCGCAAGCACCTCATGAACGCCAAAGTGTTGGCACTAGATACGCTCCCGGGGGAGCGGGTTCTCAATATCTCAGTCGAAAATTTTAACGAACTGGGCAATCGGGTACTGCTGAGCCTCTCCATTGAGCTTATGGGCAAACAAACCAACATGCTCCTGGTAGATACCGTTCAGAATATCATCCTTGGCGCCGCCCACACCGTCTCTGCCGGCATGAGCCGTTACCGCGAGGTGGGAGGAGGCCTGCCCTACGCGCCACCCCCTCGGCCACTGGAGAAAAAACTATTCGATCTGACAACTGAACCTGAGTTTTTGCAAATGATCGAGGGTATGCCATTGAACACCTTACCCTTGGAGCTCCCGGCACTCTTCTGGGGAATCAGCAAGGTGATGGCGGAGGATGTGGTGGCCATATCCAATCACTCTGGCGAGGTATATGCCGCTCTAAAACGCCTGGTAAATGGCACAGATCTCCAACCCGGCCTCACTGCGGAGAAAACCCGTTTCTCCCTCCTTTCTCCGGGAGACAGTGCTAAATGGTCTCAAAAACCTTCGGTAATGACCCTGGTCAAAGATTATTACGCCTCTGTGCTTTCCCAAACAAGATTCAAGCGTCTGCAACAACAATTAGAATCTGGCTTGGCCAGACGCCGTAAACAGTTCGAGAAAAAACAACAAGACTTAGAATCAGTCGATACCACCGAGATAGAAGCCGCACAGTACAAGGGCGATCTTATCCTTACCGCGGTCAGCATGGGAGAACTCCCACCCTCACCTACAGACTCCAAAATCACCGTCACCGATATGACCACAAATCAGCCCGTCAACATCACCGTCGATCCCACCCTCACCTGGTCCGACAATGCCCAAAAATACTTCCAACGCGCCCGTAAAAAAAAGGCCCGGCAATCTGCCTTTGAAGACCAAACCGATCACCTCACCCAAGAGCAAGGCTATCTGGATGAACTCCAACGCATGGTCACCCAAGCCGATAGCGTCGCCGACCTTGCCGCACTTCGCGAAGAATTTGAAGGCGCAGGCATCCTCAAGCAATCCTCGCCCGAAGGATTGAAGGTAACGCCAGGCAGAGGCAAATCTAAAACGAAAAACAAATCCAAACCGTCCAAAAAAGACATCTCCGGCGTCATGACCCTCCAGTCCAGCGACGGCTTCGGTCTGCTGGTAGGCAAAACCGGCGAAGGCAACGCTTGGGTCTCCGGAAAATTGTCGGCGCCGGAAGACCTGTGGCTTCACGTGCATTTAATGCCCGGCGCCCACGTGGTCATCCAAACCAATAAGCAAGACATCCCGGATCAAACCCTATTAGAAGCCGCCAATTTAGCTGTGTATTACAGCAGTGCTCGAGACAGTAAAAACGTGCCGGTCATCTATACCCAATGCAAGCATGTGCGAAAAATTCCCGGATCCTACCCTGGCCACGTGAATTACAAACAAGAACAAACGGTGTTCATCACCCCAGATGAGGTGTTAATCCAGCGTTTGATTCCGTAATAGCCTGATGCCCCTTTGCCCGTCCAAACACCCACACCGTCGGTAATGCCGTCATCACCACAAAATTCAACATATGGGCCTGTCCCACAAACGTAAAAGCCAATAGCTGGAAGCAAGACAGCAACACCAGCCATTGCCGCAGTGGATTCTCCGCTCGTAAAAACAACCCGGCCCCCAAAAACATGCCCAGGTACCATGGGTAAAACTTTGGGCTCACAAAGCAGATCAACAACGCCTGGGCCAGCACAACCTCCAAAATCCACTGCTCGGTACTAAAGTGAGGCCGCCGGATTAACCGGTAAAACCGGACGCCGACGATGGCCAAAAACAGCCCCCGTAGCCCCCAGGTCAATCCGGCCTTCAACACCTCAGGATCAATCCCAATGTGAAGGCTCTTGACGGCATGGTAGAAAAACGCATGGATCGATCCCGTGGGCACTCCGGCGTTGGCGACGATTTTCTCGAATTGGAACGACTGCCAGTCCAACAAAAATGGTCCACTCACCCATAAAAATAGCGCACCACTCAGCACAATGCTGGTGACCAATGTCCGCAAGGGATGCCGGGGGCGGTTCTTCAAAAAGAACAGCACGGCAAACGGCAACGTCACCACCGCCGCATATTTCATCAACGTCGCCGCCAACAGGCTGGGCAACACCCACACCCACCGATCATAAATGGCCAACGTCACCGCCAACACCACAAATGCCGCCATGGCCAAATCGTTATGCCCATTGGCAATGTGATGCAGAATCAACAGCGGATTCCACAGATATAAATACAGCGTCTGCCGTTCCGGAATATCCCATTGATACAACTGATTACCCTTGCGAACCCCCAGGTATAGCAATCCTGCAATGGCAAAGTGCAACAGCACGTTAGAGCCTTTAAACACCAGTAGCGTAAACTCCCGATACCCCCCTCCAATCCAGCACAGGGCCTTGGCCCAAAGCATGTAGAGGAATCCATAGGGAGACGGATTATCAATCCAGTGATACGCCAGCATCGGATCACGTCCCAACGTCGGCATCTCACTCACCACCGTCACATAAGGGTTGATATCATACGCCGCCTGCTGCCAGCCCCGGTTAATGTACCCAAACAGGTCCATGGAATGAAACGGCGGAATAAACAACGCCAACCCGCAAAACAGTATGGCAAACCCAACAACTACCCTTGCCCGCCCCTTCTCCTGAGCCACCGCCGGATGAATGGCGCCCTGCCAATAGGCATACAGCAACCCCAGCAACAACACCCAGTTAAATATCTCCCCCGCAATTTTGCCGGAAAGCAAATCCAACTGATACACCGCCAACGCAGCAGCATAGAGCAGGGCTGTCAGAAAACCAATGCCAAAAAACGTCATCCTATCATCCTAATACCAAGATACTTGGATTAGAAGAGATTGCCCTCTCTGATTTTAGAATCCACGATCCCCACCTGTCATACCTCCACCATGCCCCGTTGACGGGTCACCACCCAAATCTCTTGGTTTATCGTTATCATCACCGTCATCACCATTATCAAAGAAACTGCCCGCCCATTCAGTAAAGCCTCCCCATGTTTCACCGGCCCAAGTTGTAAAGTCACTCCATGTCTCACCAGCCCATGCGGTAAAATCTTTCAGGTTTTCATCTACAAAAGACTTAAATCCTTCAAGTCCATCCACAATCGCACCCCCAAGACCGGCGGCATCGGTTTTAAACTTTTCCCAAGCTTTGCCAACTTCAGTGGTAGCAGTGTCAATAACGCCTCCCACATTTTCGACCACATCACCCCATTCCTCACCGGTAAAGTCGGTAAACGTGTCACCCATAAAGGTTTGAAAGTCACCAAAGGCAGCGCCAAAAGTTTCATAATCATTGCCGGGCTGGATCACATCGCTTTGAGCTTGCGCCAACACAATCTCTATTTCGGGATCACTCAAGCCAACGGTATCTTTTAAAAACCCGGTAGAAAAGTCCGTCATTGCTTGTCCCATATCAGCAGCGCCACCCATCATGGTTTCACCCATCTCTTTAAAACCTTCCAAAAAAGCTATCTCAGCCGGCATTGCACCTTCAGGTGTTTCACCCGGCACTGTAGGGTCTATAGCTGCAGACGTGTTAGTCCCGTCAGCATCAATAGCTGCAGCAACATCAACAGAACTCATATTGTTATAATCCAATAAGCCCATACTGTTTAATGCGTCTAACTTCTGGTCGTTCGTTAGCTCCACCGAAGATTGCTGGGTTTCCCGGCTATCCAGCATCACATAATAACCTCTACCAGTCCTGTCACCTTCCTTATCCCGGTCATATTGCAGTCGGTAGGTCACACCATCTTCACCAAAACTAATTTCTTTGGGAGCACCCCCACGACCGTTAAATTCTATTTTCTGGCCATTCGGTAAGGTAATATAAGGATCGCTAAATTCATCATCTCCACCACTACCTCGCTCCCGATCTCTTCGGACCTCAACCTTGGTGACACTAGCACCGTTCACTTCACCCGGATTTCTGAATTTATCCCGTGCGTTGGTGCCCGTCTGCGCATCCGACAACAACTGCTTTTCAGCCTCTGTCAAATCAGCAGAAGCGGTGGCAAAATCCGGCGGTGCCGTCATACCGTCCATAACGGTTTGCGCAGCCTGTAGCTTGTCAAACTTTTCAATTTGCTGATTTTCATACGCCGTCTTCATTTCGGTATATTCTTCAGCAGTCACACCCATTTCCGCCATCCGGGCTTCATCCTCAACCGTAAGAGGCGCAGGTTCTGCTACAACAACTGTATCATCAGCGGGTATCGCGTTACCGTCAGCATCCACTTGGCCTGCTGCCGTGTCATCCACTGCCACAACATTACCTTCACCATTATTGGCGTCCAAAGGTGTCACCGTAC
>JAHQWC010000151.1 GCA_019634025.1 Vampirovibrio sp.
ACACCCATTACCAGCCCACGACTAGAGGATTTGTCTCATGCGAAAGGGCTAAAAAATGTAAAAGCGCCGGAGTTTACCTTTGTTGAGAAGCGGACCCAAGGCAATTCAGGAAGGTTGAAGCCAGACAAGTTTCTGCATATTGGTAATGTGGATGAATTTGAGGCTACCGGTGAGTTATCTGATTTTATTATTTTGTATTATAAAACCCTCACCAATGGGGAAGTAATTATTTCTCGTATTTTAAAAGCCTCTCAAGGGAGTTGGGATTTGCGGCAGAAAGTATGGCGACTGTTGGATGGAGTGGAATATGAACTGAGCGACGAAGGCGTTTACCGGCACCCCAGACGATTTGACGAGCAATTGGTGAGTACCAGCCGGTATCCGTACCAGTTACTCAAATACAGTTTAGAGCGGCCTAAGGATATGGGCTTTGCGAAGTTATCGGAGTATGTCCAGTTGCTGAAAGAGGGAGGGCAGTTACAGGACGTTCGATTTTTTGAGGTGCGGCTGGCCCAAAAATGGATTTTGCCTTTGGCATCGGTGTTTTTTGCTGTGATTGGTGTTTTTCTAGGGGTCGAGCGTCCTCGGTCAAAATATCAGTATGCTCTGATTTCTGCAGCTGTAGTGTTATTTTTCTATAGCGTGATGATTCCGTTTTCCACAAACCTTGGGGGGCTTGGCGTTCTTGATCCCATTTTAATTGGCTTCATCCCGTTGCTGACAGCTTTAGTTGCTGCCTTTGGAGCCCTTAGTATTCGTAAATGGATTGAAGGCTTTTAGCACATTCTGCACAAACCCAAGGATTATCCTGTCGATCAAGGTATATACCCCACTACCCCTGATGGGCGCTTAAGGATACAATGGGGACGGGTTGTAAACCTGCAAGGCGCGACTACGGCGATAACGCTTCATTTCCTGGAGTCCTTTTTACTGTGACTACTACCATTAAGATGACAGGGCTTTCCTATACAGAGATCCGGTTTTGCCTGGAGCAACCGGCGGATATTGAGTATCCGAAATTACTGCCGGGGAACTATGTGTGCTTTGAAACCTCGTTGCTGACTTACGGAGAGGTACGTCGGGTATATTACAACGAGAATATGCGTCGGATTGAAGTGGTGGCTTATCCGATTGAAGGGTTACCGTTCTTTGATATTGCCAAGGCCACATTTATGAGCCCTAACGAGCTGGATGAGTTACTGTCTGATTTGCATGGAGCTAAAAGTGCCCCAATGGAGCAAGGCGCGCCGTCTGGAGAAGGGTGGAAGATATCGGAAGCAGTTGAGGCGACACCTGACATAGATATGATTCCAACTCCTGAGGCGATTATGTCTGCCAGCTTGCCATCAGGTGATTCTACTCAGCCTGTGATAGAAGACTTGTTTGATGCGGACGATGATGGTGATTTTCATTTTGATCTTGAGCCTGACTACGAACCGGCTCAGCCATCTCAAGTAACGGTGGATACATATAATTCGAACCTGGAGGCTGATCAGGTTGACTCATCTTCTAGTGGTTTGGATGTTACTGAAGCATATGTGGGAGATGGTGTTGAATCTCCCTTAAACCAAGATGAAGATGCTGTGCCGGTTTATAGTACGCAGCAGCACGAATTAGAGAAAATGTCTGCCGACGTAGGGTTCCAGGTTGGGGATCGGGTATGGCACGAAACCTATGGGGATGGGGTGGTGGAAAAATTAGTGCCCATTGAAGACTGGGTAGCCATGAATATTGTCTTTGAGTCGGTGGGACGGCGGTCCTTTAAGGCCGATGATGTTACCCTGGAAAAAAGATAGTCAGCTTGACGCTGTCCGTCAGAGACCGGATTGCTTTTTTGGTGCGGTTTTAATACCTTAATAGAATTCATTCAGGACATCCTTTTAGTTGCATTAGCTTGGTATGGTGGTTGTAACAAGGGAATGCCCCGATGCGAAAGACCTGCTGATCAAGAAAAGGCGACTGCCCTGTGTCCAACCCTCCTGTTCAAGAAAAAAACTATAAAGAGACGCTAAACCTGCCGCAAACCGGGTTTAAAATGAAAGCAGGCGCCGCCACTCGGGAGCCTGAAATTGAGGCGTTTTGGGACGAAAACAAGGTCTACGAAACCGCCCAGCAACACCGGGATAAAAACCATAAGTTTGTCCTTCACGACGGGCCTCCCTACCTAAGTTCAGACCGAATTCACATTGGGACAGCTCTCAACAAGATCTTAAAAGATATTATCACCCGCTATAAGTATATGCGAGGCTATTATTCACCGTACGTGCCCGGCTATGACGGCCATGGGCTGCCTATTGAAAATGCGGTGGTCAAAAAAATTAAAGGCGGTAAACACGCTATTAGTGGCGCAGAGCTGCGTAAAAAATGCCGGGAGTTTGCCAAAGGGAATTTAAAGGGCCAGGAAGAGAATTTCAGACGCCTGGGGGTATGGGGCGATTGGGAACACCCTTATATCACTATTGATGCAGAGTTCGAGGCGATCCAAACCCGGCTGTTTGCAGATATGTATAAAAAGGGCTATGTCTATAAAGGACTTAAGCCGGTTTATTGGTGTCCCACGTGCGAAACGGCTCTGGCCGATGCGGAAGTGGAATACGGAGACCATGAGAGCCACAGCATTTATGTAAAATTTCCCATCGATAACCTCAAAATGCAGTGTGAAAACTGGCCGTCTGGCCATGCGGCAGACTATGAAACCTGGCTGAGCGATGCCTCTTTTGTCATCTGGACCACCACACCCTGGACCCTACCAGCCAACTTGGCCCTCAGTGTCCATGAAGACTTTGACTATGCCGTCATTAAAACCGATGCTTGGGGCAAACTGATTTTGGCCGACAAGCTGGTAGACACCTTTGCCACTGAAGCCGGGATTGAGACCTACGAGAAACTGGGTACCCTCAAGGGCAAGTTTCTGGAGATGCTGGTCGCCAGGCATCCATTTGTAGACCGGGATTCTATTGTCCTTAACGGCGATCACGTAACGCTTGAAGCGGGTACAGGCATTGTTCATACAGCGCCAGGTCACGGGATGGAAGATTATGTGGTGGTGCAACAGTATAACCGGCAACGCTTTACGGATGCAGATCAGTTGCCCATCCTCTCTCCGGTAGATGATCGAGGTTGCTTCACCGCTCAAGCGGGCCTAACCCTTCAGGGGCTGGAATATCACAAGGCCAACTCAGTCATTTTGGATATGCTGCGGGAGAAAAGCGCCCTTATTTACCACGCTACCTTCCATCATAGCTACCCGCACTGTTGGCGGTGTCATCGGCCTGTTATTTACCGGGCTACGGATCAATGGTTTATTGCCGTTGAGAAATTCCGCGCTCAGGCCTTAAAAGAAATTAAAAACGTGACCTGGATTCCCGCCCGAGGCGAAGCTCGGCTATCCACCATGGTAGAGAACCGTACCGACTGGTGTATTAGTCGACAACGGGTTTGGGGTGTGCCGATTCCGGTGTTTTATTGCAAAAATAAAGACTGCCGGGCCGATATTCTTAATGATGAAACCACTGAGAAGGTGTACCAGCTTTTCTCCGCCCATTCTTCCGATGCCTGGTGGGAAAAATCTGCCGAAGAAATCCTTGGCGCAGATTTTCAGTGTCCAAAATGCAAAGGCGCCGAGTTTGACAAAGAAATGGACATTATGGACGTGTGGTTTGACAGTGGGGTGTCTCACACCACGGTGGTCAAAGAACGCAAAGACGAACTGGGCGATTTACCGGTAGAACTGTATCTGGAAGGCTCCGATCAGCACCGGGGCTGGTTTCAATCCGCGCTCCTCACCAGTGTTATGGTTCACGGCGCTGCGCCGTACAAAAACGTATTAACCCACGGGTTCGTTCTGGATCAGGACGGACGCAAGATGAGCAAAAGTTTGGGTAATGTCATGGAGCCCCAAAAGGTCATTAACCAGTTGGGCGCCGATGTATTGCGGTTGTGGGTGGCCAGTGTGGATTACAGCGTGGATGTTCGGATTGGCGATGAGATTGTGAGCCAGTTGGCTGAGGTGTACCGGAAGGTCCGCAACACGGTGCGCTATATGCTGGGTAATTTGGCGGATTTTGAGCCAGATCAGCATCGGGTAGCTTATGACGATCTGTCTAATTTAGACCGGTATACTTTGCACCGGTTGCATACAATGGTTGGTCTCATGACGGACGCCTTTGATCGGTACGAATTCCACCGGTTTTACCAACAACTTCAAAACTTCTGTGTGGTGGATCTCTCATCTTTCTACTTTGATGTAATGAAGGATACGCTGTACACATATGCCAAAGACCACCCTTCCCGGCGTGGCGTCCAGACGGTGCTCCATGAGTTGCTCATTACTCTGTTACCCATGTTAGTGCCAGTGATGCCCCATATGGCAGATGATATTTGGATGAGTCTGCCGGAGGTTCAAAAACCAAAGATGCCGGATGGGGCAGTTCCAGTAAGCGCAACGCTGATGTCTTGGCCTGAGGTGAATACGCAGTGGGTGAACGACGAGCTAGCAGAATCCTTTGAAAACCTCGCCCGGCTTCGTGAAGTGGTGAATCTGGCTCTTGAGAAACCTCGGTCTACCGGTAAGATTGGGAGTTCTTTGGCGGCTGGTGTTCATATTGCCACTGAGAACCCGTTGATGAAAAACTTCTTGCACCGATTCTCTCCAGAAGAGTTAGCTGCTCTGTTGATTGTCTCGGAAGTATATGTGGCAGAAGATAAAACACTGCCTGAAGGGTTAGAAGTTCTTTCAACACGAGATGTTTCTGGTCAGTATGCTGTGACGGCATTTGTGGCCCCAGGGCAAAAGTGCCCTCGGTGCTGGAAATATCGGACGACGATTGGTCAACACGCTGACCATCCGGAGATCTGTCATACCTGTACCGACGCGGTGGTGTCGGCATCTGCTTAACCTAGCTTTTGAAGGGTGTCTCTATAAAATAAAAAGAAGGGGGATTCGCGGGAATAGAGACATATAGGACAGTTTAGTGTGTTAGCAGTTAAATCTTAAAATGGGATGGGAGCTACGTTGGTGTAATCATAGGTGGCGGCATGTGGGTCCACATAAAGGCTCCGTTGCGGCATATAACCGTTGGTGGGGATAACGACACCCGGTGCTGGATAGAAATTGGTCGCGCCCCGCTTATTTTTATAAAATTCAATGATCTTTGGAATGTCCTTGTGGGTATAGAACCCTTCGTGGGGTAGAAGCTGACGGTTAGTAATTGTGCCATACCGACCTGCTACGGCTTGATTAAAGGTTTGGAATACTTGGTTCACAACAGGGTTAGAGGCGTTTAGAGGGCCGCCAGACGTCACAGCCGGATACTGAGTAACCACATGTCCCGAATGGATGTAGGGTCCATAGGTGGGTGGATAATGCTGGATATGGGCAGTGGTCATGGTGTGCTTCTTCTCTCTCTTAATTGTGGTTTTGGATCGGACCGGAACAGGATCCGGTGTGATTAGGCTTTGGCTTCTAACTGTGAATTAGAGGCTGCCTCTTGTGGTTGGATATTGGTAGTGCTTGGGCCGAATACGGCATTAATCAGTTTGGAATTCTGTCCAATATGGGTTGCGGTGTTTCCAAGAAATGAATACCCAGTGTGGAGTAATTCTTTGCCGGGCTCGGTTTGATAAGCCGCGCCGCCGATGATGCCGAGTCCCGCAAGTTTTAGAACACTGGCTGCTGCATATGCTTTGGCGCCAAATAATAGCCCGGCTCCCCATAAAAAGCTTTCTACTGGGTTTTCTATTACGGCATTAAGCCCTTTGCCGATGATGTTGGAAATCGTGTGGCCAACACCGGGTTGCATATATGTTTGGTAATCAACCATTTGTTGCGGCTGATATTGAACGGCTTGCTGATTTAACAGGCCGCTGTTTGCCAAGTATTGCCACGCTTCTTCAGAGATAAACGGAGGCTGACCGTTAGCCTGTTGGAAAGCTGGTTGCTGGGCTGTCTGAGGTGTAATAGTTAAACTAACTTGTCCCATTGGTCTGTTCCCCTGTTATCCCTTCTCTCGTGACTCGTTTTTCTCTCGCTTAGTCTTAAGTGTTGATAGGTTCACTCTTATCTACTGTTGTCTTGCCTTTAATGTCAGTGGGCTGGTTCAAAGCGCCAGCTGCTGGTGCTGCAGGTAACAAGCTCTTGCCGTACTGTGTGACAGAGCCGAATGCCGATGCTGCCCCGTTTTTGGCAGACTCACCCAGAGATTTAATGGTGTTGCGTACCGTCATAGATTCCGGTAAGTAGTTTGGTAAATAAGTTTGCATACCTTTATCGATCAGTGGATCTGCAAAGTTTTGAACACCCGGCGATAAGCCATAGGCGTAGGTACCTAATACGGGTGCCATTAAGCCGTATTTAAAGATTTTGGGTACGTTTTTACCCGGAATAACGCCAACTGCCAGTTGAGTGGTATTGGCAGTTCCTCTCGCTAAGGTTTTGATAGGTCCTGGAACGAACCCTGATAGTTTGCTGCCGATTTTGCCAAGGAAAGTTTTTGCTTTGGCTGCTATCGTAGGATTGTGATGTGCGCGAAGTTTGCTGCCATATTTAATCATTTGATCAGCAACCATAGTGCCAAACTTTCCAGATTTAAATATTCCGCCAACAAAGGCGGTAACCCCTGCTGTAAAAATCCAAGGTAATAAACTGCTGCCGCTGCTCTGCCCTTGATAGTAAGGATCATACGCGGCCTGTGACTGCATCATGCTCATCAGTGTTGCCTGCTGTTGCGGCGTCATCCCGGCATCATAACCACCTGTGTTATTGAAACCAGCGGTGGGTGAAGTCGGTTGGGTTGCCCAAGCAGGTGCAGGTGCTTGATATAAGCTGTCAAGGCCCATTGACGCTGCGCCTGGCAGTCCTGAATACATGTTGACGGCATTGGTCATTGCCGAAGTCCCCTTCTCTCTGATGCCCGTTCAACGATGAATGATGCTGAATCATTCAGGTAATCGTGAATGGTGCATGTCCCTTCTTATCTCTCTATGTGGATAAAACCGATTGGAATGGAAATGATGTTATGGTTGTAACAGTTTGTTACATGGCGACCGTTAACTTGCAGTGTAAATAGCAACCGGGGAGCCGTTAGGCTCCCCGGTCACGTTCGACTATTGCTTTAAAAGAATTAACCGGCTTTCTTTTTGGCGGCGGGTCTTTTCTTTTTGGCCAAGGTTTTGGTGGTGCTGGACCGCTTGGCGGCAACGGCTTTCTTTTTCAAAGCAGTTGTAGACTTACGGACGACTTTCTTGGCGACAGTCTTTTTAGCTGCTGGTTTTTTCTTTGCTGCAGTTTTCTTAGCAACTGGCTTTTTGGCCACAGCTTTTTTAGCTGTAGTCTTTTTCTTGGCTGTGGACTTTTTAGCCACAGTCTTTTTAGCTGCTGGTTTTTTTGCTGCAGTTTTCTTAGCAACTGGCTTTTTGGCCACAGCTTTTTTAGCTGTAGTCTTTTTCTTGGCTGTGGACTTTTTAGCCACAGTTTTTTTAGCTGCTGGTTTTTTTGCTGCAGTTTTCTTAGCAACTGGCTTTTTAGCCACAGCTTTTTTAGCGGTGGTTTTCTTGGCCGTCGCTTTTTTAGCTGTAGTGGTTTTTTTGGTAGCAGCTTTTTTAGCGGTTGCTTTTTTGGCAGCCGGCTTTTTAGCCGCAGGTTTTTTCTTTGCAATTGTCTTAGCCATAGTCTCTATTGTTGTCTCCACTGTTGTTTTCACAAGGGCCTCTACGGAACAGGTTTTTTCCTTCATGCGCTTCCGTAAATCCAGGGCGAACTCGGCGGCTTGGTGTTGCGAGAGGTGACCGTCGTTGGCCAGATCTTCGGCCCACTCCCGAATACGTTCGGCAGTTAAAACCGTTGCACCGACTCCTACCAGAAATGCTTTTTTAAACTGGTCGGCAACGTTGTTGGAATTCTTAAATCCGGATTTTGAGGAACCTTGTTTTTTCTTACCGGATGTAGATTTCCCGGTTTTTCTTGTTGCCGCCATTGGGTATCTATCCTTTGTAATCGTTGATTTAATGTCTGTTTGCGTTTTTGAATTGGTTCCATTCTATCGTCGTATTACTGATCCGCGCGTCCGTAAAATGGAGGAGGAGATGGAGAGTCCGTCCGCTGAAAAATGTAAAAATATGTAACGCTTTGTGGTCAATCATCACCTGATGACATGACAAATGCCAAGAGCTGTCTACGTTATCCACTAGGACCAGGCAAGTTGTTTTATGATTTGCCCGACTGAAAATTGGATTGGATAAAAAGGCGAAAAACAGATCGGATGTCCGTCGTACGGTGGAGCAGATTAAAGATCTGGCTTCATTGTACCGATAGGAATAGTGATCCTGTTGGTTAATCTGTAGCGCGGATGATTTGCAGGAAATAAGAATTTCTATCGCTTTTTTCTGAATAGGTAACAGTGAGGAAACGACCTGATGGGTCTTGCTGCCAGTCAATCCAGACTTTTAATTCTGACCGCCCGGCAAAGCGATTTGGAGTTAACCGGACAGCAAATTAACCAATCGCGGTTACAGTTGGCCAATGTGACCAACGACTTGTTTAACGTTGCGACCACACTTGATCCTGATAGTGATGAAGCTATTCAAATCCAATTACGGATCAACAGCTTGCAAAGTTTGGATCAGGCGTTGGAACTTCAGCTCCGTC
>JAHQWC010000152.1 GCA_019634025.1 Vampirovibrio sp.
CCCCAAACCCCCTCCCTAGATATTTTTTTGGCCTCGTTCAGGGCTTTGCCCTTCGCTCGGCCCTTTCAAAATTAAATGTATCGGTTTCGGGAGGGTTGGTCGTAATACTTATGACAACCGGCTGAATTTGGGGCCGGCGTGGGGGGTGAGGAGACCGTAGAGTTCTAACATCGTTAATGCTTGATTCACTTTGTCTGCCGGGAGGCCGCAGCGTTCTTGGATGAGTTCGATGGGGGTGGGGTCGTATTGGATGACATTTAATACCTCTCGTTCTTCGGTACTCAGGTGATCCAAGGCCACCGTCGCCGGTTTGGCTTTGAGGGAGGAGCCGGTGAACAGGGTGTGTTGGGTTTCGGTGTCTGAGGGGAGTGACCAGGAGAGGTCTTTTAAAATATCTTGCCCCTCGGTAATGGCGGTGGCACCGGTTTGAATGAGGTGGTGGGTGCCTTTGGAGCCCGGACTAAAGATATTGCCGGGGACGGCATAGACGGCGCGGTTTTCTTCCATGGCTAGGCGGGCAGTGATCAGGGACCCACTTTTGACATTGCCTTCGGCCACCACCACGCCATAGGACAGCCCGGCCATAATGCGGTTGCGGCGGGGGAAGGTGAATTTGTCTTGGGGGTAGCCCAGGGGGTATTCGCTGATGAGCGCGCCGCCTTGGTCTAAAATCTGCAGGGCCAGTTTTTCGTGGGCGCTGGGGTAGATGGTGTCGATTCCTGCCCCGAAGACGGCGACGGTGGGCAGGTGGTGGGCCAAGGCGGCCCGGTGGGCAGAAGCATCCACACCCGTGGCAAGGCCGCTGATGATGGTGACACCTGCCGGGGCCAGATCTGCCACCAGTTTATTAACCACCTGGTGCCCATAGTCGCTGATGCGGCGGGTACCGACAAAAGCCAGGGTTTTACCCACCAGGGCTTCTGGATTGCCCCGGACGTAGAGAAGAAGGGGGGCATCGTAGATTTGGGAAAGCATGGGGGGATACTGATCGTGATCCGGGGTAAAGAGGTGGATGCCCAGACGTTGATAGGGAGCCAGAAGGGCGTGGGGGTCGGTTTTTTGGCGAAAGGTATGGAAAGCATCGATTTTCTTTTGGGTGAGGTGTTCTTTGAGGAGGGATTTCGGCGCGTCCCATAGGTCTTTGGGGGAGTCCACATGGTTGAGGGCTTTGCGCAGGGTGATGGAGCCCACCTCTGGCACTTGGGAAAGAGCCAGATAGTAGGGGGTGTCTTCGGTACAGACCGGAGCTATGCTTTTTTGGGGAGCCTTCATATCCATTAAGAGTATTGTAGGGAAAAAGAGGGTAGCACAAAATTTTATGCACTTGCTTGAATGCAATAAATTGTCCGCAGGCGTTTTTATATAAAAAACTTACTTGTTTTTGTTATCAATAGGGGACCCTCAATGACTGTTATTCATCCAACCCCTCTTTCATTCGGAACTAGATCCAAATCAACAAAAGAAGCTGCTCAGTCATTGCAGAGAGTTATGAAGGATATGACTAGACCACGCAGGAATTATAGGCCTGTAGATGATGGGAGTGAAAAGCCAGGTATGTTTAGCAACCCTGGGGATGCAGATGCGAAAAGAGGGGCTTTAGAACAACAAACAAGAGATCTAAAAACTGGTAAACCAGATAATTAAACTGTCATCTATACCGAAAATTTTACAAAGACTCTGACTGGTGATAAAGCTCTTCTAATCCCTTAGGATCCAAGTACACCTCAATGTCATCGCCGGGTTGAAAGTCGGGATTTTCCGCACGGCCCAGGACGTAGGCGACAGCGGTTAAACCAGTCCCACGGAGCATACCGTAGCCGGCACGGCCGGGGGTGGGCCAGTGTTCGCGGCCGTTTTCTTTTTCAGCAAATTCAAAAATGGTTCCCAGGGTCATCCGGGCGCCTATGGAAATACCCAACACGGCCAAACCCGGCAGGTTGGTAGCGGCGGTTAACGGTATCCCGTCTGCCAGCCCTACCGCAATGTAGGGAACGGAATCTTTAGCTACTTTGCCGATGGTTTTGCCTTTTGGGTGGTGCAAATCCTCGTCTGGGGTTTCATAGGCATCGCTTTTAAAATTGACGGTTTCGCCGGTAGGGAAAACGGCTTCGTCCACCTTGAGGACCATAAACCCTGGGCGGGCCAGGCGTTGAGAGGGTTCTGAATAGCTGACATGACCCCGAATAGCTAACCCAGCAGGCAGGGTGCTGCTTTTGTAGATATGATCCTCGGTCAGCACCCCTTCAAAGGGTTTGCCCGCCTCAGACTCATTGGCCGGATCCACCGCCAACGGAGTGGTGAGTTGCACGGTAATGGGTTTTTCCAGGTTTTTCAGTTTCTTTTCGGCAAACCCGGGCGCAATGACGCTAAGAGCCATGACAGCTGCCAAGCTGCCGGACATCCAAGACCTAAACCGCCGACCATGAAAAGGGTTCATATCCGTGCTATCCTTTAGTTTGAAACCTGCTAACGCCGTACTTGCCATCCAGTCCATGGGGTTTGTTCTCCCGCCTCAACCACTAAACATATGTCACCCGAAACAATCGTTTGATCTTAAATCCTATTTTCCAAAAATCGTGACCAAAAATAAACCCTCAATTAGAGGAAGGATAAAAAAAACATGAGCCAGCCAGCCTCTTCAGAACAGAAACCCTTTGTGGTGATTGCAGGACCTTGCGTACTGGAAGGTGAAAGGGCAGAAACCAACTTGCAGGCCGCCCAAACCCTGGCAAAAATTGTTCGCGGGCTTCAGTCCCAGTGGGATATCCGGTTTTATTTTAAAAGTTCGTACGACAAAGCCAACCGAACCTCTATTGATGGATACCGGGGACCCGGCCTGACCAAAGGGCTGGACTTATTGAAGGGCATTAAAGAAACCGTTGGCGTCCCTATTTTGACTGACGTGCATGCTGTGGAAGAGATTGCCCCGGTGGTGCAGGTGGCCGAGATGATCCAGATTCCGGCGTTCTTGTGCCGTCAAACCGATTTACTGGTGGCGGCCGGTGAAAGCGGAGTGCCGGTGAATATTAAAAAAGGTCAGTTTTTAAGCCCCCACGATGTGGTGCACTGCGCCGAGAAGGTAAAGAGCACCGGGAATACGGAAGTATACATGACCGAACGCGGCAACTCGTTTGGGTATAACAATTTGGTGGTGGATATGCGCTCGGTACCTATTATCCAAGGCCACGGGCTCCCGGTTATTTTTGACGCCACCCACAGTGTGCAGCTGCCTGGTGGGCAAGGGAAAAGCAGTGGCGGTAAACGCGAGTTTGCGCCGATATTGGCCCGAAGCGCCGTGGCAGCTGGGTGTGATGGCTTGTTTTTTGAGACCCACCCCAATCCGGACCAAGGGATGTCGGATGGCGCCAATATGATTCCGTTGGACTGGGTGGAAGAGATGCTGACGACGTGTTTACAGATTCGGGATGTGGTCAATAAATCCGCTGCCAAAGGATCGCCTGTTGGGGTTTAAAATCTCAAAGTGATCCCGAAGGAGGTCCTACCTTCGGATCTCCTTGTTCGTAAGCTTCACTATGTTCAGCAACGATCACGGGTCATTTCATTCAGGACGACGTACTATTTTACGATCAAACCCTGTTCAAAAGTCGTCAGATAGATCGGTTCAAAGTCTAAATCTGTTCATAACCGTCAACATCTCTCACAGGTTTTAGACACTCTTTGAACAACTGAATATTCAATAATAATAAGTATCTTCTCTGGTTTTCTACAGAAATAAAGGCCCTCTATTAGGTACGGTTAATTATATATTTATTTTTTACCCTTAGAGAGGCTGATGAAAAGTGGATGAATACATGAGGAAGTTGTGTGGGCAAGGTTTTTTGGGTATGCTGATTGTTGCATCAGTAGAGAAATGACTAAACGGGTGGATGAAGGCTTTTTGGAGATCTTTGTTGCACGGTTTCAGTGAATTTTAGACGTATCCAAATCAACGGAGGTGACGGCAATCTATGAAATTTACCGTGAATCGGGACCGGGTTCATCACGCAGTGATGTCTGTACAGCGGGCCACAGCTGCCCGGGTGATCCAACCCATTTTGTCCAATATCCTCATTCAATCCACGCCAGAAGGCACCTTAAAGCTGTCGGCCACGGATTTGGATTTTGCCATTGAAACCCAGGTGCCTACCACCGGAATTGAACAAGACGGGCGCATTACCCTGTCGGCCAAAAAATTGTCTGAAATTATCAGCAAGCTGCCGGGTGGGTCTGATGTGACCTTTACCATTGATGAAGCCGTGCAGACGGCCAAAATTGAATGCGGCTCTGCCTCCTTTGATATCCGGACCTTGCCGGCGGATGAGTTTCCGTTGATTCAACAAATTGATACGGAGAATTATCTGGAAGTGGATCATATTGCCATGGTGCGGGCCATTACCCAAACGGTGTTTGCTGCGGCCGGATATGATGCCAATAACGTGTTGGGTGGGGTGTACTTCCACTTAACCGCTTCTAGCTTAGAGATGGCGGCAACAGATGGATCCCGGTTGGCCCGGCGGTTGGATACGGTGGCTACCGGCAACGTGTCTGAAGAGGTGACAGCCATTATTCCGGCCAAGGCCTTGCAAGAGTTTTTAAAACTGGGTGGGGCTTCTGTGGAGAAGTCTGAGAATGAAGACGCCAAACCGGATACCGTTCGGATTGCTATTAAGGATGGTCAGATTTCGTTTAGAACGCCTGCGGTGTATATGATGTCTCGGTTGCTGGACGGTCAGTATCCGAAGTTCCAACAGTTGATTCCGGCCGAAAACAAGATTGTGGCTTACGCCAACCGGCAAGCCTTAATTTCGTCGTTGGAAAGAGCAGCTGTTATGGCCAACGAGCGCACCAATGTGGTGAAGATGTCGTTAGATAAAGGTGTGATGAGCTTGGCGGCCAATACCCCGGATGTGGGGGATTCCAAGGACACCATGGAAGTGTTGTATGAAGGTGAGCCGTTGAGCATTGCCTTTAACTACAAGTACGTGTTGGATGCCCTGCGGGTGATTGAGTCTGATGATGTGCGGATGGAAACCAACGGTGCGTTGGCCCCGACGTTGTTTAAGGCAAATGATGAGAATGAGTATCTGAGTTTGGTGATGCCTGTACAAGTAAAATAAGTTCAGGTGAGATAAGCATTTTTTAGCATCGAGGTTGTAATGGGCCGTTTCTCCTCAGCTTTGTGGTGGGCCAGCAGAGCTGGCACTGGGGCCTGTTCCTGCCCCAAACCCGACCCTGGATTATTTTTTTGGCTTCGCTCACAACCTGACGGCTGTTCGCTCAGCCGTGGTGGGATTACAATGAATTGCTTAAGCAATTCATTGTGGGGATTTCCCAATGTGGGTTGAAGGACTAACAGCGCATCAGTTTCGGAATTTGGAGAATGTGTCTCTGCGGTTTTCGGCTGGGCGCAATGTGTTTGTAGGGGCCAATGGGCAGGGGAAAACAAACCTGTTGGAGGCGGTGGGGTTTTTGTCCCGCACCCGGACCGACCGGACCAGCAGTGATCGTGAGTTGATTCAGTTTACGCAGCCCTATGCCACGGTGTCTGTTAAGCTGCTGCCTCACCGGTATCAAGGGGAAACCAAGGTGGATGTGCAGTTGATGTTGGATCCGGCAGTGAATCGGTTGAAGACAGTATTTAAACTGAACGGGTCTGCGGTAAAAAGTCGATCTCAGATTTTAGGCAGCCTGCCGGCGGTGACGTTTTTCCTGTCTGACTTGTTGATGGTTCGAGGAACACCCAGCGATCGTCGGCAGTGGGTGGATACGGCAGGCATTCAATATGACAAACGGCATTTTGATGCCTTAGCGGAGTTTCAAAAAATTCGGATCCAAAAGGCAAAACTGCTGAAGCAGATGCCGCCCCATGCAGGATCTACCGAGTTGGCGAATCTTAACACCTGGAATGAACAATTTGGCCGCACTGCGGCTCGATTAACGGCCTTTCGGGTGCAGTATCTGGCCTTGGTCGGTGATCGATTGCAAACCGAATATGACAAAATTTCTGGCGGGGGAGAACCGGTATCTTTAACCTATGAGTGTACGGTGTTTGATGGAAACACTTGGCAACAGATGATTGGGATGCCCCCAGATCAATTGGAAGAAGCTTTATATCAAGGGTATTGGACTCGCATTCAAGAACGGCAGGCTGATGAGATCCGGATGCAGACCTGTTTGGTGGGGCCTCACCGGGAGGATATTCGGTTTGATTTGGCTGAAGCAAATGCGGCAACGTATGCCAGCCAGGGGCAGCAGCGGTCCATTGTGTTGGCACTAAAACTGGCGGAGTTGGCATTGTTGACCCACCGACTGGGAGAGCCGCCGGTGTTGCTGTTGGATGATGTGATGGCGGAGTTGGATCCGGCGCGGCAGGCGTATTTGATTCAGGGTTTGGACAGTAATGTGCAGGTGTTTATGACGACAACTCATTTGGATCCGGCGTTGTTAGCACAGTTTCAAAACTCTGGCAGTGACTCGCCGTTAAAGGTGTTTGAGGTGAACCAGGGCCAGGTGGTGGAATCTGCTGTTCCGGTGGAGGCACCGGTATGAAACGTCGGCGACCTAAATCAACTTTTGTGCCCGTGGCCGATGTATTGGGGGCGGTGACGGAAGACTTGAAACTAGACCAGCGGGTGCAGGAGTTTGCTTTGTTAAATTTGTGGCCGCAGTTGGTGGGTGAGCCGTATGCGGGGTGTTCTAAGGCATCCAGAATTAGCCGTAGAGGCAATGAGACGGTGTTAACCGTTAAGGTGAGTGATTCGGCCATGGCCAGTCAGATGGGCTTTTTGTTACCCACCGTTCAGACTAAACTAAATAGCTATAAGGCACAGACTGGGATTCAGGTGGATAAAATTAATGTGCAGGTGGGGAAGATCTGAGTGATTCCGAAGGAGGTCCTTCGTTCCACTCAGGACGACGGATTTTCTTCTAGAGGGTTTGAGCCAACCATTGTAGGGAATCGCGCAGAATATTTTCAGACGTGGTGGCGTCGGCTTGCTGACCCGAAATAGCCGCCAGACTTTTTTGGACTTCCAAAGGCGTGTAGCCTAGTGATAACAAAACGGTTTCAGCTTCGGTAAAGGCGTCTGTTTGGGGGACCGTAAGGCCAGACTTGGTGGATTCCAAATCGGCTTGTTGAATAGCGCTTTGCCGCCAGGTGGTCATTTTTTCTTTGAGATCCAGCACAATACGCTGGGCCAGTTTAGGGCCAACGCCTTTGGCGGCCGTCAGCAATTTATGTTCGCCAGAAACAACGGCTTGAGCAACTTCTGAGACGGAGAGGGTGTCTAATAAGGCTAAGGCAACCTTAAGACCCACGCCGGAAGCGCCTTGGAGAATACTGAATAAATCTCGTTCTTCGCGGCTGTTAAAGCCCACCAAGGTCATGGCGTCTTCGCGCACCACCAAAAAGGTGTGGATGAGGACTTCAGATCCTTCTGTTCCTGCACTAAGCACAGAGCGTTGGCTGGTAAACACCTCAAACCCTACGCCGTGAACATCCACCACAAAATAGGCACCTTTGGGCGAAGCTGGTGCCTTGGTGATGAGGGTGCCGCGTAAAAATGAAATCATGAAGCTCTCTCTCTTGTAGACTGTTTGAGGTCTGCCAAGGGAGATTATATCAGAGGGTTCCGGTACAATACAGGAAGAGATGGCTGTAAAGAGAGACATTAGATGAGGTATTGATGTTTATTGAGTCGTTGTTCACAGATCCTCAATATTATTTTTGGGTCATTCTCATTGTGATGTTCTCGGTCTGCCTCCATGAATTGTTCCATGCTTTGGCCGCATCTTGGGAGGGGGATGATACGGCGAAAGACGCCGGGTATTTCACGATGAATCCCCTGGTGCATATGGGGAAGGAATCATTGGTAATTCTGGCCTTATTTGGATTTTGTTGGGGACTGACGCCGGTAAATCCCAGCCGGTTTCGGCACCGATATGGGGAGGCCTTGGTCGCCTTTGCCGGGCCGTTTGCTAACTTACTGCTGTTGGTGGTGTTTTCAGCAGGGGCTGTCTATTTGTTGCTTTCTGGGGCGTTAGCGTCACAACCCAGTGTGGAAGATAACGTGTTTCGGTTTTTGCAAATCGGGGCGGTTTTTAATGCTTTTTTGTTTTTGTTTAACCTGATTCCCGTGCCGCCGCTGGATGGGTTTACGGTGTTGGCCGATATTGTTCCGGCGACCCGATCATGGCAACAGGGGTTTTTAGGGCGGTATGGGTTTATCGTGATTATTGGACTGTTTTGGTTGGGGCTGGGGTCGATTTTCTTTGGTCAGGCCCGGGCCATGGTGGGGACCACCTTTAAAATACTGGCCATGGTGATGGGTGGGTAGGGTGTCCCCAAGAGGGCCAAGCGGAGGAGTCGTGTCTTTTATAGCCGTGTTAGTCTATAATGAAGCATTAAAAGAGACTTATCCCGGTAAGCCAATGAGGCTATGCGTTGCAATGAAGAAGCAGAGGATGTTTGCATAGATGAAACAGTATGGAACTCACAAAAAAACCAGCTTAACTGTCATGACACTGCTGGCAACCTTTTGCTTGATTGCTTCTACCGGCCTTAGCTGGGCATACAGTCCACAGTCTCTATATGATGAAGTGTGGAAGTTGGTAAACACTCGGTTTGTGGATCAAGATAAAAATAATCAGGACTGGCGCATCTGGCGCAACCGCTATGACGATGTGATGACCACCGAAGATGATTCTTACGTGGCCATTGAAACCATGCTGGCCAGCTTGAATGATCGCTACACCCGGTTTTTAGATCCTGATGAGTTTGCCGAAGAAGGCCGGTCGATTAAGGCCACGTTGTTCGGCATTGGGATTCAAATTGGGAACCGGGACGGCAAGCTGGTTATTATTGCGCCCATTGAGGATACACCAGCTTCTAATGCCGGGCTAAAAGCCGAAGATGAAATTATCAAAATTGATACGACTGAAGCCAAGGGAATGGCGGTGAAAGAAGCAGCAAACTTGATTCGTGGGGAAAAAGGCACTAGTGTTAAACTGCTGATTTTACGGGGTGAGAAAAAGCCCAAGTGGTTTGAGATTACCCGGGATGAGATTAAACTCAAATCCGTCAGTACAGATCCGCCATTTGAAACAAAAGTTCCTCGTAATATTGGCTACATTAAACTTTCTTCTTTCTTGAGCAGTAAAGCTTCTTTTGAAATGCGGAATGCCATTAAAGAGAAATCCAAGAAAGAAGGCTACATTGTAGATTTACGTTCCAATCCTGGCGGTTTGCTGTCCAACGCCGTGACCATTGCCAATTTCTTTTTGGATGGTGGTGCGATTGTTAGTACTGTAGATAGAGATGGTTACAAAGAAGTCCGTCGGGCTACTCCCCGTTCGCTCACCGAAAAACCCATGGTGCTCTTAATTGATAAAGGAAGCGCCAGTGCCAGCGAAATTTTAAGTGGCGCCCTGCGGGACAATAACCGGGCGTTGTTGGTGGGCAAAACCACCTTTGGAAAAGGATTGGTTCAAGAAATTAACCAGCTACCTGGTGGGTCCGGCGTAAACATTACGACCCAGCGATATCTCACACCCAACGACACCGACATCAACAAAACCGGCATTTTGCCGGACATTGAAGTTGAGGTGACTGAAGAAGACATTGAAGATAAAAAAGACAAGCAGCTGGAAGTGGCCATTGATGCGCTTCGGGATCTGATTAAAGGTGAGTCTCTCAAATCGATTCAAAGCCGGAATTTAACCCGCAAAGATTTGAGCTTGCTGACCCCGGCGCCGGATAAAACCAATTAATAAACCAGCTTGGTTCCAGTGATCACCAGCGAGCCGATTTTTTGTCTGGATTCTTTTAGTTCTTCGACAGATTTATAGGCTCCTGGTTTAAAGTTGGCTTCGTCCACTGGCGTTGGATTGGGAATTCGGTAAAGTTCAATGTTTTCAAATTCTGCTACTCGAAAAAGCTTGCGATAGTCTTTCTCTGACATGTAGTGCATCTTCACCCCCACCATTTCTTGCCAGTGTTTTGAAGGTGGGTTTTCTACGAAGAAGTCCGTCATTACCCATACTGAGCCGCCTGGCCTCAGGGTGCGGAACATGTCTTTGAG
>JAHQWC010000153.1 GCA_019634025.1 Vampirovibrio sp.
AAACAGGGTGGAGCCAGAGGCTGAGTCTCCGTGGACGATTCCAGGAACCAAGGTTTTAAAGGCCACCTTTACCGGCAGAACATATCGGCCGCTCCGTTCGGTGACTACCGGATCCTGGAGCGCCTTGCTGATATTGGGTTGGTTCAACAAGTTCTGCATATGCTTGCGGACATGTTGCGTCTCTTGCCTCAAACGCTGAGAGAGTTTTGCCAGGGCCTCGCTCGCGGTATCCAGTAACTCGCCATCTACATCCATTTTCTCAGCCAAATAGTCACTAACAGGCTGCATATCCGGTATTTGTTTTAGGAGCGGGGCAAGTACGGTTAATTGTGGCTCTTTAGCAAGTCCGCGCACCAAGTGTTGAATAAACTCCAGCCCGCCATCCAGGGTCTTGAGTAAGGACTTTATCTCATCCAACCCAAACACATCTCCCTTTGCCACTCGGGCCAAACCGGGACGAATATCCGGGACGGAAAGGAGGTCAACCTCCGGTGGATTATACCGGGTGACCAGCACTTCCAGCGCAGCCACTTCCGCCAACCGTTGGCTAACTGAAGTGCGGGCGTCTAAGAAAGTTTGCTGCTGCCAGGCTTCTTGCCCATAGAGTGTGCAACATCTATCAAGCAACTGGTCATGGATAAACGGCCATTCCAGCACCGTCAATGTTTGGCTGTCTGGTGGTGGAACAGCTTCTAAGTTTTCAGGGCCGTCGCCATGGGGGCTTGTTGAAGATACGGAGTACATGCGGTTATGACATCATCCACAGAAATCGCAGCCATCATCTTATCAGGCGCTGCGCCGAGCCGAGAAGGCGCTTGAACAACGGTATGGTTGTCGCCCAGTGGTCGCCATTTCTCAACAGAAGAAGGGCCAAACAGGGCAATCACCGGCACATCCACCGCCGCCGCCATATGCAGGGTACCGCAATCGACTCCTACCGACCAGTCCATCCGCTTAATATAGGCCAGACTTTCCAGCAAGGAGGTTTGTCCGCAGCGGTTATGCATACGAGGTTGTAGCTCTTCAGGCAGTTGGGTAATGAGCTTCTCATAAAAACGTTTATCTCCCTCAGTACCCAGGCAGTGAAGATTTACCGGTTTTTTCTTCCAGGATAGCAACTGCTTTATCAGGTTGAGGCAATGTGTTTCAGGCCATTGTTTTGTGGCATTGGAACTGACCAGGTGTAGCAACACATGCTGCCCGCCCACGTTTTCGTTTGAATCGTTAAAAGGATTATCCAAAAATAATTCTCGAACCCGGCTTTCTTCGGCTTCTGTCCACCAGCTTTCCAGGTAATCATCGGTTACCGGCGCGTTGACCTCACGTAACGTATCCAAAAAACATTGGGCTTCGTGGGCATCCTGACGGTAAAGTACTCGGTGAGTCAGTAGAACCCCCCGGCCTTCTGTATTAAAGCCCACTCGATTGGGGATGCCGGCTAGAAAGGCTAACGCCGCAGAAGAGAAGGAGCGCTTTAAGACAAAAGCGGCGTCATACCCCTTGGATCTAATCTCACCGACATAAGACCAGAATGAGCGACTATTGTTGCCTCGGGTATTGAACGTGATGAGATGATTGATATAAGGACAGTGGGTCAACAGCTCGCCGGAATCCGGTCCTACCATCACGTCAATGGCAGCCTCTGGATAAGCACGACGCAAGTTCCTGAGAAACGGAATCATTAGGAGGGTATCACCGATGAATCGGTACCGCATCACCAATATTTTTTGAGGCTGAGCAGGAAAAGACTTGGGCATCATACCCGTAGGTTAGCAGAAACAAGTATTTTCGATGAGGACAATACTCTCAAATGGTCTAAATATACGGCAATTTTTGGCAGAGTCCGGTTTTTTTGTATAATGATAGCCCGTTAAAACAACGGGATACAAACGACTAACCCGTAAGGACCTGAAAAATCATGAGCGAATATACCGTAGCTGTCCTTGGCGCCACCGGTCTGGTGGGTCAACGTTTAATCGATATCCTGGAAGAGCGCAACTTCCCAGTCAAAACGTTGAAACCGTTGGCCAGCAAACGCTCTGTGGGGTCTACGGTTAAATTTCACGGCCAAGATGTTCCGGTAGAAGAAGCCCTGCCGGAAGCCTTTGAAGGCGTCGACATCGTTCTGGCATCCGCCGGCGGTGCCATCAGCGAAAAACTGGCCCCGGAAGCCGTAAAACGTGGGGCTGTGGTTATTGATAACACCAGCCACTTCCGGCTACATAGTGATGTACCGCTGGTTGTTGCCGGTGTGAATGACGATGCCTTAAAAAATCATCAAGGCATTATTGCTAACCCCAATTGCAGCACGGCCCAACTGATGCAGGGCCTTAAGGACCGGCATGAGGCTGCCGGTTTGACACGAGTGATTGTCAGCACCTATCAGTCTGTAAGCGGCGCTGGAAAAGAGGCCATGGACGAATTGAAAGACTGCACTAGCCATGCTCTAAGCCAGCCAGACTGCGCCCCCAGCCGTAATGATATTTTTACCCGCCCCATTGGGTTTAACCTGATTCCTCACATTGATTCCTTTGTGACTGAGGGCGATGAGGAAGGTTATACCAAGGAAGAAACCAAGCTCATCAACGAAACCAAAAAGATTTTGGCTCTCCCAGACCTGCCGGTTACTGCTACTGCTGTAAGGGTACCAGTCATGGTGGGTCATAGTGAAGCCGTGACGGTGGAGTTCGCCAAGCCGTTAAGCCCGAAAGAAGCCTCGGCTGTGTTGGCAAGCACCCCGGATGTGGTGGTGAGCCAAGAACTTACCGACTACCCTACTCCGGCAGATGCTGCGGGTAAGGACCCCGTGTATGTGGGACGGATTCGTAAAGACACCTCCAACCCCGAAACCGGTTTGAACCTCTGGGTCGTCGCCGATAACCTTCGTATCGGTGCGGCGCTGAATGCCGTGAGGATTGCCGAAGCGCTGGTGAAAGAGAATCTGATTCAGCGTCAGCCTGCGACTGCCTAAACTTAAGCGTTAACCTGGTAATCACCACGACAACCATACAAAAGGCGATTTGTTTTTGGTATGGTACCGGCTGTGATAAGAGGCTGTTCCTGTGTTATCACGGGTTCGTAAATTAATTTGATTGATGACAAAGGAGTGCACTCCAGATGCCCCATTTTAATGCGCAATTGATTCCGGCCATGGTCACGCCATTCAAGGAAGATGGGAATGTGGACTATGGGAAGATGGAAGCGTTGGCGGTTCATCTGGTCGACAGTGGCTGTGATGGCCTACTGGTCAATGGCACCACTGGCGAATCTCCCACTACGACTTTTGATGAAAAAATTCAGCTCATTAAAACGGTTCAGCAGGCCGTGCAAGGCAAACAGGTCGACGGGAAAAACATCCAAATTATGGCTGGGACCGGCGGCAACAATACTGTAAAAGCTGTGGAAGAAACCAAAAAGTTTGCAGACTTGGGCGTGGACGCCATCTTAAGTGTTGTTCCTTACTACAGTAAGCCTTCCCAACGCGGTATGGTAGAGCATTTTTCTCAGATTGCCCAAGCTGTTAGCACGGAGATTATCATCTACAACATTCCCAGCCGGTGTGTGGTGTTGATATCACCAGATACGATGGCGACCCTTCATGAGAAATTCCCCCATATTATTGGTGTAAAGCAAAGCTGCCCGGATATGGATGCGGTGAGCGAAATTACGCATAAGTTACCTAGCCAAACCTGGCTGACTTGGAGTGGAGATGACAGCCTGACTCTACCCATGATGGCCTGCGGCGCCCATGGCATTATCAGTGTGCAGGCCCATGTGACGGCACCGTTGATGAAAGAAATGATTGACGCCTTCAAAGCGGGGAATCAAAGCCGAGCCTTGGAACTGCACTTAAAACAATTGCACATTGGTAAAGAGTTGTTCTTTCTGCCCAACCCCACAGTGGTGAAAACCTGCCTGTCAAAACTTGGTCATATGGGGCCAACCCTGCGTGCACCGATGGTTGCGCCAGATGCCGGTGAAATGCAGCGGATTGATGCCGTCCTGAAAGAAATTCAAGCCCTTCAGCTTCAAGGTGCTTGCTAGTTTCAAAAACTAAGCAAGATACTTTCTCTCGCTTGCATAAAAGTACTAACGCATTATAAAAATTGTCATTGCGAGGAGCGGAGCGACGTGGCAATCTTGCTTAGGCTTCACAAGCAAAAAATGAGCTGCTCCTAATGTACAGAGGCAGCAAGATTGCCACGACTCACTTCGTTCGTCTCGCAATGACAATTATCTTTAGAGTTTTAGTGGTACCTTTAAACCAATGCCTTGGCCTCGATAAAGCTTAAAGACGTTTCACCAAAGGTCTTTACCTTTGCCGTATCCACAGATTTTGGTCCACCTTCTGTTTCATACTCCGCAATAATGAGTCCATCGGGTTTTACCCATTGGTTTGTCGTCAGTTGAGATAATAAAGTTGACCACCCCATAAAGCCATATGGGGGGTCCACGTAGATCACATCAAAGGCAGGGTAAGGGCAGGGTGTTGCGGTTTTCTTCATCACATCAGTGCGAATCAACTCTGCGCATGTCCCGTCTAAACCTAACTGGTCATAGTTTCCTTTAATGATCCGCCCACTGTTGGGGTGTTTTTCAACAGCCAGCACATAGGCTGCGCCTCGGCTTAAGGCTTCAATGCCCATCATCCCAGTACCGGCAAACAAATCTAAAAACCGGCAACCCGGAATTCTATCTTGTAAGCTGCTAAACACACTTTCGCGAACCTTACCGGTGGTGGGGCGCACCGCTTCTGTGGGGGGAGACTCAATTTGTCGGCCCTTAAGCCGTCCTCCAGAAATACGAATTGTCATACACGAACCATCTTTAGCTAAAGAACCCCACATAAAACTGTAGTGCACTTAAGCACAGTAAAAGTACGCCACCTAGTTTTTCCATGACAGAGGTTAAACCTCTTGCGGCAAATTTTTGCTGTAATAGTCCGGTCACACTTCCAAACACCCAAAACAAAACACTTTGTCCCACGGCATATAAAAAGATGGAAACGACGCTTAAGATTCGAATGAGTCCAATGGGATCTTCTTGACCGGCTAGACTCTGTAAGCCGGTTAAATATACCGTACCGCAGGGAGACGCAATAGTTCCAACGGCAAGGGCCACCAGACCCGTTAGC
The DNA here is from genome assembly GCA_019634025.1 of Vampirovibrio sp. Classification (GTDB taxonomy): domain Bacteria; phylum Cyanobacteriota; class Vampirovibrionia; order Vampirovibrionales; family Vampirovibrionaceae; genus JAHQWC01. The sequence goes on from JAHQWC010000153.1 coordinate 5,135, forward strand.
CCGTAAAGCTTTTGTTCAGCAGAAAGAGATGATTGCCATGACGGAAACAGACCTACCTGCAAGCACCCCAGGACCAGTAAAAGTGCTCCTACCAAAAAATAAAGGGTTGGCGTCATCCAAAATCCATAGGCCAAACCTTGTGTAGCAGCCCACAAGCTTCCCAAAGTCATTGTCGCTGCAAAGCAGCCCGTAAATAAAGCAATTTGTATAAACGTCTGCTTCAGTTTTGGTGAGCCAAATGCTGCTACAACTGAAATGATCACCGGGATCAAGCCAATAACACAGGGGTATAAGGAACTAGCAACGCCACCGGTAAAGGATGCCAAGAGTAACGGCCAGGAAGGAGACTCTAAGGCTGAAAAAAAGAATGACTGCAAAACAACTCCCCAAAACGCCTCTCTAACAAAGCGTTGGTATCATACCCGACTAACCTGGGTGATTCAAATATTGAAATACCATATATGAACGAGTAACTTCTCCCCAAATCTATTTATTCTGATTGATAGAGAACATGATGTTATGGCCTGTTAGACAACAAGGGTTGTTGTAACCCTTAGGACATGAAGGCCTGTTTTTTAATTTCACCCGCTTGATCCCCCGCAATCCTCCGGAACCACCGCCATGAAATTTACCTGGTGGGGACGTTTCGTTTTGATCGTCCTGCTGTTTACCTTTATGTTGTTTGGAAGGCTTCATCTTCAGTGGGCTGACCCGCAACCCAATATACTCTCGATGAATATCGGGGTAGAGTTTTCTATTCATAAGGACATGCTCAGCTGGCCGGAATCACATGTTTTGGAGACGTTAAAATCTCGATTTGCCCAGGCCTTTACCCATCGTTTCTCTGAACCGGGACCCTCTAAAACATCCCTCAACCCCATCCGGGGGCTAGACATTGCCTCTTCAGAAAATAACCAGATCACGGTCCACAGTTTGCTATCAGGATTTCAGGAAATGATACGTCTAGAGGCCAATTCTTCGGAACCGGATCCCTCCGCCACGATCTAATTGTTTTATAAGTTCTATAATATTTTTGAAATAAAATTTATATCCTATTAAAGACAACTTAACACGACGTTACATTGCACCTAACCAAAGTTAGGAGTACGAATGTTGTAAAACGTACACTTTCCCTCGATAGAAGGCGAAGTCAAGGCTCTGCCGTGTAATTGTTAAGAGAAGCTTAACTATACGGATGTAGAAAAAAGTGCTAATATCAAAATCTGCTGAATCAACTAAAAGTTTACCAACTGTTACATCCTGTTACATATCTGCAATCCCTATCACAAGATTCCCGGCTCATGCGTTTATATAAACGTGGGCGTCTAGTCGCCAACACATAGTGAAGAGGAATTTACGACAGGGGGTGGTCTTTATGTAACGTTACGATCTCGGGAGGAATTTGTATACTTATGGCTAGTACTACATCGAAAGCGACTGCGTCAGAGACTACAAAAGCTAAAAGTTCAACAGCTAAACCTAAGAAGAGCCAAGCTAAATCTTTCAAACAACTGTTGGAAGATTTGCAAAACAGCCCGTCAGAAAAAATCCGTTATAATGCGGCCCGGGTTCTGGGAGAGATGGGTGATTCTGCTGCGGTAGAACCGCTGATTGAGGTCCTCAAGTTTGATAAGAATGGTTCTGTGCGACTTTACGCCGCTCGGGCCCTTGGAGAACTGGGTGACATCCAAGCGACTGTACCGCTGATTGAATCTTTGCGTGAAGACCGCAACGTGGATGTCCGCGTTCGTGCAGCCCGCGCCTTAGGGCGTTTGGGTGGCGAAGAAGTGGTTATTCCACTGGTAGAAGCCTTGAGCGACACAAACAACCAGGTATGTGTCACGGCAGCCGACGCCTTGATTGAAATCGGGCCCATTGCCGTCAAGCCTTTGGTGGAAAGTCTTGCGCACGATAAGGTGAACGTCCGTTGTGACGCTACCCGCGCCTTGGGCGAAGTGGGCAACCACACCGCTGTTAAGCCACTGATTAGCATGCTCACTGATGAGTGGGTGAACGTTCGAATCTACGCCGTCCAGTCTTTGGGTAAAATCGGCGAGAAGGACGCCACCATGGATCTCATTAAGGTGCTGCTGAACGCAGAGGAAAATGATCTGGTCCGTGCCGGCGCCGCTGCATCCTTGGGAATGTTGAAGGATCAACGTGCCTTGCTGCCGCTGCGTGAGCTGATTATGGAAGCGGATG
>JAHQWC010000013.1 GCA_019634025.1 Vampirovibrio sp.
ACATCGAACTAGATGACTTAACCCCGGATGCCACCAGAGAAACCAACTTTAATATTTTATATAATGACCAGACCAATCTGCTATACCTGATGGCGCCCAGCCTGAATAGTGGTTCTGGACAGATTTACGGGTTGTCTTTACCGAGTTATTTGAAGTAAATCTCTCGTAATAGACTTTTGGTCTACCGGTTAGGCAATCGCCGTTTCTTGCGCCAGCTCATCGGCCATGACCATGGGTTTTGACGGATCCTGGGTATAAAACTGGTACCCTTGGGTATGCAGATGGTTTAAAGCGGCATGGACTTGGCTTACCGGGCAATGAAAGGTGGCGGCAATGGTTTCTACCGAGGGTAGTGTAACCATACCACCTGATGCGTTGCACGAGGCTTGATAACGGTTGCTGAGATGGCTGGCGATTTTCAGCATTTTGTTGCCGGCCAAGCCTGACATGCTGATTGATAAATCATGAAATAGATGGGCGTCTGATAAAACTTGCTTGTTGGCGGTTGATCTCATGGCGGTTCCCTCCACGCATTAAAGACACACAGCGGATACATAGTTTTAAGACGATGGATCGGTTCATCAAGTTCCCGTGCGACTATCATAGCATATGTTTTTTAACTGAGAATAAGGTTGATTCTCAGGTTGCTAGATAGGCGGCAGAGTTAGTGCTGAAGCCTGATTCACTTCTGTGGGTTAATGGTGAGGTGGAGTAGAAAACCTAAATATCCAGGTTTTTCACCAGGTTGGAATTGCTTTCGATAAAGTTTCGGCGGGGTTCGACGCGTTCGCCCATCAGGATATCGAATAGCGCGTTGGCGGCCTGAGCTTCCTGGATTTCTACATTCAACAGCGTCCGGGTTTCGGGGTTCATGGTGGTATCCCACAGTTGAGCCGGCATCATTTCACCCAGCCCTTTAAACCGTTGGAAGCTCATGCCTTTTTTACCACGCTCTTCCACAAACTCTTGGAGTTCTGAATATTGATGGATGGTCCGCTCTTCCTTGCCATCTACCACCAGGGTCAAGCCGTCTGAAACCAATTCTGGGACAAAAGCCGATAGCGTTTCATAGTTATCAATCAGGCGTTCGTATTCCATGCTGTCCAACAGATCTACGGTGAGGAGTCCGGGTTCAGCGTCTTGGTCACCGTCTACAGCCTGTAGCTGGATGTTAACCTGTTCCTGCTCTGGAACCGTTTGAAGTTCAAACTGCACATCGTTAAACCGGGTTTTCAAGGTGTCCAGTAACTTATTTCCAGACTCTGTGGTTTGCAGAGCAGATGATTCAATCTTGTTTTCCACCAAGTGTAACAACACAGGTCTGGGAATACGGCGGATTGAAGGGTATTCCAGGGCATGAACAAACTTGCCCAGGTTGGTCATCAATTCTCGAAGTTCTTCACCCTGGTGAGATTCAGTGCGTTGCTTGTTGAAGAATTCCAGCTTGCCGGTGCCGCGTTCGCGTAACAGTTTTTCCATGGCTCGCTCGTCATACAGATAACGTTCTTCCTTACCCATGGTCACTTTAAACAGAGGTGGCTGGGCAATGTAGACATAGCCGTTCTCGATTAATGGGCGGCAATACCGGAACAAGAAGGTGAGGAGCAGGGTACGGATGTGGGCCCCGTCTACGTCGGCATCGGTCATGATAATAATTTTGTGATACCGAAGCCGACTCATCTCAAAGTCTTCTTCACTCCGGGAAATCGTGATGCCTAAGGCCTGAATCAGACTTTGAATCTCGTTGTTGTTATAGATTTTATCTAACCGGGCCCGTTCCACGTTCAGGATTTTACCCCGTAGCGGCAAAATAGCCTGAAACTCGCGGTTACGACCTTGCTTGGCGCTTCCTCCGGCAGAATCTCCCTCAACAATGTAGATTTCGCAGCGTTCCGGGTCTCGGTTGGAGCAATCTGCCAGTTTACCCGGCAGTGTGGAGTTTTCCAGAGCTGATTTACGCCGGGTGAGTTCCCGAGCTTTTCGGGCGGCTTCTCGGGCTTGGGCTGCCATGGTGGCTTTGCTTACCAGGTTTTTCGCGAATTTAGGGTTCAATTCCAGCCAATCTGCCAGCTTTTCGTTTAGCACACTTTGGACCACACCCTGGACTTCGCTGTTGCCCAGTTTTTCTTTGGTTTGGCCTTCAAATTCCGGATCGCCCAACTTGACGCTGATGACGGCCGTTAACCCTTCCCGGACATCATCGCCGGTGAGGTTGGCGTCATTGTCTTTTAAGACATTATTTTTGCGGCCATAGTCATTGATAATCCGGGTGAGCGAGTTCCGGAAACCTGTTAAGTGGGTTCCGCCGTGGGCCGTGTTGATGTTGTTGGCAAAGCTCAGCACGGTTTCGCTATAGGCGTCGGTATATTGCAAAGCCACTTCTACCCGAACTCCATCACGTTCTTCATCGACATAGAAAGGGGGATCAAAGAGACAGGTTTTGTTTTCGTTGAGCATGGTGACATAACTGCCAATACCCCCTTCAAAGTGGTATTCTTCCGGTCCTTTGCCGGAACGCTTGTCATCAAAAACAATTTTCAGACCCTTGGTCAAAAAGGCGGTTTCCCGAAGCCGGGTACGGATGACATCTCGGTCCATTTCGGTGGTTTCAAAAATATCGCCGTCGGGCCAAAAGGTGGTTTTGGTTCCGTGGCCGTTGTGCTCGCCGACCTGTTCCACATCGTGTGTGGGAATCCCCCGGACGTAAGCCTGTTTCCAGATATGGCCTTCCCGGGTAACTTCTACTACAAATTTTTCACTTAAGGCGTTTACCACAGAGGCCCCAACGCCGTGAAGGCCACCGGATACCTTATAGCCACCGTCGCCGAATTTTCCGCCGGCGTGCAAGACGGTGTGAACCAATTCTAAAGCAGATTTGCCGCTATCGCTGTGGCGGCCTACCGGAATGCCCCGGCCGTTGTCGCTGACGGTGACGCTTTCATCGTCGTTGATGGAGACATGAACCTCGGAACAATGGCCAGCCAGGGCCTCGTCCACAGAGTTATCCACAATCTCATATACCAGGTGGTGAAGGCCGCGTTGGCTGGTAGAGCCAATATACATTCCGGGCCGCATCCGGACGGCTTCCAGACCCTCTAGAACTCTAATTTGATCGGCATCATACGATGAAGTCATAGTCGCACTCGTTGCACTCTCTACCACTGATCGGTCCCCATTTAACAAATCCTGTAGGTGTATCCTGCATTATCGCTGCCTATTACATTCTATTACGGCATTACTGATAAGACCCTCGAATCATATCACAGACACAAGAATGGGATGAAAGGAGACACACATTGATTGTTGATGAATGATTAATTTATAGATGGAAAGAATGTTCTTAACCGAGAGAATAGGACCGATACGGAATTTCTATTTCTCGAACATCTTTTTCACAGCTTTCTAACAGCATGTTAACCATGCACAAAAGCTCTAGATTATTTTTTGCCAGCCCTGCAGTCAGCTTAAACATGGCAGGGTTACCGGTTTCCTTAAAATTCTTAAAAAGCGCCAATATCTTTTGATCTGCCAGGAGTGGCGTTTTTACCTCGTGGGTGAGAGTAGATACAAAGTTTTGGCGAAGTTCTTCGGCTTCTTTAAGCTGTGTTAGGGACGTCAAAAGGGAATGTTCCAGGTTTAAAATCCGGATCCCGGCTTTGAGTCGGACTTGTAGTTCGTTGGGGTCGAAGGGTTTGACCACGTAGTCGTCAGCACCGTAGGAAAGACCTTTTACAATATCTTCTTGACGATTCATGCCGGTAAGCAAAATGATATAGGTATATTTATAGCCTGCCTTATTTTGATTCCGAATCTTTCGGCAAACATCGGTGCCGTCCATGCCGGGCATATTCCAGTCTAAAATTGCCAATTGTGGAGCGTCGTCTTGTTGAAACACTTCCCATGCAGCCAGGCCGTCTTCGGTGACGATGACCTCATGGCCCCACTCCTGCAAAAGGCTTTTTAAGATCTCTCTTGAAACCAGTTCATCTTCAGCAATGAGGATTTTCATCCATGAGCTTCCTCTTTGAGTTCAGACGATAAGGTGTGACAAAAGCTGTAAACCTGAGTTCTGAGCTGTCCATAGACCTCATCTGCCTTATCTACACCGTTTTCCCGACCAAGGTTTTCAAGGGCAAAAGCCGTTGTATAGGGTTCCTCTGTGGTTAATGTTCCCAATGCGCCCTTTAGTCGATGAGCTGTTCTTTGAATTTGTTCGGCGTCTTTTTCTGCTACGGCGGCTTCAATATCTGCCAGGTACTGCGGGGCTGTGCTGATAAACATGGCGGTGATTTTATCGGCAAGTTCTATGTTGCCCCCCATTCGAGTAACAATTTTTTCTCTGGAAATCCCGGACACAATATCTTCAGTGTTATCCATCTTTTAACTCCCAACAAATCAACTGACTGATTGCGCTTTGCCGTTTTATTAAAGACGGTTACCTAACGGCTTTACCGCTAAAAGAACTATCGGTGGATGCCTTTTAGATCAGTTTGATGTGAAAAGATTATATATGCAGGCCATTTGGACTAGGTTTAGCCAAAATGCCCTGGCATGCTAGGTTCAAGCATATGTTGATTTAAGCTAAACTTTTTGAGAGATAGAGGTTGGTTTGGTGGCTTTAGAAGTTAAAGAAGCCTGGTTAACCTGGGTTGTAGGAGTTGGGTTGTCTGAATGGTCAGCTTTCTCGTTTTTAACGAGAGTTGCTTTTTGCAGAAACTCCAGCAGGCATTGTTCGTTTACGTTGGTCATCATCCAACCCTCTACTCTGGCCGGGCATATGATTGTGCCAAAAAATACCACCAGGCCATATTGAATGTTGTGTGTGCGTCACCTTTTATCAGGCATTTTGATAGTGCATATCGCATCCGTTGGTTTTAGTATGTCACGTGGCCTGATATGCCGCATCCGCCAGAGGATCGATTTCAAGATGATCTGTTGGAAGCGTTGGAAACGAAGTTGATGGTGTAAGACGGTTCGTTCGGTTTACAATAGAATTAAATAATCCGCACTTTTGAGAGAGATTCCGTTTTTATTCTGTTGGCCTATTCTTTCCACGGATAAGCCCAGCCAGCCGATTTAAGCCCCCAGGGAGTTAGACGGTTTTGTTCGAGACGTTTGAAACCTTTTTGCAAAATGCCCAGCAGCCCACCCGCCGTAAGAATCGGGCCTGGTTTGAGATTGGCCATATTTCCAGCCAATGGAGTGTTTTGATAGGGAATCTGGAAGCAAACCAGCCTGTGGCCAATCTTAGCCGCTCTGGCGCCAAGCGTTTGCTTATTTTGATGGCGGATAGCCAAGAAAAAGAGACCCAGAACATCCTTAAAAGCGTGTTGGAAGCGATTTTTAAAAAGAATAACGGCCTACTGAAGCTGGAACCTTTTGTATTCCAAAACCTGTTCCAAAGCTATTTAAGTTTGGAGCGCCGGTTTCACCTGGCAGCCAAAGCAGAGGGACCTGTGAGTGTTGCTGAAAAAGACCTGCAAGAAACCGGGCGTTTTCGAGGGTTTTTGGTCCTTAGTCGTAAGCTTTACAGCCTGAATGAAACCCTGAAAGAATGCGTCTTTGTCTACCGACGAGGGTCTTTGCTGGAGTTTCACCTGGAGCCTCAGCACTTTATTGCCCTGGAGCCGGATGATTTGCTGATGCTGGCCGAACAACACACTGTAGACGGTTTGATGCGGAGTGGACTCTTGAAGCAGTTGGCTCAACAACCTCATTTACCTTCCGGGCTAAAATGGCTTCAGGTCTCTTTGAAGACTCATCCTGAAGTGAATTTGGAGCCGTGCTTTGCCGCCATTCGCATTGCAGGGAATGAGACAAAGCCCGTTAGTTTTCAACAAAGCCAACCGGTCAAACAGCCGCCAAACCTGATGTTGTGGTTGTTGGGCATTATTTCTGTGGTTTTAACGGCTTTTGTGGCTTGGCATTATCTGTTTTAGAAGTTAGATACCAGCTCAACCCCACTACTGGTGCCAATCCGGCTGGCCCCAGCGTCTATTAGATGTTGAGCTTTCTCTACCGTCTTAATTCCTCCACTGGCCTTAATTTGAACCTTGCTGGGCTCCGTGCCAAACTTCTCCAACTCTGATAAAGCTGCACGAATTCCCAGTACATCTGGCACAATGGCGCCTTGTACGGCAGGTCCAGCAACCATCCCCGTGCAGGTTTTGACCATGGTCATGCCGGTTTTAGCGGCTAATTGGGTAATACGGCGGATCTGATCCGGAGTGAGCAAAGTGGTCTCAATAATCAGCTTGATGGGGACAGAGCCTACCGCCTGATGTAGTGCTTCTAACTCTGCCTTGGTTTGGCTTAATTCTGGGTCTGTTAACTCGGATTTAAACAGCCCCACATTCAACACCACATCCAGTTCCGTTGCTCCATCTGCAAGTGTTTGTTGAATTTCAGCGACTTTCTCAGTCGTCGGCGTGCTTCCCAGAGTGGGATTACTGTCCTCATCGTCTTTTTGCACTTTTGTTTGAGGAAACCCAATAACCGTGGCCACTTGAACCGTTGTGCCCGTCAGGAGTTCAGTGCACAACTTCACATGCCGGGGGCGAACGCATACGGCGGCAAACCCATGGGTTTTAGCTTCCTGGCACAGGTCCTTGATAGCCTGTTCTTCGTCTTCTCCTGGCGCAAAAGTCAGTTTGGTATGGTCAATGAAGGAGGCGAGAGATTGGGCAGATGGTGTGGCAGGCATTCTATAGGATCTTTCTGATAATTATATGAGACCGTGTCATTCCCGCGAAGGCGGGAATCCATTGCTCGGGATTGCTTGGATACAAAATTTGTTCGCCATATAAAGCTTTTGGCAAGTTCTATTAATGGATTCCCGCCTTCGCGGGAATGACACAAAACCATTTTACGATAAGCCCTTGAGACGTTCACATTCATTCATAATCCTTACTCTCTCTTCGATTGACAGAGTTTTTGTTATATCCTCAACACTATAGCTCCTAAGGTTACAAAGCCGAGAGATCCAATGGTTACCGCTGCCCCTCTGACTCGTAAAGATCCCCACATTATAGACACCCGTGCCCTGGATACCCAGGTGCTGCCGCATGTGTTTAAGCCGGGGCGGTATGTGGGACTGGAGCAAGGCGCCTACCGCAAGCCGTTTTTCCACGCTAAGGTGACGATGGCTCTAGCTTTTCCCGATCTCTATGAAATCGGTATTTCCAACCATGCTCTTAAGATGTTTTATAGCCTGATTAATCAGCAGCCCAACTATATGTGTGACCGGGTCTATGCCCCAGCCACGGATATGAAAGAAAAACTGGCGGAGCATAACATCCCCCTGTACGGCGTAGAGAGCATGATGCCTCTGGCCGACTTTGATATGCTGGCTTTTACCCTCCAATATGAGCTGAACTACACCACAATTTTTGGCTTGCTGGAGTCCGCTAATATCCCGCTGCGGTCTATTGACCGGCAAGGAGAGGAATATCCCATCCTCATGGCAGGAGGGCCCGGCTCTGCCAACCCTATGCCGCTGGCCCCATTCTTTGATGCCTTCATTATCGGTGACGGTGAAGAGGTACTTCTGGAAATCCTGTCGGTCATTGAAAAATACAAGGAAAAAGGTATTGGTAAGCAGGCAACCTTAGAAGCTCTGGCGGAGTTGGAAGGGCTTTTTATCCCCGGTATTACCGAAAAAGCCTATAAACGGATTGTAGATATTGCCGAGCACCAGATTGAAGTGGCTCCACTGATCCCTTATGTGGAGGCGGTTCATGATCGCGTAGTGGTGGAAGCCCGTCGTGGGTGTGATCGGATGTGTCGTTTCTGCCAGCCGTGCTTTATTAACCTGCCAGTCCGGGAGCAAAGCCTGGATAACATTAAAAAATCAGCCCTGGATAACCTGGAGAAGACTGGTTACGAAGAATGTTCTTTATTGTCCCTCTCTATTGCCGATTTTTCTTACCTTAAGCCTTTGGTGATGGGTGTTTCTGAGACGTTAAAAGAAAAAAATGTCTCTCTCTCTTTACCCAGCCAACGGGCAGACCGGTTTAACGTGGAAGTGGCTGAAGCGGTCCAAAGT
>JAHQWC010000014.1 GCA_019634025.1 Vampirovibrio sp.
CTGTTGAGCCGCACCAAACCAGGCATTGCCTTTTGTCCCTTCTTCCGTGTCGATCATCTGACGGGGCAGGGTCGCAGAAGCGTCATCCCCCGCCACAATGAGACCGGGCACATCCGGGGCATCAGGGCCATAAAGGCTGCCACAGCCAGTTACGAGCATCGCGAAGGCGACAAGACTGGTGGTGGCGGTCAGAGTACTCTTTGTCATAAATTCAATCTTTTCCAACGTGTCAGGAGCTGCATCGCGAGGGGGCACCATAACGCATACAAGATGACGTATATTTCACCGGTTTCGCTACAGGAATTCCATATTTTCAGTTAGTTATATCATATCATTGCCTAAGCAGAACCACCAGCCTTATGGCCAGGCGTTATAAATGTTTCAAATATGCTGCTTGCCTTGGCCGGGGCGGACAGTGCTAGTGTTTATGCCGGAGGGCTTTCCATGCTCAGAGCTGCTATCGGGGTTATTCTCGTTTTGTTGATGCTGGTCATCGGCGTGGCGCTCTATGCCTATTTCAGCCGGCTCAGCATCGTCGAGGCCCTGATCAGGGATAATCTGGAGAAGCTGGGCTTCACCCAAATCGAGCTGAATGTTGATCGCATCGAGACCGATGGGGTGATCTTGTCCAACCTGACTTTGTCTAAGGACGGACATGCCCCGGTCACCGCTGGAAAAATTGAGGTGCTTTGGGACTGGCAGGAAATCCGCCAGGGGAAAGTTGAAGCTATCAGCTTGAAGAATGCTGTCCTTCCCCTTGAATTTGATGGAAATTCCTGGCGCATCAGTGGTGTTCCCCTAGATAATTTGATGGGCAGCTCGCAAGGCTCAGCGCCAAGACTGCCGATTATCAAAGCGGATCGGGCAGAGCTTCGGGTGAAGACCCCGGAAGGGTCGGGTGAGCTTGAATTGACCGGGAGCTACGACCCGACGAGGGGCGGGGAGTTTTCCGTTCAGGGGCAAACCGAAGGCATCCAGTTGGGAGACGCTACTATACGCAACGCCCAGGCTGATTTGATGGTGGACCTGAAATCCGATGGTACTTTTTCCGGCAAAGCCGTCTCCGTCGCCAGTCTTTCAATCGGCCGAACATAATCTCGACCTTGTGGCGTGCTTTGTAACATGACGTTGTTCTATAAGGGTGTCTAGAAACCGGCTAGACGAGGTTTATACCGAACGTGCCAGTTCCGGTTGGTTAATGGCGTTCATTGCAGAACCGGCCCGGAACCAGGCAATTTGTTCATCAGAGAGTGAGTGCTTTAACGCAATTTCCACCTGTGACCCGTCCTGTTTTTTAACCACAGCGGTCACGGGTGCACCTGCTTTCAAATGCTTCAAATCCAGCAAGCTAATCTGTTCGTCTTTTTGAATTTTCTCGTAATCAGAGCCATTTGAAAAGACCAACGGTAAAATCCCTTGTTTCTTTAAGTTCGTTTCATGAATTCGGGCAAAGCTACGGGCAATAACGGCCTTCACTCCCCAGAACCTGGGAGACATCGCAGCATGTTCTCTGCTGCTGCCTTCCCCATAGTTTTCGTCACCCACAATCACACTGCCGGATCCGCTTGCTTGCAACTCCTTGGCTTTCAGTGCCCACGCCGATGCGCCACGTTCAACGCTGCACACATCCATCTTGATGGCATCTGCAGGCTTGCCGGTTGCCGCATCTACGGCGCCCAGCAGCATATTGTGGCTAATACCGGATAAGTGGCCCCGCAACGGCAGCCAGTCTTTTCCGGCAGGCGATATATGATCCGTGGTGGTTTGGCCTTTGGTTTTCACCAGCACCGGTACATCCACAAAATCCTGTCCGTCCCAGGGCTTAAAGGGCTCAAGTCGTTCCAGTCGTTTACTGTTGGGGTCAATATCTACATCCATGCCTTGGCGATCCGTTTGCGGTGGAATATAGCCTTCGGCAGAGAACGAAAATCCATCCGCCGGTAATTCCGGTGCCACCGGCGCCTTTAACGTTAGGCCGTTAATACTGTCGGTTAATGGGTTAAATGTGGTTTTCCCGGCCAAAGCCATGGCAATGACAATTTCCGGGCTGGCAATAAAGGCCAGAGTCTGTGGGTTTCCGTCATTCCGCTTAGGGAAGTTCCGGTTAAACGACGTAATAATGGCGTTAGATTCCCCCGGCTTAATGTCGGAGCGGTCCCAGTTTCCGATACAGGGTCCACAGGCATTGGCCATTACCGTTGCGCCAACTTTTTCAAACACGGCCATCTGGCCGTCGCGTTGAATGGTTTGGTGAATCTGCTCAGACCCTGGGGTAATCAGCAGATAGGTTTCTGATTTCATGTTTTTTTCCAGGGCTTGCCGCGCTACATGGGCAGCCCGTTCCATATCTTCATAAGAGGAGTTGGTGCAACTGCCAATCAGGGCTGCACTCAGGTCTTGAGGAAACCCTTCTTTTTCAATTTCGGCTTTAAACTCAGACAAGGGTCGCGCCCGATCCGGCGAGTGGGGTCCCACGACGTAGGGTTCCAGTTTGGACAGATCAATTTCCACCACCTCGTCATAATATTTTGCCGGGTTGGCCAGCACATCTGCATCAGCTTGCAGCAAGTCTTTATGTTGATCCGCCAAGTCGGCAATCTCTCCCCGTTCGGTGGCTCGCAGGTAAGCGCTCATTCTTTCATCGTAGGGGAAAATCGAGGTGGTTGCCCCCAACTCGGCGCCCATATTGGTCATGGTGCCTTTGCCGGTGCAACTAATGGCTTCGGCGCCAGGGCCAAAGTATTCAATAATTTTGTTGGTGCCACCTTTGGTGGTGAGCTTGCCGCACAGGTACAAAATAACATCCTTGGCGCTGGCCCAGCCGTTCAGTTTACCCGTCAGGTGCACACCCACCAGCTTGGGCATCTTCACTTCCCATGGCAGCCCCGCCATCACATCCGCCGCATCGGCGCCGCCTACGCCAATAGCAATCATCCCTAATCCGCCAGCATTGGGTGTATGGCTATCGGTTCCAATCATCATGCTGCCCGGAAACGCATATTTTTCCAGCACTACCTGGTGAATAATGCCACTCCCTGGTCTCCAAAAGCCCATACCGTATTTGGCGGCGGCAGAACGTAGGAACTCATAAACTTCTTTGTTTTCGTTAATGGCCCGCTCAATATCTGCAGCGGCGCCAGATTGGGACCGAACCAGGTGATCACAATGCACTGTAGAAGGCACCGCCACATCGTTACGTCCGGCCTGCATAAACTGTAAAATCGCCATTTGGGCTGTGGCGTCTTGCATGGCGACGCGGTCGGGCTGCAGTGAGATAAAGCTCTCGCCCCGGCTAATGGAGGCGGGTAAATCGTTGGGGATTAAATGAGAGAGCAGGACTTTTTCAGCATAGGTTAAGGCAGGGCGCCCCAAAACCTCACGGGCTTTGTCTTGTGCATTAGCCAAACCGTCATACAGCTTTTTTGCCATGGCCAACAACTGTTGTTTTTCACTACTACTGCTGTTACCGCTCATTACCAATCTCCCTCTTGTATCAAGCCCGTTTTATTCAACGCTGTATTTATACAATACTCTAGCGCCTTTCCATTTTACGGCAGGCTGTGGGTGGAATCAATTTTTACGCAAGATTTGCCTGGATTTTGCCTAAAAAAACCCCTTTCCAGAGGAATCCATATGGCCTACTCCGCATCGAGTATTGTCGTCCTAAACTATTGTGCCGATGCCACGAGAATGCAATAATAGCGGTAATTCAACCCTATTTGGATTCACTTGAGAGGAGCAACATCCCATGGCAGGCGAAAAAATTTCCATCAATTCCGATTTTTCTTTAAACGTTCCCAATAACCCTATCATCCCCTTCATCGAAGGCGATGGCATCGGCGTCGATATCTGGCCCGCCACTCAGTTGGTGCTGGATGCTGCCGTAGAATCTGCGTACAACGGCGCCAAAAAAATTGAATGGCTAGAGATTTTGGCTGGCGAAAAAGCCAACGAGAAAACCGGCTCCTGGCTGCCGGATGACACCATTGCTGCCATCAAGGAATACAAAGTTGCCATCAAAGGCCCCCTCACCACTCCGGTGGGCGGCGGCATCCGCAGCTTGAACGTAGCCCTGCGTAAAATCCTGGATCTATACGCCTGTGTCCGCCCGGTCCGCTACTTTGAAGGCGTCCCCTCTCCCATGAAAGCTCCCGGCAAGCTGGATGTGGTTCTCTTCCGGGAAAATACAGAAGACGTTTATGCCGGTATCGAATACGAAGCAGGCTCTGTAGACGCTCAAAAACTGCTGGGCTATCTCAAGTCCGAATTCAACGTTGAACTCTCCGACCAGTGCGGTCTTGGCGTTAAACCCATGAGCGAGTTCAAAACCCAACGCTTGGTCCGTCAGGCCATTCAATACGCCATCGCCAACAACCAGCCGTCTGTCACTCTGGTCCACAAAGGCAACATCATGAAGTTTACCGAAGGCGCCTTTAAAGAATGGGGTTACGAGCTGGCCAAAAAAGAGTTTGCTGATCAAACCATTACCGAAGATGAAGTCTGGGCTAAGCACAACGGTCAGCCTCCAGCAGGCAAAGTGGTCATCAAAGATCGCATTGCCGACGCCATGTTCCAACAACTCTTGCTCCGTCCTGACGAGTACAGCGTCATCGCCTGCCCCAACCTCAACGGCGATTACCTGTCTGATGCCTGTGCCGCTCAAGTCGGCGGGCTGGGCATTGCCCCTGGCGCCAATATTGGCGATGGCGCCGCCGTATTCGAAGCCACCCACGGCACCGCCCCTAAGTATGCCGGCCAAGACAAAGTAAACCCTGGCTCGGTCATCCTTAGTGGCGTCATGATGTTAACTCACTTGGGCTGGACCGAAGCGGCAGATCTGGTGATCAACGCCTTTCAAAAGACCATCGAAGCCAAAACCGTGACTTATGATTTGGAACGCCAAATGCCCGGCGCCAAACTTGTCAGTTGCTCCGGCTTCGCCAAAGAAATCGTCAACAACTTAAAACTCGTGGCTGTCTAGACAGCCACGAGTTTTTATCTTCTTAAACCGGGCAAGACTTCTTGCCCGGTTTTTGTTGAGACTCTTGGTGTTTCGACGGGCTTGGTCGAATAGTCGGCTCCGCCGACGCAGGGCCTGTTCCACCTAACGGATCTCATTATCTGTAAGCCTCGTCCTTCGGCTACAGCTAAAGGTACCCTGCACCGACCCTGGATAACTTTCTGGAGGGCGAAGCCCTCCAGTCACCCTTTATGTTGAGGCAAAGCCTCAACGAGGAGGGAAGTATGAAGGGCGAAGCCCTTCAATAAAATGCTTAGGGTCGGTGCAGGGCAGGAACAGGCCCTGCGCATCCCGAAGGGATGCTGATTCAACCAGCTAAAACCGTTTACCAAAAAACCAATAAATAAAGCGGGCGGTGCCCGCCAAAAAAAAGACCGATCGTAATGATCGGCTTTTGTGTGGGATAGGTTACCGTTTCATATAGGCTGGTGTGGTTAACTAAAATAATCTAAATTCTGATACAAGCGGTTTTACCGGTTTAACGGCAAAACAACAGCCTAGTTTTTCAACAATCGCTTTCTGAATTTCCCCCAGTCAGATAAATAGGTATAAACATCACTTTCAATTTATTTCCCCAGAGCCGGATCTTGTAAATGTTCAGTCTACAAGCCGTTTCCCCTGCTCTCACCAGCTTAAAAACACGGGTCCAATTTTTTGTGCTGCTTTGTTAATTTAATTAACATTTTAAATAAATTGCGCACAAATAATCATCCATTTGTTTTTATGCAGGCAGACGACCCTATTTCATGAAACATCAAAAGGGGAATCATGGAACTGGGCGCCAGGGACACAGGCAAAAACACAACATAATATAGAGACGGCAGATAACAGGGGAATGGCTTGATATAGGCCAGAACCACGCTGGGAGGAAAAATAACATGAGTGGACCATATGGAACATACGCTCCTATCAGTAATTTCGGCATTGGCCGAGCAGGTAAATTAATTGACTGTTTAAACGGGGGTATTCAACGTTTTGGTCATGATACTGAAGGATACGCGCTAGGAACGTTTAATGCGTTTGCACCAGAACTTTGTAAGATGAATGAATTTGGTAGTGGACTATCTCATCACTATCCATACGGCGGTGAGCCACTTCCCGTAGATCCACATTTAGAACACTATGGCGGCGGCAACCCGTATTTCACATAGTGGCTGCTAAAGACTAGGAGAAGTTCTGGCTAAAGGGCATTTAGCATTTAAGCACAGTCCAATAATACGTTTAAAGACAATGGAGACATAATTATCATGTCCGGCTATTGCGGGGGATACAATCACGGTGGGCACAATTACCACCAATCAAACCGACAATTTCGTCACGGCTACGGCCATGGCTATTCAGACGGTTCTCGTCATCGTCCATACGATCCGCAACCTCATGGCGGATATCGTCGAAGAGGCCATGGCGGACATCATGGCCATCATTACCGTCACGACCACTACCCTCGGTTAAGAAACTTAGAGGCTGCCGGCCTCACCGGTCTTCTTGCCGCCGAAGTAACCGGCAGAGACGAACCTGGAATCGCTGCTTTGGGTGCGGCCTTGGGCGCCACCCGTAGAGATCCGGACGATGCATTCCTCTCGGCTGCCCTGGATACGGCAATGCTGGGCATTATTGCAGGCAATGATGATACGGATGTCATTAACGATTCTGTTCTGGCCGCATTGGGTACCAGAACCAAGGACGTTAGGTATTAAAAACTTTTACCGTTTCAAAGAGATCAAGCGAGAAACAGAACGCGTGTGTGATTGTAACCTATAACCAAACCGGCACGTTTTGAGGCCGGTTTGGTTTATAGTATGTGTAGTTTAAATAGCCCGATCCCCGTGTGGGTGCTAACCCATAAAGAAGAGATGAACTTCACATGTTTACCGGACTCATTGAAGCCGTCGGCGACATTCAAACCACCGATCACACCGCATCCGGCAGCACCTTAACCGTTGCCGTAGACAGCGCCTTTTTAAAAGACGCCAAATTAGGCGACAGCATCGCCATCGACGGCGTCTGCACCACCGCCACCAACCTTACCGACACCACCTTCACCTTCCAGGCTTCGCCGGAAACCCTGCGAAAAACTGCCATGGCCGCCTATGCGCCTGGCCGGCGGGTGAACCTGGAACTGCCACTCCTCCCTACCCAACGCCTCGGCGGGCATTTTGTCACCGGTCACGTGGATGGCACAGCAACGTTGGCGGGTAAACAACCCGAAGGCAATAGCGTGATTCTCACCTTTGCGTGGAACCAACCCGAACTGGCGCCGTTTTTTGTGCCCAAAGGGTCTGTGGCCGTCCACGGCAGTAGCCTGACAGTGAATGAAGTGACAGATAAAGCGTTTACCGTGGCCATCATTCCCCATACCCTGACCCATACCAATTTAGGCGATGTGGCGGTGGGCGATACCGTCAATATTGAAACCGATCTGCTGGGCAAATACATGCTGCGGTTTGCGCAAACCGGCGTATTAAACCAACTGAGTGC
Organism: Vampirovibrio sp.; assembly: GCA_019634025.1. Lineage (GTDB taxonomy): Bacteria > Cyanobacteriota > Vampirovibrionia > Vampirovibrionales > Vampirovibrionaceae > JAHQWC01. Next base: position 7,499 of record JAHQWC010000014.1, read on the forward strand.
GGCAGATGCCTTGGAGCTATCGCATCAACTGGAGGCGGAGATACTGGCATGACACTACCCAACTCTAAACTGGACGAGATGCTGAGCACGCCGTTTGATAGCATTGAAGACGCCTTGGCGGCTCTGGCCCGAGGCGAAATTATTATTGTGGCTGACGACGAAGATCGGGAAAACGAAGGCGATTTTATCTGCGCTGCCGACAAGGTGACCCCCGACGCCATTAACTTTATGGCTCAACACGGTCGAGGTCTCATCTGCCTGGCCCTGCCCCCTGCCGCCTGCGATCGGCTGGATCTGGTCAAAATGGTGAGCAACAACACCGACCCTCTCAAAACCGACTTTACCGTCAGCATTGACGCCCATCCCAAATACGGGGTGACCACCGGCATCTCTGCCCAAGACCGAGCCAAA
>JAHQWC010000154.1 GCA_019634025.1 Vampirovibrio sp.
CAGTGTTGCCATCATCGGCCTCATCAGCCTTTACTCTAAGGCCATCCTGGGTAAGGTTCGAAAACACATTCACTGGTTGATTGCCGGGCTACTCTCGGTGCTGTATGGCTACCTCTACGTCCTGCTTCAGCTGGAAGATCTGTCGCTTCTCTTTGGCGCCATCGGCTTGCTGGTAGTGGTGGCCATTGTGATGTATGTGACCCGAAACATCAATTGGTACGGAGATACTCAACAAACCTAATTTTCAACACCCGCTTTCTGAGTCCGGGAGGGTATTAATACCCTCCCGTTTTTTTCTTCAAAATTAAGAATGCCTTCGTTTTTCTTGCCTTATAGATCTATGTCTTATTGGATTAAAAAAGCAGGTTTTACTTGAGGAATCGCGTTGCGCTGTCAGTATTTGTGCTAGAATTTCCACTGGGCTTGACAGAAAAGTCTATTTTAAAACAAAGCATTTCACACAGAGGAGCGTAGCGCGCCATGAGCGGCACAACAGATATCAGTTGGATGATCGGCGGTCCACAAGGGACTGGGGTCGATTCTTCCGCCACCCTCTTTGCACGGGCAATGACAGTGGCCGGGTATTGGGTATACGGGAAACGGGAGTATCACTCTAATATCAAGGGCAAACACAGTTATTTTCAAGTTCGGGTAAAAGACGTTCCAGTTCATTCCAATACGGATCCGGTTCATATCCTGTCTACTTTCGAACATTCCACTGCCGAAATTCACGCTGATGAAGTGGTTCCGGATGGCGCCTTTATCTATGATCCTCGTGTCACAGATCCTGCCGATCTGCCGTTGCCCAGTGGCGTGACGAAATTCCCCATTGAGTTTGGTAAAATCATTGAAGAAATTGCAGAAGAAACCGGCTCAAACCCGGTTAAGCTGGGCATCATGAAAAACACCGTTGCCGTAGCTGCCTCTGCCGCGCTGCTGGGTGTTGAAATTGATTCGATTGAAGAAGCCCTTAAAGGTATTTTCACCGGTAAAAAAGCTAAGCTGGTAGACCTTAATATGAAGGCCGCCGAAAAAGCTTATGCAGCCATCAAACCTCAAGCAGGTTTTGGTGACTTCGTCTACAAGCTAGAAAAGCCCTCAAATCCTCCTAAATCTAAATCGCGCCTATTAGTTAATGGCGCGACTGCTACCGGATTGGGGAAGGTCAAAGCCGGTTGCCGGTATCAAACCTATTACTCGATTACCCCAGCGGTAGATGAGTGTATCTACTTGGAGCAGCATCCCGAGTTCGGCATTGTGGTCTTCCAGTGCGAAGATGAACTGTCTGCCATTAACATGGCAATCGGCGCTGCTACCACGGGCATTCGTTCTTCCACCTCTACCTCAGGCCCTGGATTTTGCCTGATGTCTGAAGGGATTGGCTGGGCCGGGATTAACGAAGTACCCATGGTGGTGTTTAACTATCAACGGGGCGGTCCTTCTACGGGGTTACCCACCCGGAATGAGCAGGGTGAATTGCTGTTCGCTATTCATGCCGGACACGGGGATTACCCCAAGATCGTGATGGCTCCTGGTGATATGCATGAGTGTTTTGAAGATGCGTTTAACGCCTTCAATTTTGCAGAGCGTTACCAAACGCCAGTCATCGTGTTGCCGGATAAGGCCTTGGCCAATAACACTCAAAGTATTGAGCCCTTTGAAGAGGCCAGTCTGAAAGTAGACCGTGGTCAGATTGAAGGCGTGGACCCTAACTACAAAGAAGGGGATCTGGAAGCTGGTATTCAACAGTTCCCCCGGTTTAAAATTACCGATTCCGGTATTTCTCCTCGGGTCCTTCCCGGCACTCCCGGTAAAATCTTCTGGACGACTGGGGATGAGCATACTGAGTTTGGTCACATTACTGAAAAGCCTGAAATCCGGATTCCCATGCACGAGAAACGGATGAAAAAGCTGGATCTGGCTGCCAAGGAAATTCCTCAGGATCTACAGTATAAATTGTTTGGCTCTGAACAGGCAGACTTGACGATGGTGGCTTGGGGATCCACCAAAGGGGCCATTTTGGATGCGATGGACGTGTTGAAAAAAGAACACAACATTACCATCAACTTCCTGCAAATCCGGATGATGTCTCCCTTCCCGTCAGAAGGTGTTGGCGCCATTCTGAAAAAAGCCAAGAAGGTCGCCTGCATCGAATCCAACCTGTCCGGGCAACTGGCACAGTTGGTCAGAATGCGTACCAGCTTCGAGATTCCCCATCAGATATTGAAGTATACCGGTCGCCCCATTTCAGAAACTGAGATTGTTGCGTCCGCGTTGGATGTGGTCAAAAAAGACGAGAAAAAGGTGGTGCTGACCTATGGCCGTTAAAACGTTAGAATCCCCGCTAAAAGCGGCGAAATATAAATCCGATCTGACCAGTGACTGGTGTCCTGGTTGCGGTGACTTTGGGATCGTCAACGGCATTCAGCAAGCCCTAGCTGAGCTGGCTTTACCGCCGTGGGAAACCTACCTGTTTTCCGGGGTTGGATGCTCCGGGAAAACCCCTCACTATATTCAGGTCTATGGATCCCATACCCTCCACGGTCGTGTACTTCCCTATTCGCTGGGTGCCAAAATGGCTAACCCGCACCTCACCGTCTTGGCGGTGGGTGGTGATGGAGACGGCTATGGCATTGGCTCAGGTCACTTCGTTCATGCGGGTCGTCGCAATGTGGATATGACCTACATCGTCTTTAACAACGAGGTGTATGGTTTGACCAAAGGCCAGGCATCTCCTACCTTAGAAAAAGGGATGCAGCCAAAATCTTTGGCCTTACCTCACATTAGTCAGGCCATCAACCCGTTGGCACTAGCACTGGCATGTGGCTATACCTTTATTGCTCGCAGTTATGCCTACGATCCCAAGCACCTGAAAGCAACGATTCAGGCAGCAGTGAACCACCGTGGTATGGCGTTGATAGATGTGTTGCAACCTTGCCCCACATACAACGACATTCATACCAAGGAGTTCTATGCCGAAAAGCTTGAAAAAGAAGGCAATGAAATTCCTCGCGTTTACTACATTGAAGAAACCGGCTATGACGGAGTAGTAAAGAACTCTAACGATGTACAAGAAGTAAACGAAAAACGAATGAATGCCTTTAACGCCATGTATAAGCTTGAAGATCAGGTGGCTTTAGGAACGTTTTATAAAATTGAACTAGACACTTACGATGAGCTGCTGGGTAAAAACCTGCCGCAGTTGAAAGATGCTGCCCCAATTGATCTAAAATATCATGATGATCAGATGAATCCCACCACAGACTTGTCGTCTGCTTTAGCAGAAATTCAGGTCTAATTCAGTTTAAATTTTTAAATACTATATAACGGACGTTTTATATAACGTCCGTTATATTTTTGGATTGACCTTTAAATTAACAAGGGTTTTTCAGTAAATACATGCTTACCGGCGCGTATTGAATAAAGCTTCGTTCTGCCTGACTCATTCCTTCGTACTGATAAGGACCAAAATGGATGGGATGGGCGGCCTTAAATAAAATAGCGCCGGAATTCACCAGGGCTTTATCAATGAGGTTAATATGATGAATGGGATAGCCGGTCAATCGGTTCAGTAGGACGTAATGAGAATTAGTTTTATCGGATTCTTCTAAAGAGGTGGCGAAAGATGGTGTCAGCGCTGAACAAGAGAGAATGATTTCCGGATGCTTCCCAGGTTCCAGTTCTCGCAGTATAAAAAGTTTTTGCCCATTTTGATGATGGACCGATACGGAGGGTAGCCGCTTTAAAGAGGGGTCCGTAATAAAGGAAGAGGGGAGTTGAATGCCCAGTTCATGATCAAGGGTACGGTCCATATCAGACGGATATTGCTGCCGGGTAAAAACAAAGACTGTGACGCAAAGAGATCCAAAACAAATGAGTGTCATCACGATACCGACTAAAGAATAGGATTGCCGGTTCTCTTCTTGATGGGTCAGTAAAAATCCCAGACCCATCCCGCACAACAATATGGCAATGTCCGCCATAACAAGTAAGTGATGCCCGGCCACTGGACTGAAAACAGAGAACATGCTGCCGATCCCCAAGGCGATCCACAAGATCAAAAACAGACATGAAAACTGAATGAAGTGGTTGAGGGTGGGAGATCGCCGACGGTTAAAGGCCAGCATAATGCCCGTAATCACACAAAACCCGGTAATGACTAGAAAGCCTGGAGATACAGTATTGAGGTATATAAAGGGGAACAGCCATCCTGCCGCCCACCCCGTTGCGCTTCTGCCCGTTAAAAAAATGGTTTCTATCCCTGCAGGTAGTATCCAGCATAACACTTGTACTAAAACGATGGGTATACAAAACAATCCCATACGTTTTAATCGTTCTTGCACGGACAAAGACAAAGATTTCTTGCTGAAATACAACATGAATAATCCCACCCACAGTCCATATAAAAACCCCGGTTCACTCAGGACACTTAGCCCAAATAATCCACCCGCAAAGATCAGACGGTCTGAGCCGGGGTCAATGACTGTATTTTCAGCATCCGGCTTTGGTAATAACAGCAAGATAGAGAGCAGAAAAAAGCTTTCGGCAGGTAGATACACCACCAGGTGACGCACAAACATCAGGTGTGGCGTCCACAAAATATAGATTAACTGTGCCAGTAAATTGGCGGTAGGCAGTTGGAACAGACGGCGGCTGATTTTATAGATTAGCAGGCTGTTCAATCCAAACCAGCCAGCCAGGTAGATAACCGGTGCTAATGTTTCAGGCGCAGTGGTTTCTTTATGGGTGAACCCCTGAAGTAATTGTTGTGCCAAAGAGGCCGGGGTCATGAGTAAATGGGCCATCCAATCTGAAGCCGATTGAGTGGCCACTTCAGACAATAGGCTCCAGTTTCCTTTAAAAAGTAGCCCCCACATCCAATAGTTGGTGGCAAAGATAGACTCTTCAGGTAAAAACCATTGTCCATGTTGCCCTGCCCAGGCAGAGGCAAAAAACCCTGCAATGGCTAGTCCCCAAGCCATATAGTGGTGATAATACTGGCGTTTGACGTTGACTGTACCCGCTGTCATACCGTCGAAAGTCTTTCTACAAGAACATGTAATATGTGCCTAGGGTTTCATCTTAGCACTGTTTTTAGGTGCTATTCTTTTACCCCACCCATTAATATGCCCTGGATGAAATACCGTTGCCCCAGTAAAAACACGCCGATGACCGGGAGGATAGAGACAGTAGAAGCCGCCATTAATAAGGTCCAGTCGGTTACATCCCGGAAGCTTTCTTTGAGTGCAGAAATACCAACTGGCAATGTCCGAAGATTATCCGAGTGGGTGACTATTAGGGGCCACATAAAACTGTTCCAGCTGCCAATAAACACAAAGATGGCCAAGGCAGCCATAGCCGGGGTAGCCAAGGGTAACGCCACTCGCCAGAAGGTTTGCAAGGGATTACACCCATCCATCCGTGCGGCTTCCTCCAGTTCTTTTGGGAACCCGTTGAACCATTGTCGAAAGAGGAAAACCCCAAACGCTCCAAACAGTCCTGGCATAATCAAAGCTTCATACCGGTCCACCCATCCAAAAAGTTTCATCAAAAAGTAGAGCGGCACAATATTCACTTGAGGCGGCACCATTAAAGTCATTAAAAAAATAAAAAACACGGCATTTTTGTAAGGAAACTGCATCCGAGAAAAGGCATAGCCAGCCATGGCGCAAAACAAGACATGTCCCGCTGTGGTGAGGGCCGACACCAGAACGCTGTTCCAAAAGTAAGTGCCCATGGCGATTTGATCAAACAGCCGGGCATAATTTTCAAAGTGAAGAGGCCACGGAAAAAGATCCGGCGGATATTGAAACACTTGCTCACGCCCTAGCAAGCTGGTGGCCAGCATGACCCAAAACGGCAACAGGGTTAAAATGGCCCCGACCGTTAATATCAATATTGGACCCCACTTACGCAATATCTTCATACATCTCCTTCGTGCATCACCCAGCGTTTTCTCAGCTGCCACTGCACCAGGGTGAGGAGCAACACGATAAAAAATAATAAATAGGCAATGGCCGAGGCAGGGCCAATTTTATAGAATTCAAAGGCGTTTTTAAACATCCAGTACACCAGTACTGTGGTGCTGTGTTGAGGGCCGCCTTGGGTCAACAGATAAACAGCGTCAAAAGCTTGAAACCCATTAATCAATGTAATAATAGACACAAAAAACAGGGTTGGCGTCACCATGGGTAAGGTAACTTTCCAAAACGTTTGCCAGGTCCCGGCTCCGTCTAAAGAGGCAGATTCATACACGGTGTTAGGAATAGCTTGTAATCCGGCTAAAAATAGGACCAGGGTATACCCCAGGCTTTTCCACACACTTAAAAGTACCAAAGCCCACAGAGCAGTGCGAGGATCATATAACCAGGCAATGGGTTCTCCCCCGTTCCACTGGGTTAGTATGGGTGCAAATGAGAGCCCCCAATTCAATAAACCGTACTCCGGTTCGTAAATCCACCCCCACACCACTGCCACGCTTACCAAGGGTGTGACAAAAGGGAGAAAGTAAGCGGTGCGAAAAAAGGTTTTGCCCAACCATATTTGGTTGAGGGTTACTGCCAATACCAAGCCCAACCATATTTCCAAAAGGGCTACCCCCACCACAAATAGACCCGTATTGAGTAAGGTCTTCCAAAACAAGGGATCTGCCAGTACGTGTTGGTAGTTCTCCAATCCTACCCAGTGAGGGGTGCCAAGCAGATTCCAATAAGAAAAACTAAGACCGAAGGAGGCAGCAATAGGTAGGTAGGTAAAAATAAGAAGCCCCAAAAGGCATGGTGCTAAAAACACCACGGCCCACCAACCCTCTGCTCGAAAGATTTTTTGAACGTGGTTATTCATGCCTGCCAGCTTTCTTTGTTTCCAAACGCGGGTGGTCATCCACGGTTAGAATCCGTTGAATTTTATCTTGTACGGCCAGCAAGGCTTCACCGGGTTCTGCCTGGCCATCCCAAACCGGATCTAGGGCCAGTTGTACTTCTTCAGACAGTTCATTCCACCTAGGGTGAGATCGGGTAGGCACCCCGCTGTCAATCGTTTCTAAAAACACCCCACTATGGGCTGGAAGTTGGTTTTCAGCTAAAAAGGCTGAAGACTTGGCAACATCCATTCGGGCTGGAACGATGAGGCCGCTCTGGGTAAACTTCGCCATGGCTTTAGGAGAGGACATGAACTCGATGAATGCCCAGCTTGCTTCTGGATGTGGAGTGCTAGACGCCATAGCATAGCCAGAGGCGTCAATGCCTACTTTGGATCCTTCCTGTCCTGATGGAAACGGAGCCACATCCCAGTCGAAGGTTGCTTTTTGCCGTAAAAATGGTACGCTCCACCGACCGCTAATCATCATGCCTAGCTTTTGTTGTAAAAATAACTGGCTCATGGTGGCGCCGCCGCTTTCTATTTGCCGAGGCGCCACGTGATAGCGGTTGCGTAGATCGCTATAGAAAGTTAACCCTTCCAGGGCAACAGGTTCGGTTAAGGTAAACTGTGTACGATCCTCACTCAACATCTGGCCGCCTGCGCTCCATACAAAAGGCATCCAAGTCAGCGGGGGTTTCCGGAAGAACGATACGCCAAAGCGTTCGGGATGACCGTCGTTGTTCGCATCAACGGTTAACCTTTGAGCGGCGATTAAAAAAGTTTGCCAATCCCAGGTGTTTGTCGGCAGCGCAAGGCCCTGTTTTTTAAACAGGGTACGGTTATAAAACACCACCAAGTTGGAAACATCTCGAGGAAGGGCGCCCAGAATTTCTGTTTGATCGGGCTGATTGGCCCAATAAAAAGCTTCCAGGGCTGGGGTAAAAAAATCTCCGGCGGCAAGGGCCGTACTTTTTTCCAACCAGGGGGTAAGATCCGCAAAGATGCCGTGGGTCGCGTAAATGGGAAAGCTAATGCTATTGGTAAACATCACATCCGGCACGTTGCCGCCGGCAATCATCAGGTGCAGTTTTTGATAGTAATTTTCCGGAATATGAATCATTTCGACGGATACGGTTGGGTGGTTAGCCTCAAACTCATTGATAAGAGACTTCACCACGGCCATCTCTTCAGCACTGCCCCAGGTAGAGAAGCGAATCACAGCCTTACCAGATGTGTCTTTTTGGCAGCCTGTTAGCGAAAGCAGCATCACAAAACAAACCACTAAACCTGGTATTAGCCGGTAATAGTAGGTTTTAAGTGACTCAGTGTTTAAACATGTCACCCAGTGGGTCAGGAGTTGAGGCATCAAGAGCGAGCTTTTCGTGAGACTTTCGTGAATCTATGTAAAGGATTCTCTCTATTTTAAACAATTTAGACGGTTCAGGGCGTTTATTGGAACAATATTTTTGACAGGGATATGCTAAATATGACCTTGGAACTCCGTCCGGAGATTAATACATACTACTCACCTGATATGAAAGACCGTCTTCAGGCGGTTTTGCTATGGGCTGCCGGTAATACCGATGAGTTAACGGTTTCCTCAGAACAATTGGAGCCGGTGCTGATAGGCTTGTATGGTAAAGATGCAACAGCTTGCTACGACACTCTGGAAGGGCTGGATTTGCGGGAAAAAGTGGTGTTTACCTTGGTCAATGAATTTGGTAGTGAAATGACTGACAGCAAAGTGTTTGGCCGGTTGGTGGGTTTAATTTGCCAGCACCTGTCCCGAGAGGTATAACAGATTTAATGAGTCTGTTATAGCATTATTATGATGAAAATTGTCGGGGCCTCTCAATTAAGCTTTTATCCGGTCCACAAGAATCGAAACGCCCAAACAATAACCCCTTTTTTTAATCGCTTTGGGTCTGATGTTTTTGTTGATTCCAGCCTTGCAACTGTTAAGAATCTTTCTGCTTCAAGTTCTATAGTTAGCCCGGGGCGTACCTTATTGTTGGATGAGCAGCAGCAATTAATTCTACCTGATTCAATCCGCCGTCAGCGTCAAAAGGTACTACAGGCAATTACAAAAGAAGTGTCTCAAGCGGTTCGCCAAGGAAAAAAGCCTGTTTTCATGACGGACTTTGATGGTACATTGGCTCCATTTCAAACCAATCCCTACACCTGTCAGGTACCAAAAACTGAACGAGAAAAGTTTTTCTCGTTTGCCGATGCTGTCCACAAAAAGTTTGGGGTTCCGGTCGTTGTTATTACTGGTCGAACGGTTTCCAGAATGAAGGATTTTATAGGGGAAGAGGGTATTCGTCGAGCTCAAGTCATTATTAATGGTCAGAGTGGGGGGGAAATGGCACTACCTGATAGAAAGCAAATGTATTCAATGCCCGATGTTACATCAGTGCATAAAGCCCAAATGGACCAACTTAAGCAAGCATTAAAAGAAATAGGCCTTAAAACGGTTGAGGAAGTTGAAGGAGCCAGCAAGGAGCCAGGACCCTTTCCGGGTGTTTCAGTAGAAGATGAGAAACGCTACTGTGTGGTTGTGCATACAAAGTCTGCTCGTACTAAAAATGTTGCAGAAGCGGCAGAGCGAGCTGTTCAGAAAGCAATGAAGAAGCTGAATATGAAGGACTTTTACTTGCTGAATATTGAGGGTGGTATGGAAGCAATTCCTAAGCCTTATAACAAAGGAAATGGTGTAAAGGCTGTTTTGGACATTGTTAGGAAGAAATATGGGCTGACAAACTCCCAGTTACATCCTATCTATATTGGCGATGGTATTAATGACAATAAGGCGTATGAGCAAATTGCCAAGATATTTAACCACCCACAAGATTCATATACCACGATTTTTACGGGTAAACCTACTCGTCAGACCAAGGCCAAATATACGATTCCAAATGCCTTACATACAGGAGATGTGCCTGCAAAGTCCAAGGCTGAAGAAAAATACCGTGTAGCCGTCAGTCAGGTCAATGTAGATGCAAATTTTGAATTGATGGAGAGACTTCGCCAGAAAATCGGAGTTGCTTGGAATTAAGTTGTTTCCAGCGCCTTTTCCTCGGCAGCTTTTTCTTTGGCTTTGGTAACCCACCCGGCAATATCCGCTTGGCGGCCTCGGGCAATGGCTAAATCTCCGGGGGAGACGTCATTGGTAATGACCGAGCCAGCAGCCACAAAGGCATCTTTACCCACTATGACCGGGGCAACCAACACGGAGTTGGAACTTACTTTCACGCCGTCTTCAAGCACTGTTTTGTTTTTCACGTCTCGAATAGAGTCATAGTTTGCTGTGATCGCTCCAGCGCCATAATTTACGTCGCTACCCACCTCAGCGTCTCCCAAATAAGACAGATGCGCCGCGTTGGAATGGTGATCGATACGGGTATTTTTCACTTCCACAAAATTACCTACCCGCACGTGATGGGTCAATTCAGCCCCGTCTCGAATCTGTGCGAAGGGCCCCACAATATTGTCTGGGCCGATGACGGCGTTTTTGATCCAGGAGTGAAGGATTTGTGTTCGATCTCCAATGGCGACTTGATCATTCAATACACTATGAGGGCCAATGGTGCAGCCTTTCCCAATAGTAATATTACCAGTCAGCACACAACCTGGATGTACCACCGTATCGAGCCCAATCAATACTTCTGGGCCAAGGGTGGTTTGGTTAGGGTCTACAATGGTTACCCCTTGGCTCATCAGCCGGTCGATAGACCGGTTGTTTAAGACTTGATGGCAAAAGGCTAAATCTTGACGACTATTCACGCCGAGGGATTCTGTCGAATCTTCCAGGCAAGCCACCCCGACAGATAGCTTTGCAGCAATGCTCAAAGCCACCAAATCGGTGAGATAAAACTCTCCCTGGGCATTATTGTTGTTGAGCTTCGCCAATAACGGCGAAACCTTCTGCCAGTCCAGGCAATAAATGCCGGTGTTGATGGTTTTTACCTGTTTCTCTTCTGGTGAAGCGTCTTTTTCTTCCACAATCTTTTGAACAGTCTCACCTGCCAAAATCACCCGACCATAGCCAGTGGGGTTGTTCAACTCAGTGGTAAGGAGGGTTAACGCATGATTTTGAGTGTGATGAAGGTCTACCAAACTTTTTAACGACTCTGGGGTTAAGAGCGGCACATCGCCTGAGAGGATCACTACTGTGCCAAGGGGTTTATCGCCAATGGCTTGTTGAACTTGCATCACAGCATGGCCGGTGCCTAGCTGGGGGTTCTGCACTATAGGCGTTAAGTTAAAGGGAAGAGAAAACTTCGCCATTGCAGCTTGAACTGTCTCACGTCCATGTCCCACAATGACGTATGCTGACTCGACGGGTAATTCACAGGCGGATGCCAGGGAGCGCCATAATAGAGATTTCCCAAACAATGGATGTAACACCTTGGGCAAATCGCTTTTCAGCCGGGTCCCTTTGCCGGCAGCCATTACAATGAGGTTGAGAGAGGATGTCATCTTACACAAACTCAGGTAGTACTGACTCATTATCTTTAGAGTCTGTTGAGGAGGAGTCCGGCGAACGGGTCTCTTCATCCAGAGGCTTGTGAATTCCCCGTTTGGATGTTTCTACAAAGGTCACCAACTCTTCAACGGCAGGATCCGGGTCAATTTCGGTGCGAATGGTTTCAATGGCCTGGCTTTGGTTCATGCCAGAAAACCACAGAAGTTGATAAGCTTTTTTCAGTCGGTTTCGGGTATCCAATCCATATCCCCGCCGCTTCAAACCTACACGGTTTAAGCCCACGATGACGGCTTGAGGCCGTCCATCGGTCATGGCAAACGGAGGAATATCTTGCCGGGTCCCGCTGAATCCGGCAACCATGGCCAATTTACCGATTCTAACGAACTGGTGAACACTACAGGTGCCACTGATAAAGGCAGCATCACCCACTTCCACATGGCCCCCCAGTTGAACGGCATTGGCCAAAATCACATCGTCTCCCAACGTACAGTTATGGGCGATGTGGCTGTAAGCCATAATCATACAGCCGCTGCCGATTTTGGTTTCATTCCCTTCGCCGGTAGCTCGGTTAATGGTGACACACTCGCGGATAATGCTATTGTCGCCCACCGTTACATAAGAAGCTTCATGTCCAAATTTAAAATCCTGGGGAGTACCGCCAATAACAGCACCGGAAGCTACCTTACAGCCTTTGCCCAGTCGTGTGTATTCTTTAATCACAGCATGACTGTCCAACTCCGTATGGTCCCCAATTACACAGTGAGGTCCTACGATTGCATAGGGTCCAATGACAACATTTGTGCCCACTTCGGCAGTCGGATCAATCACAGCAGTTGGATGGATGGACATGAAACAGTTGCTCCTTAAGCGTTGGCGGTTATTCCGCTATTCCACTCTGTCCACCAGTGAGAACATCAGTTCCCCTTCCAGTACGGGCTCACCGTCGACAAAGGCCTTGCAGTCTGCCTTGCCAATAGGGAGTCGGAGTTTTGTTAGGACCATCTCCATCTCCAATCGATCTCCGGGTACGACCATCCGGCGAAACCGGACTTTGTCAATGCCGGCAAAGACAGCCAACTTTCCCTTGGCTTCCGGTAAGTGAGCAATTAAGATACCGCCCAATTGGGCTAAGGCTTCTACCTGGAGCACACCAGGCATGAGCGGCTGGCCGGGAAAATGCCCTTGGAAGAAGGGCTCGTTCATCGTAACGTTTTTGTAGCCTTTGATTTGCTTGCGGTAAGCGTGCTCGGTGACCCGGTCTACCAGTAAGAATGGAGGCCGGTGGGGGATATAGGTCATGATTTCTTCAACGCTAAGCGTTGGCATTAAGGTACCTGTTTCCGGCACCTGAGAGGTTTGGGTGGAGGGAGGATCCATGGTTTGTACCATTCTCATTGAACTCCAGAATCAAGGGGGCGGCAGATAAAGACTTACAGGGAAACTTCTATGGTTTTAACATATCCGCTCACTAAAATATAGTATGGTATCGAATGCTGTTTATTAATTAATTTGAACAGCCGACAGCAGTTTTTTTGCAAAGCCTGTGTGACTCGCATGGCCAGCGTTAAAAGCAAAAATATGTGCCTTTATGTGAAGGGGGTTCAGGCCTGTCAGCATCAAATCTCCCCATAAATCTAAAATTTTATGGCGAATGGGCTCATCTTCCATTCTTAGGGGCCGGGTGTATCCCCCATCATCCGTCAAACCCAGGGTGTTGTGTTCATCAACGCCTTTGGCAAGTCCCATAGCTTGTAAAGTAGGCAGTTCACGGACAAACCCAAAAGTTTGGGCTTTGGCAATGTCTTCAACGGTGTCTTTAGCGCTATCCCAACGGATCCAACGTTGTCTAAGATCCGGGTGATCAAAATCAACGGCGTAAGTTACCTGTAAGCGGTTCGAGGGTAATGCATATAAAAGGGTCGTGTCGTTATGTACATAATGAACCGGCTGGGCCAGTTCTAATTCTGGCTTGGGTTTAATCATGCAATCCGGCAGTCCGGTATTCAGGTGTTTAATCCACTCTATAGCACTCCCGTCTAATAATGGGAGTTCCGGTGCACCGTTTACAGATACTTTTAAATCCGAGGCCTCGGCCATGGCGCAAGCAGATAGAAAATGCTCCACAATAGCCAAAAATTTGCCGGATGGGTGACCCAGAGTAACTCCCCTCTCGGTGTTTACCACGGTTTCTAATCGAGCAGGAATGGGGAGTTCTCCATCAAGGTAAAATACAATGCCATGGCCTATTGGTGCTGCTTCAATCTCCACAGTGACAGGCAGCCCAGTGATCAAGCCTTTGCCACTGACAGTGGTCTTTTTCCCTGAGGGCGCCTCGGTCGTTTCCAAAACCTAGACCTCCACTGGCTCGTTTGGGGTGCCCGTATTCTGCTGGGCTGTTTCCAATTCATTCACCCGTTTTTTTAAGGCGATCATATCCTTGTGCATATCTTTCAACTTGTTGACGTACCCTAGCGTCTGAAACACCTCCCGATGAGGCTTTGCCGGGGCGCCAACAATAATTGATTTTGGATCAATATCATTCATGACCCCACTTTTGGCCATGATGATAACATCATCTCCAATACTAATGTGGTCTTTCAGTCCCACTTGGCCGGCCATCACCACACGATCGCCTACTTTACAACTGCCAGAAATTCCTGCCTGACCTGCGACCAAACAGTTTTCACCCAAGGTATTGTTGTGGCCGATCATCACCAGGTTATCGATCTTCGTGCCTTTTTTGATTCGAGTAGCGTCTAAATTGGCCCGATCAATGGTGGAACAGGCGCCCACTTCCACGTCATCTTCCAGAATCACAGTCCCAATAGAGTTAATCCGAATGATCTCAGAATTTTGTGCTTCAATTTTCCCGCCAGATTCCCGAGCAGATTCGATGCTACCTTTTTCCGGCGTCACATAGCTAAACCCATCGGCGCCAATGCTGACGTTGTGTTGCAGAATCACTCGGTTGCCCAGTATGACCCGTTCACCCACCCGGGCGCCAGAGTGCAGTAAAACATCCTCTCCTAAAACCGCCTCGGCGCCAACGGTCACATGGCTCATCAGCACGGCGCCTTTACCGATTTTGGCGCCTTCCCCGACATAGACAAACGCGCCAATCTTAGCAGAGGGGTCCACCTGGGCCGAAGACTCCACAATAGCACTGGGGTGTACGCCGTCATAAGCATGGACCGGTTTATCAAAAATATTCAGCAGCTGTGCTAACGCCACTCTAGGACGCTCCACCACAATGTATCCGGCCAACACCCCGTCAGGCACTGTCATCTCTTTAGATACGATGGCGGCTTTTACCGGAGTATGGGGCAGAATTTCCAGTGCCTGAGGCTCAATGGCAAAAGGCAGATCCTGGGGTGAGGTGGCCATCATCGGGTGAACCAGTTGAGTGACCTCAATGGATCCATCCCCAACGACGGTGCCTTGCACTTGGGTTGCAATGTCCTGGAGCGAACGTAGTGGGGTCATCCGGGTTCTCCTCTTAGGGTTTTGTGGATGCGTATAATGATACTTTCAACAGTTTATTATCATCAGAATGAGCGCCGAATACAAGCCGTCATGACTGAACCCACCGAACCCATTACTGTTGCCGTCATTGGCGGCGGGGCCGCCGGCTTTTTTGCCGCCGTCAATCTGGCTCGATTTGCCCACGAGAACGGATTAGATGTAGCCGTCACGATTTTTGAAGCGTCGGCGAAGCCTCTGCAGAAAGTGTTTATTTCCGGTGGTGGTCGCTGTAATGTCACCCACTCCTGTTTTGATCCCGTGCAATTGGTGCAACATTACCCCCGAGGCTCAAAAGCCTTGCGATCTCTCTTTCATCGGTTCCAACCTCAAGACACCATCGACTGGTTCCAGCAAAGGGGCTTAACCTTAAAAACAGAGCCGGACGGGCGGCTTTTTCCGGTGACAGATACCTCTCAAGACGTCATTGATGTTCTGATGCATGAAGCCAATCAATACGATGTGACATTAAACCTCCGGTCCCGAGTGACCTTTATTCAGAAAGAGGACAACGGTTACAGTGTTACGTGGCAAACTTCAACCCAAACAGAAAGTTCTCAGCCCTTCGACAAGGTAATCCTGGCCACTGGCTATAGTCCGGTAGGTTGGCAAATGGCTCAATCTTTGGGCCACACAATCCTTAAGCCGGTGCCGTCTTTATTTCCCTTTAAAGTTGATTCTCCGGCTATTGAGGGGCTGCAAGGCATCTCTCGTAAAGAGATTCGCGGTAAGCTCAAATTAAACACCACCCAAGTAGAAGCCGTTGGCGATCTCCTCATTACTCACACCGGTTTGTCAGGCCCTCTCATTTATCGGCTGTCTGCTCTCGCTGCCCGCCCTCTTGCCGAAATGGCTTACCAGGCCGATCTGATCCTTAACCTGATACCGGATAACCCGCAGCATGAGCTCCAGCGGTTGTTATGGCATTCTTGTCAAACAGAGTGGTCGAAAAAACAACTCAAAAACGTGAGCTTCCAAAATATTCCCAAGCGTTGGTGGGAAACATTGTTGAGATTTAGCGGTTTAGATCCGAATCTTCGGGGGGAAGAAATACCCAAAAAGCCGCTAAACCGTCTGGCCGAAAACCTGACGTCCCTGACACTCTCTGTGATCGGCAAAAGCCCCTCTAAAGAAGAGTTCGTGAGTTGTGGGGGTGTGGCATTGAACGAGGTGGATTTTAAAACCATGGAAAGCAAGCTGAACCCTGGCCTATACTTGGGTGGCGAAATTTTAGATATTGATGGCCTTACTGGCGGGTTTAACTTCCAGGCCTGTTGGAGTGCTGGCTATGTGCTTGCCATGGCCATGGCTGATGCAATCAGCCCAAATAAAAATCCTTCAGAATCAACGCCTGCCTGATAGCAGTTCGCTGACATTTATGAAACTTCCCGCATTTTGTCATCGTTTTGTCACAAACTTTGCTTATGCTCATCCGTAAGGGCTTTCCTAATGATTGGGTAAGCACTGTTTTGAAAGTGAGTTTGGCCGTTTTCATGATTTCGCCCATTTCAGCTGTAAATAAAGCGATCCCGCTTGCTAAAGAGTTTGGTGGCGAAATGCTCAGCCCTCTCAGCGCTTTTTCAACCGGTGCTATGTTTACAAAAGGTGCCATCAGCGCTGCATACAGGGTAGAAGATGAACCAACGGTTGATCGGGCTGTGTTTGAAACTGAGCGTGCTGTGGGTGTTGCTGCATTTATGGCGCCTGCAACCGCTGCATACAAAATGATGGAAACAAAAATACCCAGCTTGAAAGCAGCCTCTATTACCAAACGGCTAGCAACATACAGCGCGGTGGTGCTTCCATTCCTGGCTCTGGGTGAGGCCATTAGCCGTAAAGTGATGGACCCTGAAGAATTTTCTGCCAATGCAACTAAAGCTCAAGAAGTGGATCTCAATGCGAACGATTTAGAAGACCTTGCTGCCTCTTCACCTGTAACCACTAAAACAACCGCGACATCGTTTCACCCTGCGGCTGTTTCTCTCAGTTTCCAGCCTCTAGCGACAACCTCTGTCACCTTTCGGGCTCAACGGTCTTCTTACCCTTCTCACTACTCTCTTTCGTCCAACCCTTCTTTTGGCTACTATACGGCCAACTCCAAGCCGTTCAACTCAAATACATATTCAGCCCATTAAGAAGGTCTTTTCGGTATGAAGCCTAAAATCCTGGTGGTGGATGATGAAACCGACCTGGTGAATCTTGTCCGCTACAACCTGGAACGAGAAGGGTACGAAGTCCTGACTGCCTATGATGGTTTGCCCGCCTTGGATTTGGTGTGGGAGAAAAAACCCAACCTCATTGTCTTGGATCTTATGCTGCCAGATCTCTCCGGGGTAGAAATTTGCCGCAAGATTAAGGCCAACGATGAGACCAAACAGATTCCCATTATTATGCTCACTGCCCGCTCGTCTGAGCGAGACCGCATTACCGGCTTTGAAGCTGGCGCCGAAGACTATGTGGTTAAACCTTTTAGCCCCAAAGAGTTGGTGCTTCGGGTTAAGGCGATGCTTGGCCGCACTCAGCAGACACTTCCCAACATCATCCAAATTAGCGCCATTAAAATCTATCCGGCAGAATACCGGGTGTTTGTGGATCATCAGGAAATCACCCTGACCCGTAACGAGTTTAAGATTTTACTATGCCTGGCCCGTCATCCCAACATGGTGAAAACCCGGGAGCAGATTTTAGAGCACGTGTGGACCGAAGATGCCTCTGACGTATTGGATCGTACCGTAGATGCCCATGTCAAACGTCTCCGATCCAAACTGGGGGAAGAGCGAGACTGTATCGAAACCGTTCGGGGTGTTGGCTATAGATTAGTCCACCAGGAGTCTCCCTAATGGCCCGCCTGTCCGCTCCACCGCCAAGATTGGCCGATATTCTTCATTCCTATCTGCAAGAAGACGGCCCCATGATTCGGGTACTACAAGAGATGCGAGATGGGGTGATGATTTGTGATGAAACCACCGGGCTGTTGTTTTATAACGCATCGCTAAAGGACACCTTTCTGCTTCGCCGTTCCGCCCTCAACCAGCCATGCGAGAAGACTTTTATGGGAGACAGTAGCGAAGAACTCAGCAGTTCCATTGTGCATGTGCTCAAAAGCCGTGAATCCACATCCAAGGACATGACCTTTCGGTGCTTGAACCTGGAAAAAAACTTTCAGGTAAACATTGTCCCCCTCAGGCTGCCCATAAAAGAGGGGATGGACGGTCCCAAAACTCTCAATGGATGTTTGGTCATGTTCCACGATATGACTGCCATTCACCGCACTGAAAAAATGCGCCGAGATTTTGTGGCCAACGTCTCTCACGAACTCCGTACACCTCTCAGTGCCATTAAGGGTTACACCGAAACCTTGTTAGACGGTGCTCTGGATGATGCCAACGTCTCTCGGGATTTTGTCGAAGTGATTTTCAAACACTCCCTGCGCTTAACTCGACTGGTAGAAGATCTGTTAGATCTCTCTAAACTGGAATCTCCGGACTTTATTCCAGAACTTCGCGCCACCGCGTTAACCCCCTTAATTGACCGGGTGCTGGCTCTGGTCCAAGACAACACAACCAGCAAGGCTTCCGGCAAAAATTTGAGTTTTTCGGTGGATATTCCAGAAACCTTACCAAAAGTATTGGCTAGCCCCGATAACCTGGAGCAAGTCCTTACCAACCTGTTGGATAACGCCGTTAAATACACCCCGGAAGGCGGTAGCATTAAGGTAACCGCTCAAGAATTCGGCAGTAAATTAATCCAGGTCAATGTGTTGGACACCGGGATCGGCATTGATGAAAAACATATCTCCCGGCTCTTTGAACGATTTTACCGAGTCGATAAGGCCCGCTCCCGCGATATGGGCGGCACTGGTTTGGGTCTCTCCATCGTTAAACACATCGTGCAATACCATGGTGGCGATATCTGGGTCACCAGCAAAGATAACCAAGGCTCCACATTCAGCTTTACCCTTCAAAAAGCGATTGGATAAGATTACGCTTTTGTCAGCGTTTTGATCTGATCTAAAATGTCTGCTTGAACTGTCTGTAACGCCTCGGCAATTTTGCTGGCATCCTTCCCCCCGGCCTGGGCAAAATTCGGCTTTCCGCCGCCGCCGCCGCCGCAGATACTGGCCACTTTCTTCACAATATCGCCTGCTGAAATTTTCTGCGCCACAAAGTTTTTAGACACTGAGGCTACAAACACGGCCTTCCCCTCCACATCCGCTGCCAACAACAGCACGTGAGATCCGGCTTTTTGCCCGACCTGCTCGGCAATGTACTTTAATCCGTCGGCGGTTTGGTTCATCTGATGAAACAACACCGGCGCCTCCGCATTTGATTCTGCCAGCTTCGCTACCACGCCGTCTACCTCCTGGGCTGCCAGTTTTTCTTGTAACGCCTTAATGGCTTTGTCTTTCGCCTTATTTTCTTCCACCAGCTTTTCTACTTTTTCAGGGGTTTCTTTCAGCGGGCTTTTCATCAGCCCGGCAATCCGGCTCAGCTCACTTTCTGATTGCTTAAACAGCCGATACGCCTTTTCCCCCGCCACCATTTCAATCCGTCGAATGCCAGCGGCAATGGCGCTTTCAGAGGTAATCTTAATCAATCCAATCTGCCCCAGGGCATCCACATGGGTGCCGCCGCACAGCTCCTTACTCATATTGCCGTAGGTCACTACCCGCACTTCATCCCCGTACTTCTCGCCAAACATCGCCACTGCCCCGCTGGCCTTGGCGGCTTCAATATCCATCACTAGGGCTTCTCGAGGGACGTTTTCCAAAATCCACTGGTTCACCATAAGCTCAATGCGCTGCAGCTCGTTAGGGGTTACGCCTCGGTTCAGAGTAAAGTCAAACCGCGCGCCTTCCGGAGATACATAAGATCCCGCCTGACTCACCTGATCACCCAAAACCTTTTTTAAAGCGGCATTCAACAAGTGGGTGGCTGAATGATGAATCGCCGCCAACTGCCGGGTCAACGGCTCCACCTGAGCTTTCAGTGTTTCTCCAACCCGAAGGACTTTGCCGTTATCAAACAGGCATTTGTGGATAAACAGCTCCCCAACTTTCATCGTATCGTTTACCACCACCGTTAACCCGTGAGGACCGTCTTCTCTGGAAAAACTGCCTCGATCTCCCACCTGCCCGCCAGACTCGGCGTAAAAGGGTGTCGTGTCCAACACCGCTTCAAACGCCTGATTGGTTCCCCCGACTTCATCCACCGGCTTGCCATCCACAATCAGTGCTTTCACCGTGGCTTGTGTCACCAGGGTCTCATATCCCACAAACTGGGTGGGACCCACCTGCTTTAAGATCTCGGCATACACCTGATCATCCACAATAGATTCGCCTTTATGGGCTTTGCGGGCGGTTTGGCGCTGGGTGTCCATACAGGCTTCAAATCCGGCCTCGTCCAGGGTCATTCCCTGCTCTTTAAAAATATCTGCCGTCAGCTCTACCGGAAACCCATAGGTGTCATACAGCTTAAATACATCTTCTCCAGGCACCACGTTTTTACCGGCTTTCTTCAAGTCTGCCAGCACCTCATCCACCAATTTCGATCCTCGCTCCAGAGTCTCAAAAAATCGGACCTCTTCTGCTTGAATGTTTTCAACAGTTTGCTTGAATTTTTCATTGAGCTCAGGGTAAGCCTCTTGATAGCATTTTTGTACGGAGCTGGCCAGCCGGTATAAAAAGGGCTCGTTTAATCCCAAGTCTTTTTTGCCGTAGCGAACCGCCCTGCGCAAAATCATCCGCACCACATAGCCGCGGCCCTCGTTGCTAGGTGTTACACCGTCTGCCAAACAAAAGCATACAAACCTTAGGTGATCTGCCACAATCTTCAGCGCTGTGTCTGTTTGTGGGCTTTTTCCGTAATCTTTACCGGCTAGCTTCCCGACTGCTTCCACCAGGGGCATCAATAAATCAGTTTCAAAGGTGTTGCCAGCGTTTTGCAAGACCATGGCAATCCGTTCCAGCCCCATCCCGGTATCTACATTTTTCTTTTCCAAAGGTGTTCTGTTGCCGTCTGCATCCTGAAACAGCTCCATAAACACCAGGTTCCAGATTTCCAGATACCGCTCTTCCGGGTCAGTAAAGCTTTCACCCCGGTCTACATAAATCTCCGAACACGGTCCGCATGGGCCGGTAGGTCCTGGGGGACCCCAAAAATTATCTTTTTCATCTCTAAACCAAATCCGCTCTTCACTTACCCCCACTGTATCCCGCCAAATGTCCCGGGCTTCCATGTCCGTTTCGTACACAGAAACATATAGTTTCTCTGGCGGTAGTTTTAAGATTTGGGTGACAAACTCCCAGCTCCAGGGAATAATCTCGGCCTTAAAGTAATCGCCAAAACTAAAGTTTCCCAACATTTCAAAAAAGGTATGGTGAAAGGCTGTTCGGCCAACATTCTCCAAATCAGAGGCTTTGCCGCTGACCCGGGCGCACTTTTGCACGCTCACCACCCGAGGTGGACTTGGCGGCGGTTTAATCCCTAAAAAAATGGGTACAAATGGTAGCATTCCGGCTGGGGTCAGCAGTACGGTGGGGTTATCCGGGACTAAGCTGGCGCTGGGCTTGTGAAGGTGAGGAGTGCTGGCTTTTTCCTTGAAAAATTGGATAAACGCATTCCGGATCTCTGCGCCGGACATAGCGGATGTGGTTGCGGCGGCGGATTCAGCCATGGGAGTAAGACCTCTTGAATAGATGGAGCGGGGATAAAAAACCTCCTGATTATACCCTAGAGATAGCCGTAGCAAATTTCCCCTAAACAGCCTCTTGCACTTCTTTCAAAAAATGAAAAAATAGAAGAATACGTTTGGACTATTTCCATGAACCGGTTTTGATACAAACCGGCTTGATATATTGAAGGATGTTGTTGTACACGCCATGGATAATGAAACCAACATTGTTGTTCGGGAATCCGGGGATAAATGCATTGTCCTGTTAGACACTCAGAATGTCGATTTCCGGAACTGCGAAACCATCAAATCTTCAGTGGCGAACCTGGTGAATACCGGGAAGACCCATCTGATTTTAGGTCTTGAAAAAGTCAGCTTTATGGATAGCTCCGGCCTTAGTGTGTTGCTATTCTGCAAGCGTACCTGCGAGGAAGCTCAGGGTTCTTTTACCATGTTTGGGCTGCAAAGCTATGTCAATAATTTGGTTACCCTCACCAACCTCAACAAATCCATCGAGATTTTCGAATCAGAATCGGATGCCCTAAAGGTTTAAGACGACAACAGGCATAACGCAATCAGCGTAATGGGTGTGTTTAATAGGCTGGGCGATAAACCGTCGGTTCAGTCATGGTTGTAATCTGGGCAGGCTGTTGAAGCACCACAGTCCAGGGTTCGCCGGGTAAAAATTCTATATGCTCTCCCATGGCCCGAGGGCCTCCATACACCGTTTTATTATAGGCGCCAATGCCCACCACTCGGTGCGTTACACGCATCGGTTCAGTGCCTCTGGTGGTCATCCCTCCCCACGAGTGATCGCCTCGGCCTGTTACTACATAAGCCACAATGGGTTGGCGCTGGCCGTCCTCAAAAATCAGGGTGTCAAATAAAATGGTTAAAATGCCGTCTCGCCCCTGAATAGGCGTCATCGATTGAACCAGTCTCCCAGACAGCCGATCCACCTTTTTTTTGAGGACTAAGCGGTTCCCCAGGTAAACATCCTGAGACACCACAGCTTCTACCGGGTCTCCGGTGCGGTTTACTGCCGTGCTTAGGGGGTTATGCAATATAATCGGTAACGCCATCCCGGCAGGCAGAGTTAGGGTTGTATAGGGTGACTCATCGTTACCGGCGATTTCTCTGGCAGGATCGGACTCCATTTGCTCCAAAATATCGGATAGTTCCCGGCGCTTGGGAGGAGGTTCCGCTTTTTCTCTTGCTTTTGGGGCCGCAGGTTCTACGGAAGCTTGTGGGTCTAACAGCTCGGTGGTGTCATCGTCACCTTTTGGCGGATGTAACCTGTCGTAAAAGGTTTCCGACTGATAAGAGGTGGAATCTCCCATAGAATCGGCGTATACGACGGCTGCACCTGCTATAAAGCAACTCATCAATAGGGCATACAATGCAATTCTGCTGACTGAAGACACGGTATAATACCTTACAAATTAGGCTTTATCTTAAGTGTAGCCGGGGTATTCGGGTAGTCAAGGTATCGGCCGAATACCCTAGAGCTGTTATGGGTTCACTTAACCAGAGGAGAGGAATGCAAGGCTCTTGTTTAATGTTACACCTGTGTTACATATGGCCGGATTTCTCGTCAGAATCCGTATAATCGATCCACGGAGATATTCAAGGCAATAGCAGGCAACCTAATCAAAAAGAGGTGGTGGTGATGCATTCCACGTTTCAACCCTGGGAAACCACATTTGATTTTTCAAAAGACTTAGAGGATTTGGAAAGCCGTTTGACCCTGCAAACATTGGCAGAGTTGAATAACAGCCAAAACACGGCAGATATGACGGCGGCCCAGCTCATGGATCAGTTGGCCCGCCAGGTGGCCCAACGGCTTAAACAATCTCTACCCCAACAGCAGTTGGGGCAAGGCTCCGGTCAACATGACGAGCTACTACAAGATAACCGGGTGATGGCCCGCCAGGTCCAGCATCTGATAAATGAAAATGCACGGCTTCAATCAGAGCTTCAGACGTTTCGCCGAGTGGCCGGTAACGTGTATTACCGTGACGATGAGATACTCTAGATAAAGGGTTTCTCTCTAATTCATTTTTCTAATCAAGCTCTCACCTGGGTATGCGCTTCAATGCATGTTTCGGTTTTGTTAAAATACCCGCTTGGCCTGTAAAAAAAGAAGATTTTTATGAAACTTGCTGCGGTTCGCCGGGATTTCACATTTTTAAAACGACTCATTGCCTACATTAAGCCTTATAAAACCCGATTTCTGATTGGGATGATCGCCTCTATCCCTCTGTCGGCACTAGAGGGTGCGGCGGCGTATATGCTAGGTCCATTTGCAGACAGCATTATTCAGCATCATGAGTATGAAAAGCTTATGTGGCTGCCTCCGGCGGTGTTGGTTGCAGGGTTGCTGCAAGGGGTGCTGTATTACATCAGTGAATACTGCACCACCTATGTGGGCAACCGCATTACCCTGGATATCCGCACAGACCTGTTTCAAAAGCTAACCTCCATGGAGTATCTGTACTTCAAGCGCACCCCATCCGGCGATATTATTACCCGGTACTTTAACGATCCGGTGCAAATTCAAACCACCATTGTGTTGGTGCTGCATTCCTTTTTGCTGAATACGTTGCAAATTGTGTTTTTAACCACGGTGCTTCTGCTAAACAACTGGCTGTATGCATTGGTCTGCTTGTTAGTAATTTCCATGATTGTCATTCCCATTGATCAGCTTTCCAAAAAGATCCGTCGGCTGGATCATCATTCCCGGCAGATTACAGCGCAGGTCCTCAACCTTCTTAACGATACAGTCTTGGGTATTCGGGAAATTAAGTCTTACCGGCTGAAACCTTATGTGGATAAACAGTATGGCCGAGGCATGCAGCGCTACTTTCATGCCAGTATGAACATTACCAAAGCAGAATTTACGCTCCGGCCAATCCTCAGTATGATTGGCGCTGTCGCTTTGGCCCTTATTCTGGCTTTTGGGGGGTATCAGGTCCAAAATGGACAGATGAGCATCGGGTCTTTGTTGTCCTTCGCCCTTGCGCTGATGTTGTTATACCGTCCTATAAAGGCTGTCGGCCAAATCAGCGGTAAATTTCAACGGATCATGGCGGCATGCGAGAGGGTTTACGAAAAACTGGATGAAACCCCGGCGATGGATGAATCCGATGAGACGAAGCAATCGGTGGATCGTATTGAAACCGTTGCCTTTGACCATGTTTCTTTTGAATATGAGTCGAATCAGCCGGTCCTAAAAGACATTAACTTAACGTTTTCTGCCGGTACCGTAGTTGCCTTGGTTGGCCCCAGTGGTGGCGGGAAAAGCACCCTGGTAGACTTGATCCCTCGATTTATGGACCCGACCCAGGGGCGGGTGCTTATCAATGGGATAGATGCCAAACAGGTGTCGGTTCAATCCTTGCGCCAACATATTGCCATTGTGTCTCAAAAGCCTATGGCCTTTAGCGGCACTATTCGAGAAAATGTCTTACTCGGCCGCTTGGAGGCAACTGAAGAAGAGGTCTGGCAGGCATTGAAAGGCGCTTGTTTAGACGATTGGGTTCGTGATCTCCCTGATGGGCTAGATACTCAAGTCACTGAAGGTGGCGGCTCCTTATCCGGTGGACAACAACAGCGTCTCGCCATTGCTCGGGCGTTTCTAAAAGATGCACCCTTGCTTATTCTGGATGAAGCCACCAGCGCCTTGGATAATGAGTCGGAACGGAAGGTGCAGCAGGCGCTGTTTAACTTGGTGCAAGGCCGAACGGTCTTTATCATTGCCCATCGGCTGTCCAGTACTCATGCGGCCGATCAAATTTTGGTGGTTCAGAATGGACAAATCACAGAATCTGGTACTCATCCCGAACTCATGGCCCAAGAGGGCATATATCAAAGGCTGTATACCCTGCAATTCCGGGATGAACCAGAATTCAGCAGATCTTAATATTTATAGGCGCAATTCTTGATCTTGAGAGGTCTTTTAAGTATAAGTAATTATACTAAATTTGTTAAAATTTTAATGTAAATAGTAAATATTCATGATTGGGTTCATGACATATTGAAGGGTTTTTTCACCAAATGATTTTATCCTTTCAGCCAGGTACTCTTCCAGCGGCTAATGGTTGGTTACGCTCTTCTCGGCAAGTCTCTCCCTTGAGTTTGTCAAAATCAAACCTGCAAACAGTTCGGTTTTCTGCACAAACAGTACCATCAAATGATCCGTTGTCATTGAACGATCGATATTTGTCAGATGAAGAAACCGTGGCTACCTATGTGACTGCTTTTGATGAACATGCCGATCCCAAGACAGATATGTTAAAAGTGAATGGTGAACTCACAATCACGCCACCGAAACAGTTCATTACCCCTTACAAATCCAAGCGTAGTAACTTAATAGTAAGTGGCACTAAACGTTTAAAAGACCGTATTGCTGAAACATACCAAGCACAGGGTCTTCCCATAAAGGGTGAGCAAATAGTTTTGACGACGGAATTTCGCTCTCTATTAGGTGGTCTGTATCGGGTACTGGATGGGGATATTATGCTAGCTACTCCTTTCTGGCCATATTTTAAGACTTTAGCCAAAGATCATGGCAAACAGGTTTATGAAATCCCTACATCTGGGCAAACCGGTATTACCCTGTCTACATTGAAATCTACCTATGAACAAGCAGTTAAGAAACCCAGAATCTTACTGATACACAATCCAAGCGATATTAATGGTTTAATTTCAGATAATTCGGACGTAGAAGCGATTGCAGACTTTTGTAAGAAAAATAATATTGTCATTTTTAATATCCAGAGTTTCTTTGTCTATCCTGACTTTCATGATCATAAAGACTTTGCATCTCTATACCCTGAGGGAACAATCACCATCAATAACACGACGAAAGATGCATTGGGACTGAACAAATATGGCATTGGTTGGGCTGTAGTACCGAATACATCTAAAGGCCGGACGCTAATGAACCGGTTGAAGGACCTGAAAACGCTGAAAGCGCCAACAGCTGCTGAGGCTGGAAAGAATGTGGAAATGCTGGAATATGTGGATACGATGGTCCGATTTCATCATTTACGCACGCAATTTTTATATCGGGAGTTCGGCAAAATGGGGCTAGCGGGTCCTCGACCTTTGTTTACGCCCAATATGTTGATTAGTTTTAAAAAATACAAAAAAATCTTAGAAAAAATTCGAGTTCATAATGATAAAGATCTACAGAAATTTTTGTTGAAGAAGATCGGGATTGGGACCTTGCCGGGAAGCCTATTTAACCTGCCCGAAGAGGACATGTTTTTAAGGATTTCCACTGGAAACCTTGATCCGGGAGCGCTTAATGGTTGGGTAGACTCATGGAAGACAGCCCGGTATATGAATGAGAAAACCCATCCAGAGTTGCATTCAGTGGTTAAAAAATTCCGGGCGCTGACACAAAAGTTGGACGATGTGAGTACTGGAGCTTCAAAAACTGAGGGTATGGGAAGAAGCTCTGTCTAGATCATTTTATTATTGCTGAGGATTCGGATAACAGAATTATGCGGTTGCCCGGGTATATTTTTTAGGAGGAAGTAGCCTAAGTTTCCGGAACGCAGCACCAGGTCGTTTTAAAAGTTGCTTCAAATACGACTTGCCGGTGACTCCTCGGTTGAAAGCCCATAAGGCAAAGTTTTCATATGGTAGGATATTTCGGTTTAACAGCTGATAAACGTACCATAGGGCAGCCTGATGGGAGATGAGGTCGTTACTGGAAGCGTAACGTTTGTTCGGTGGCAGAGTTAAAATCAAGTGTCCAGGCAGGGTATTTACCAGATTATCAGCATATAAAGTACCTTCATAAGGAATATCTAACTGAGCAAACAATTCTTTTAGCCAGGCTTCCAGTTGAGGAACAGTATGGCGGGCAAGCAAATGAGTTTGGTAGGGGTTAGGGTCAACCTCAGGACAATCATCTCTAAGGAGGTCTAAAAATACCTCAGCAGCTTCGTCCAGAGTGCTAAATTCCCGTGAGTTTGCTTCATTCAGGTAGTCTTTACCGCCACCGGCTAGGTGCTTTTTTACTACTACGGGTAAGCCGCATAACAGTGCTTCAGGAATGACTCGAGGGTCTCCTTCTTTATTGGTGAAAAGGGTAAAAATCCGACTTTGGTTGTAAAAGTAAGCCATATCCTCTTGGAGGATGGGCATACCCTGATTGCCTTCTAGGAGCATTAAGGTGAACTTTTCTCGCTCCTTTAGGCTGAACATCTTTAAGTAGTCGTCATAAATTTCCACATAATCCAGCTCGGGGTCACGCTCAGAGAGGTTTGGGCAGGCACAGATAATTAATGTGCGGGTTTCCGGGCGGCGGTCGTATACTTTGCGAAGTACGACCAGAAGTTCGTCCAGGCGCTTTAACCGGCGAGGGCCAGCCACGGATAATATATCCCAGCGCTTTGCTCCCCGTGTTTCTGGTGCCATTTTGTTGAAACAGTCTGGTAAGAAATTGCGAGCGCATAAGGTGTTACGAGGAGTAGTGACGTCAGGGGCAAACTTCAGGGTATTAGTGGAGCCTAGGTGAAAATCGATATAGGGGAGCGTTCCGATATTCTCGTGAGGAGAGCCCCAGTGCATGCCAACGACGTACTGCTTTTTCAGTTCTTTCATAGCTGCGTCCATAAAAGGTACTTCAGGCTGGAAGAAAGCTTTTTCCTTATGGGTTAACATGAGAATACCCTTGGAATCTCCCACGGGGTCTTTCAGCAAGTGTGGCATTGTGTGACCTAAATCCTTTTCTACTTGTCCAATAGTAGGTCTTTGGGTTCCTGAATAATATAGTTCACCAAGACAGAGCGGGCGTTGGTTTTTTGAGGAGAACCGTAATGAAAGCCCCGGACATCGGCCAAAATGAGGGTTCCTGCTTTTCCGGTGAGTTGAACCTCATTGTGCAACAGGTGTTTCAAGTCGTCTCTGCTTAATCCAGTGCTGGATCCATCTTTTAGTCCCTGAAGCTGACGCTTCATCCGAGTGCCATGGCGTTTGTGACTGCCGCGGATGTATGTGAAGGGGCCATTAGTGTCATCAACATCGTCTAGGTATAAAAAAGATTTAAACTCTTTTTTGTAGCCGTCTACATGGTAGCCCCCATCAATATTACCGGCCATGTTGTGTTGATAGAGGAGTAGACCGCTATAGAATGGTCGTCCATAAAATGCTTGAGCCATCTTTAAGGGGAATGGATCATAGCGGAAGTCGGCAAGCTCATTGAGCAGGCCGTCAACACAGTAGATACGGCGGATACCTTGACCGTACTGGTGCTTGGCATTACCTACCCGGAGGTAGGCGCCGTTAGGGAGATCACGGTCTTCTTCCGGTGATAAGTATGCTTGAAGCTTTTTACCCATATTCAAGGCTTTTTGACGGTCCCAGTAGCTGGGAATCACTACAAAACCGTCTTGGTTAAGGCTACTTAAAGTTTCTTTCTCTTGAGTAGAAAGGTCTTGGGCTGTATCGGCAATAAGCTGACGGCCAGCGTCCAAGAGATCCTTGGCAGCGGTCTTCGTAGTGTCTTTGATGTTGCGGCGTAGGTCTTTAACGGTCATGAGGTCATCCTCCCGTAACTACCGGGCATTATAATACGGTTCAGGGGGATTCTCCAGATCCGTCCTTGGAGCAGGGTTTACCTGGGTATTTACAGAATTTGTAAAGAAATATAAAAACTGACCTAAGTGCCCCTGTTAAAAATTGAGTTTTGAGACATGGGCTGAAAATGATTTTAGTACGTGGGTTGTAGAGGTTACACTTATGTCCCATGTCTCACCTTCAGGACAGTCATCAGACGTCAATAGGTGGCATATCCGTCTCCGTGGTATTTCTTGATTTCAGACTCTCGCATCCCCGGAGCTCGGGGTTGTTTAGATGGTTTTTCACGGTTGCTGTCATTACTTCGGGCTGCACGAGAGGCACGTTGCTGGTGTATTTTGGAACGAGGTGTCTGATCCCATCCCTGAGAGTAGTAATCATTTGCGCTCCAGGTAAACATGATGATGAGTATCCCGAGGAACCCGAGACAAACCAAGTAGATAACAAACATCTGCTGTTTTTTGGATAAGGAGGACTGAGACATTTACGGAATTCCTGACAGTCTCTAAAATCACGTCTAATCATAATTATATATTATGTATAGTAACTTTTAAACCCTATCCTTATAAATTCAACTTCAATATAGGAAAAGTGGAGAGAAGTTTTCTTCTCTCCACTGTCTGAAACTGCATATTTCTGTTTTCTGGAATTAATCTTTCTGTAGCGGCTTTTTCTTTGAGGGCAGTTTTTCAGACTTTTTGGATGTTTTGGACTTCGCTTTTTCTAGTTTAGCCTGTTCCGGCACCAGTGCCTCGGGTTTGACGACAGAAGTCACTGCCGGGGCTGAAAAATACTTAGCAGCTACCTGCTGTAATTCTTCTGATGTCACTCGGTCAATCATTTTGGGATACTCAAAGTCATATTGGTACCCATGCCCCAGCATTTCATATAAACCCAAAAAGTAAGACTGACTTTCGTTGGTTTCGTGAGCCAAGGAAAATTCACCAATGAGCTTGTCTTTGGCTTTTCGAAGCTCGGCTTCTCCGACGGGCTTTTCTTTTAGGCTCTTAATTTCCTGCTTAAAGCCTTTCATCACCTTTTTTTCGTTTTTAGGGTCGGTGCCGATGAAGAGCACAAACTTGCTACGCTCATGGGTTGATGGGTAGAAGCTACTGACGACATAGGCTAGACCTTTTTTGTCCCGGATATTGCGGAACAAACGGGAGCTCATCCCGGATCCAAGGACGGAATTCAGTACTTTCAAGGGTACATGGTCTTTACTTTCCATCATCGGCGCCAGCCATCCATGGGCAATCCAAGCCGCCGCTAGATCCGGCTTGCCTTCTTCCAGGGTTACCGGCTTTTCCAAAGGTTGTACTGGTTCTACCTGGGTCAGCAGATCGCCGGTAATTTCAGAACGGCCATTTAGTTTAGAGGGTAGTGCTGCCAACAAGTAGTGTTCCAGTCGTTCCGGATCAAACCCGCCTACGACAGACACCACCATGTTTTTGGGCACAAAATATTGTTCATAGTAGCTTTTTAGGTGATGGCGTTTAATCAGATCCAGGTGGAGATCAACCCGAGGACCTACGTTTCCGTATGGATGCTGAGGATAAAGTCCCATGGCCAGATTCTCTAGCGCAATAGAGGAAGGGTTATCCCGACTGGATTGGATGGACTGCTTTAGTAACAGCTTTTCCTTTTCAAACTCTGCCTGAGAGAAAGCTGGGGCGGTTAACACATCCTGTAACACTAGGAAAAGCTCTCCTAAATCTTCTTTGACAGCAGATCCGCTGATCTGCATATAGTCATTCTTACTGGAAACCGAGAGCTGAATGCCTTGACGTTCTAACTCCTGAGCCAACTCCTCTGGTGCCCGGGAGGTGGTTTCCTTGCGAAGTACGGCAGAGACCAATGCAGCGGTGCCCGGGATCTTTTCGACCAGTCGACCGCCTTTGACGAATATCTGGACCGCCACGGTTTCCGATTCCTTACGAGGTTTTGCAATGAGAGTGATACCGTTGGCCAGTTTTTTACGGGTAACCGTTTGAGTAGAGGCTGTTTGTTTGTTTGAAACAGGCCCTTGTTCCGGTGATGCTATGTGAGAAGGCTCCTCAGGACCAACAGAGCTATCAGAGTGGTTAGAAAACTCATCCAACAAGGCCAAGAGCTCTTTTTCTTCTTGTTCGGTTTTAATGTCCGAGGTTTTTTCTTCCGGTAACACTTGCACCACGGCGGCATGTTGAAAATTCAGGTATTTTGCCAGGGCGGCTTTAACGTCTTTCAAAGTCACATCCTGAATGTTATCCACATACTCCGTATAATCGGATAATTCCCCAATAGTTACGTTGTAGCCGATACTGCTGGCGACCCCACCGGTGGATTCTGTGTGAAAGATGAAATCCTTGATGGTTTGGGTTTTGGCTTTTTTGAGTTCGGCCTCCGTAATTCCCTCGGTTTTAAGGCGTAACAACTCTGTCATCATTGCTTTACGTGCTGCCGGAACGTTTTCGGGCTTTGTGTCGGCATAAATATACAACACTCCTGCATGGCGCTGGGTAGAATTGGCTGCTGCAATGCTATTGACCAGCTGTAGATCTTCTCGTAACCGGGTAAACAGCCTGGAGCTCTTTCCTTGCCCCAGAGACATCATGGCAACATCCAGGGCGTAATTCTCTTTTTTCTCTTCAATCCCTGGTACCATAAACCCAATTCCCAGGTAGGCCTGCTTGATATTGGGATCTTGCAACACTTGTACAGCCGGCTCTTTGATTCGAATAGGGCGGCTTACTACCTCCGGCTGGTATTTACCAGTTTGTTGTTGTAAGGCGGCAAAATCTGTGGCTGGAAAATACTTTTTGACCAGTTCGGTGGCTTCTTTCACCGTGACATCACCCACTACAACGGTGCGGAAATTTTCCGGTCGATACCAATAGTGGTAGTACTCGGTAATGCGCTTACGGGGCATACTGCCGATGAGTTTTTTCGGTCCCAGGGTCTCTAAAGAATAAGGGTGGCCTGGAAAGAGTTGCTGCGTCAACCCCATAAACAATTTGCGGGTAGGGTTGTTATGAGCCCGGTTGATTTCTTCCTGTACGACTTTACGCTCGCTGGTCAGCTCTCCAGGAGGGATAGACGCTTGAAGCAGCATATTGGAATGAATTTTTAAGGCGTCTTCAAAAAACCGGCTGGCAATGGTGATGGGGTAGTGGGTGTAATCGTCACTAGTCATACCATTGTAGTTGGCGCCATAGCCTTCCAGCAGTCGCTCGATTTCACCGACACGGTAGCGGTCGGTGCCTTTGAAAATTAAATGCTCCAAAAAATGAGAGACGCCGTTGTTTTTTTCGTCCTCATTCACCGAGCCGGTGGTGATCCAAGTGTCAATACTGACAATGGGCTGATCGTGGTTTTCCTGTACATAGAGCATTTGACCACTGGGCAGCCGGACTTCGTGGACGGTATTGTCGCTACCTGCAACCGCTGTTGCGCAAGAGATGATACTGATGATCAAAACGCCTGAAAATAGGGCCGAAAAAAGACCTGCTAAACGATGACCAAAAGATTGCTGAATAACCCGCAACATACACCCGGACCTCTCTACTCAATACCACGTCAGATACTATTCGTGCAGTGGGATTATAGCAGAAATCTAGGTGGCTTATGGCAGGTAACCTCTTAAAACGATAAAACCACCGAATACTCTTCAGTGGTTTTATCAAAATTTTAGGTGTAAGAGCTTATTTAAAGTGCCGAGGAACTAGACTTTCAGATAGTTCTTCACACCGGTGAACATGGCATTGAGGAGGCCAATATTGGCTAGGGGATCAATGCCGCCAGCGGTTAAATACTGCTGCAGACGAGCTTGCCAGTAGGGGTAGATATCGTCTTTTTGAATTTCCAGCACGTTGGACACAGCCGACAGTTGAGACCAGTCTAATGGCATGGGTAAAGCACCGCGCCACATGTCCACAATTTCCAGCCGTTGGTTGCGGGGAAATTTTTTGAGTAACTGGACGTTGCTGAGACCCATTTGACCTTGACGTTGCTTTAAGAACTCAATACCCGGATCCAACAAGCGAGGCTCTTCGGGGCGTTTATACTCCGGAAAGTCTTCCGGCTCCATACCCATTACCACCGCAATCCGCTCTAGGGTGGTGGTTCTGGTGGAAAATGCGATTTCGCGGTCAATCAAACTATACACATACGACAGGGTGACGCCGATCATCTCGGCAAAATCTTTTTTGTGGAGATTAGTCTCGTCCAAAAACTGGATGAGCCTGTCACTGCTATTCGCCTGTGTGCCAACGGTGGTTGACATAAAGAGTCTCCTCCCCTAATTATCGCCAATTGATGATGCTGATAAATAACATTAATACTGTTTTTAAAACCAAAAATAAGAAGCCCAGATTTTTTCATCCCGCTCAACAGTTCATTATCAGAACTGTGTAAGCATGAGGAATCAGATTTTACTATTCTATCAAAAAAACTGAAAAGAGAACTAAAAATGAACTCAAAGAGTTTTTATTATTTTACACGTGACAGAATTTCCCTTAAGCAGTAGATCAGGGGCAATGCTACAAACAAAGCTGCTTTACAGAGAGATGTTACTTTTTGCGGTAAAGTAAACACCATCGTAAACCAAAACCTAATGGAATCCTGATAAATCTGCCATGAGCAATGCTTCAACTCTCCAACTCTACTTTTTGAATCACGAATCTGCCTCGGGCGTTGAGAATATGGCGGCAGATGAAGCACTTTTGGAAACGCTTCGAGAAGTGACCGAAACGCCTCTTCTGGTGGTGAGAACTTACCAGTGGCAAACACCAACATGGTCATTGGGCGTAAATCAAAAACTAAAAAGTCTGGGAGAACTCGATATTTTTTTGATGGGCCCGACACCACAAATTGTACGGCGACCTACTGGTGGGCGGGCCATACTGCATGACAGGGATATTTCGTTTGCGTTTGTCACCAATGATTCAACGCTGTTGTCTCTATCCTTAAAAGAGAGTTATTGTCATTTCACCCAGTTCTTAAAAGAAGCGCTTTCTGTGCTCACACCTTTAGCGACGGATCATTGTACGGCAGAAAACACATCTAACTCGGGCTATACTCGGTCAAATTTGTGTTTTGAGACCCAAACCCCTGGAGATTTATTGGATGCTGCCGGCAATAAAATATGCGGCAGCGCCCAACTAAGGCGTGCCGGGGGCATTTTACAGCATGGCGCTGCTTTTTTGCCGGAATTGCCGAATACCGTTGCACCCGTCACCACATTTCGAAACGCCTTATATAAGGCAGTGGCCAGTCATTACAAGGTAAAAACCCTGTCCTTTATAGAGGACTCAGACACCCTGTATCAACGGTTTCAGACCCTTAAAGCTCAGTTGCTCCCAAGTTACGAAAGTGCGTCCAGAGACATTCTTTCTAAGGCGTCAATCACATCGGGATCCCAATAACGGCCCGCTTCTTGTTTGACTTGGATTAAGGCTTCTTTGGGGCTTAAGGGATCTCCCCGGTAGGGACGCTCATGGGTCATGGCCACCAGGGCATCGGCCACAGCTAAAATCCGGGCGCCCAGAGGAATGTTTTTAGCCTTTAGGCCTTCAGGGCCACCGGAGCCATCCCACCGTTCTTTTTGGTAATGCACATAAGGAATGACTTCAGATAGGAAATTAATTTGTACCAGCAATCCCACGCCGATGTTGGGATGCTTTCTGAGTTCATCCCACTCCTGGGTGTTCAAATCATCCCGTTTAGAGAGGACCTCGCCGGGGATATCGATTTTCCCCAAAGATCCCAATAGTCCGGCGCAATAGACTAAATCTACCGTTTTTTCATTGAGATCCATGCCGGTGGCAATGGTTTTGGCCAGTTGGGCCACAGCCTTGGAGTGGCCTCGAGTAAACTGGTGGCGGGCGTCAATGGCAGTGCCCAAAGCTTCTACAAAGCCGTTTTGATGGCTGCCGAGATCGGCAATGCTTTCAGTGATTTGGGCTCTCAGGCTTCGCAACTCATCTAAAGAGCTGGCGTCTTTGTCAATTTCTGCCTGAGCTTGGGCCACCAAGCGTTGCAATCGGCTGGCGGTGACAAACACTGTGGCGACACATTGGGCCAGATCTTGCAGTTCTGGGGAGAACGAAACATCTTCATAAGATTCAAACAGGATGAGTCCTGCTTGTTTATTGCCCTCAGCCATAGGCGCCGCCAATAAAGAGGTTACCCGACTGTGGGAGAGGCGATCGATACCATGCCAGTGAGGTTGATTCCCCACATGTTGAATAGCCTGCACCTCACCGGTTTCATAGAGATCGCTGAGAAGGTTGTTTTCGCCCAGCTGAATGCCAACCCCCCATCGGTCCTGATGGTTCAAATTGAGAGAGGTACCGGTAAGACTGAGATAGGATTCTCCCGGTGTTTTTTGCGCCACCTGAAAAATATTGCAGGCATCTACCTGAAACATGTTGCGCAGAGTGGCGGCAATAGAATCGTATATGACAAAACCTTCGTTCTGGTCAAACCCAAAAATGGAGAGGGTATTGTCCATCGAGTAAATCTGAATCAGCTCTTGAAGCTGGAGCTTGAGCTTACCGGGATCTCCGGTTACCCGGTCGGCAATCTTATCCAGCAGATCCTCGGAAATAAAGCTTTCCGTCACAAAATCACCAATGTTCAAGGCATAAATCGCCTCAATGGGATCTTGGTTGTCAAAGGTGTCTATGTCAACGACAGGCTTATCCAAGTAGACGGGCTCCTCAAAAGGCTAAACAAAGTTGGCGACTCGCTGGTTGCGATGTTAACTGCCAAACGTGTGAAACGGCTTTTACATTTCCTTCACTGGTAGAGATATCGGCAGGGTTAGCGCAATCTTTAAAGAGGTGCCAAAAAGGGACTCTTCAGTGTATCGTGCTGACCCTTTATTCTGGTCAGTTCACTCTCTATTTATCTTATTACAGTTGATTATACTTTTTTGGGTACTCCGGTTCATCCCCATAAAAGACGGACTTCTGAATGAGCGGGAACAGCGCTCATACGGTAGGGGCAATTACCCTCACATAATAAAAAAGCCTGGCTTTCGCCAGGTACGAATCCCCCTCGATAAAAACGTTCTCACTTTTTCTTTCCTAAAGACTGAATAAACTTTTTAATGCCGATGTGATAAATATTTGTCCCGGTATGGTTGCAGTTGCTGCGCTTCAACTGCCGAGCCCCTTACATAGGCATAAAAACAGGCAACACCAGTTTTGTGACGGGCATCATAAACATGTTTTTATTTCTTTTTGTTGAATTACCGGTATAAAAGCCTGTAACGCGTTTAATAAACGTAAACAATGGCGTTAAGGCTCATGAATAATCTTTCATTAAATGCACAGCGCGGGTGGCTTGCATCCATTGGCCGGATGGTTGAAAATACAGGGAATTAACCATCGCAATATCAAGTGCGTTCATCCTATTGGGTCGCTGGCAAGAAAGGGATTTGGGCGGTTATGCAGGGATCTGCCAGTGTTGAGGCGGGAGAAAATGATGTAATTCCTGCGATTCGGGTGGAGAACATCCGAAAGCGGTTTGATGGGATTCAGGCTCTGGACGATGTGTCTTTTACGGTGCCTCAGAATACGGTGTTTTGTATTTTGGGCCATAATGGCGCCGGAAAAACAACGTTATTAAGAATTTTGACAACGGTGACCCGGCCTGACTTTGGCTCTGCCTGTATTCATGAGTATTGTGTTCAGAAAAAAGCCATCCATGTCCGGCATCAAATTGGGGTGGTCAGCCAGGAAAACCACTTTGATAAGTATTTAAACATCTGGGAAAACCTGATGCTCCATGCCCAACTGCACGGGATGTCTACCAACCAGGCAACCGATAGAATTACGGATTTGCTGCATTCCGTCAGTCTTTACCATCGCCGGTTTGCTGAAGCGGATGATCTGTCTGGCGGGATGCAACGACGGCTGTCTTTGATTCGAGCCCTGATTCATCGGCCCACAGTATTGTTTTTAGATGAACCCACCACAGGACTGGACCCCGTAGCCAGACTCGACATCTGGAATATTCTGGAGCAGTTTAAGCAATCGGCAACGGTGGTGTTGACCACCCACTATTTAGAAGAGGCCGATCGGTTAAGTGATCACATTTTGATTGTGGATCGAGGCCGAGTGTTGGTGCAGGATACACCAGACGGCTTAAAGCAAAAATACACCCGAGCGGGGCGGTATGACATGATCCTCTCTCATGAAGCTGACCATGATAAAAGCGCGACAGTCATTGGGTCAATCCCCGGTATCCACGTGGAAGAAACCAGCCTGGGTACCAATGGGATGCAGTTTCTATTAGACGTGAAAGACCCAGAAAATCTTACGACACTTTTTCAGCAGATTTCGCCCCGGTATTTGATCCGGTTTGAACCCTTAAAGACCGATCTGGAATCTATTTTTATGGCCATTGCCAATAGCGCAAAAGATACCAACCCTGAGGGAGGGCCAAGGTAATGGCATGGCTTAGGCTACATCCGCGCCGGGGAATTTTCCCCATTTATCAAAAGACCCTACAACAAGAGACCAAAGGGATT
The DNA here is from genome assembly GCA_019634025.1 of Vampirovibrio sp. Lineage (GTDB taxonomy): Bacteria > Cyanobacteriota > Vampirovibrionia > Vampirovibrionales > Vampirovibrionaceae > JAHQWC01. The sequence goes on from JAHQWC010000154.1 coordinate 37,647, forward strand.
GTGACAGAGTTTTTGGCGACTTTGGCTATCCCTTTGAGCTTTTTTCTGGCCTTTGGATTGGGGTTAAGAGACTACATTACGGAAGTGGACGGGGTGCCCTATGTGGTGTTTATGACCCCAGGCCTGATTGTAATGACGATGTTAATGGAAGCCTACCGAACTGGCGCATGGGGACTTTGGCTGGACCGACGGCACCAAAAAATGATTGATGAATACCGGATTAAGCCGATTACCACCTCTGACATTATTATTGGTGAAATTTTGGGGGGCTTTACCATTGGTATCGTCAAAGGAAGCCTGGTGGGGCTAATTTTAATGTTGTTGGCGCCGTTTGACTTGGCCTGGCAGAATATTCCCGGGTTTTTAATGATGGTGGCGCCAGGCTGTATTTTGTTTACGTGTGTGGGTTGTATGGTGGGCACGACAATGAAGAAACCGGATCAGATTGCCCAGTCTCAAACCTTAATTATTACCCCCCTCCTCTATTTAGGGGGGCTATTCTTTCCCATTAATGCTTTTCCACCAGAACTAATGCCTCTTATCACTCGATTACCCACCACAGCTTTGTTTGATGGAGGGAGAACCGCACTTCTAGAAGGTGTTTTAATGCCTGATTATCTGATGTTATTGGTAGTCGCTGCAGTAGCCAGTTTCATTGCAGCAACCGCCTGGTTTAACCATAAAATGGCGGAATAATAAGAAGGCAGAGCGTCTCATCCGGCGGCTGCTTTCATTGAAATCTAAATCCTCTAAACGTATTTCGCATAAATCACAAAATTGGAATATAGATAGAATAGATGAGTTGATAAAGATTATGCAAAGGTACTTCCTGCGTTTACCGAATTCTCTTTATAATAAAGCCGATTAATCGAATATTGTCTGTTGGAATCAAAACCCAGTCCCTTCCATTTAGGCTACTGAATTCGTTAGTTTTTTGTAGTCGGCGGGTAGAGAAGAATCTTACGTAAGAGTCTTAAAAGGTCTGATTGGATATAAGTATGTTCTTGATAAGTCAGAAAATAGGAGTTAGCTCAATGAATTCAAGAAAAGTCACACCGTTGCTGTTAGCAGCAAGTGTGTTCTTAACCGGCGCCACAGGATTTTTTCTGGAAGCCATGACTCCTGCGCAGGCGTTGACCAGTGTGGATGAACTTTCAGATGTAAACTCAAGTCACTGGGCTTATGAAGCCCTGAGAGATTTGGTTGAAAAGTATGACGTGATTGAAGGCTACCCAGACGCCACCTTCCGTGGTGATCGTGCCCCCACTCGTTGGGAAATGGCTGCCGCCCTCAATGCCTTGGTAAAGTCCGTTGGTCGTGACTTGGCCCGTTTGGGTGCTGAGAAGGCCAACAAACGTGACTTGGAAACCTTGGCCCGGTTGCAGCAAGAATTCCGCAACGAGCTCAACGCCTTGAACCAACGCACCACTGCTTTGGAGCAACGCGCTTCAGCCATTGAAGCCAAAAACGAAGAGCAGGATAACCGCTTGACGCTGTTGGAAAAAACCCAGCTTCACGGTGACTTCAGCTTTGGTGGTATTGCTGACGTTGGCGACAACGGAATTGCTACCACAGGAAACGACGGTTTCAGAGACGGATTATCCACCATTGGCCGCTTGCGGTTATCCATGGATATTCCAGTAAAAGAAGCTGACGATGATTCTTACTTGGGACGTGGAGATGTCTACGCCCGGATGATTGCCGCTTTTGGCCGTAACTCCAACACCAACAACGGGTTGGGTGGTTACACCGGATACTCCCGGATTGCCGGTGACAGCAGCTTTAACAACGAAGGTATCGGGGTTGTAAACGGTGCCTTTGGTACAGCTGGTGTTGCGACAAACGGCGCGAGCACCCGGTCCAACTTGTACCTGGAATCGGCCTACTACAAGCAAGAAGTGAACCCAGGTGTTCCGATTTTGACCGACTGGTTCGGCATGACGGATTGGGATATTACGGGTGACGCCTACGCTGGTGTCGTGCCGTGGCGGTTCTTGTTCGACAAGAGTCCTTACCGTGGTAACGAGTTGACTCAGTTCCAGAACAGCGCCTTTGTGAACATTCCTGGCGTTGCTGTGAACCTGAACCAACCCACCTTGGCCTACGTATGGCACATGGGCATGAATGATGAAACCTCTTTGGACTTCACCACTGCCTTTGCCTCTCCTAACGTGGGTGACGTTTATGATGGCTGGAACCTGACCTACGAAGGCCGGTTAAACTACGATTCATTGTTTGACTTGGCTGGTGCTGGTTCGTTTTACGCCGGTGGCTACCACATCTGGTTGAACGGTAACTCTTTGCCAGGATTGGTGACTGCTGTTGGTGGTGCTACCGGCTTTGATCCTTCTGGGAACGGCCTGAACGTGGTGCAACAAAACAGTTCCAACGCCTTCTACTTAGGTTGGAGTCAGGACTGGTATGAAGGAATCGGAACGACCTTCAACTACCTGCTCTCTAACAAAAGTGGTATTGGTATGTTGTATCAATCACTCAATCAAACCAACGGTGTAAGTTCTTCCTTTAACGGGGCAGGAACCGTTGTGAGTGTTCGCCAAGCCCTCAGCGGCGTGTTGAACATTCCAATGGCCTCTATCGCTCCTGGCTGGAGAGACAGCGACACCTTTGGGATTGGTTACGCCCTGTTTGATTTCCAAGAGACTGGTGCTCAGACCAACAACACGGCTGATGCCTGGACTCACGTGATGGAAACCTACTACAAGTACCAGATGACCGAAAGCATCTCGTTGGTGCCTAGTTTACAGCTGCACTTGAACCGGCTGGGACTGGACAAAAACGGCATGAGCTACGTGCTTGGTTTCAGAACCAACTACGAATTCTAGACTCTGGTTAGCACTATTGAAAACGCCCGGTGAAACTTACCGGGCGTTTTTGTATGCACCTGCGCATTTATCTAGGGTCGGGTATGGAACACCTTTAGCTGTGAGCGAATTCAGATGCATGCAGGCCCTGCAGCATCTTTACTGTCTATTTCAAAAATTTGTCGGCAAGCAGTAATGCCACGGGCCAGGCCAAAATAAAGTTCAACGCTGACAAACCAGTGCTACTTATCCAGATTGGCATTGAGCGTTGATGTATCGCTAAAGCAGTAGAGCTGGGCGGGGCGGTGATAGCCTTCCATTTTGGTTTCACCCACATCCTTGAGAATACCGGAGGAAATAATCTTTTTACGGAAATTCCGTTTATCAATCTTCTTTTCCAAAATCAATTCATAGACCCTTTGCAGCTCCGTCAGCGTGAATTTCTCTGGTAAGAGTTGGAATGCAATGGGTGTGGACTCCAGTCGTGTCTTGAGTCGACTGAGAGCGTAATCCACAATACGGCGGTGATCAAATGCGAGGTCCGGTAGTTCCGTAATACAGTGCCATCCGATATTCTCTGCGTTGGCGTGAGCCTCTAACTTTAAGCTGCTGGAACTAACCAAGGCATAGTAGGCAACGGTAATAACCCGAGCTCTGGGATCTCGCCCCGGCTTACCAAAGGCATAAAGCTGTTCCAGGAAAATATCATGGACGTTGGTTTCTTCCTGAAGGCGGGCGCCGGCAGCTTCTTCTAAAGTCTCACCCTCATGGATAAACCCCCCAGGAATGGCCCACATATGAATAAAAGGCTCTTGTTTCCGTTGGATCAGCAGTGCCTTTAGGCGATCGTCTTGAATCGTGAACACCACAATATCTACGGTGACCAGGGGAATCTCGTATTCCGATAAAACGGTATCTGTTGACGACTCCGGAGATTTACTCCGCTGGATCGATTGAATAAAAGAATCTGTCACAAACCACTTTCCTGTTGTTACGTTGGTGGATGGCAAACACCCCTATCAAACCGGATGACTTGCAGGGCACTTGGGTGGAATGGTGGGATAATGAGAAACCAATACAAAGGTGATCACAAAGGATCAAGAAAACACAGGCTGAAAAAGCTGGGTTTGAGATTCATCATATCTGAAATATGACAATTGTCCAAGGCTAGGATTCTTTAAGAATAGCCGTTGCCAGCTCCTCGGCAGTATGAACCTGCGGTACAATATTTACACGGGTAAAATATTGGCGGGCAGCCTCTGCAGTAGTAGGACCAATACAGGCGACCGGAAAAGATTGTAATGACTCAGGCAGGGTAAAACTGTTTTGAGGGGAGCCTTTTTTGCCTGCTTCAATGGCCTGTTTACAAACCTCGATAGCAGAGGGGCTGGTAAAGACCAGGTAATGGATTTCTTTCTGGAACAATTCTATGGCGTTGGGCGGCAGTTTACTTACCGGGAGGGTTTTATAAACACACAGAGGTCTAACAGCTACCTGGTTCTGTTCCAGGATCTTTTTAAATGCCGGATTGGCTAAATTGCCGCAAGGCCATAGGACGTGTAACTCTGAACCTGCAAGCGCCTGGCTATTAGACTGACACCACTGTCGAGCTGCGTTTTCCGCTGTAAAATCATCCGGCACAAAAGCAGCTTCCAGATGGTAGGTTTGAAGAGCTTCTTGGGTTTTTCTGCCAACTACACCTACCGGGCAAGTGATCGAGGCAGGATCTACCTGACTGAAAAAATAGTGGACTGCAGTCTGGCTGGTAAAAAACAACCAGTTAGGTTTACGTGAGGGTAGTGAAAAAGCAACTGCCTCAAACTGGATCAGGGGAATATGATGCACCACAGCCCCGGCTTTCTGAAGTGGATCATCAAAGGATCTTGTCTGGACTGGGCCTGTCCATACAATGTGTTTGCCTCCTAAAGGTAAGGATGGCTCTAATAGCATAGAGCGGTTCACATTTCCTCCATCAGGTGGATCCTGTCATCAACCAATACCTCATTATAATGTGAATAGGCGATGGTTGTTAAAGACGAGGCCCCGTTGGAATGGTTTTAGCAGACTTAAAAGAGTTTACACACGCAATGGGTTCTTGGGCTATGGGAATGGTCGGGTTGGGTTACTCACACCAAAACCAGGCCCGCTCGGTAACAAACCGAAAAAAGGCCGGACAACTTATTCAATCCGTGTTGGAAGAGCGGATTACACCTTCCATGGCCCTTAGTCAGTGGCCTTACTTTTATAACGGAAACTATTTGCACGACGAGACATTGAACGCCGCTTATCAGGCATTGTGGCACTTTGAGTCCGACGAGGATCATCAACAAGACGAACTGTATTATATGGATATTCAACTGGAACTCTTAAAACAGGTGGCCAGTTACCTCTGTAGAGGAAAAGACCTACCGGGCCATATCTTGGCAGCTTACCCAAATAAGGGAAATATTATATTTTACGGCGAAAAACCTTTTGCTCCCTTGCCCCAAGAATACCTCCGGCAGTGCTTAGGTCAATGGCGAAAGACCATCCAAGGATTTCAAAACGGCTTGAACTTACAGATTTCTGTCTTAAAAGAGAGCGGCTTGTGGGGTGTGCCTAACAAAAATCCCCGCCAGTAAAAACCTGACAGGGATTCTTGAAGTTTTTGAGGAATATTAATTCCTAGTGGTGGTCTGCGTGGTGATCGTCGCCGTGGGCGTCGTGAGCATCAGCAGCGTGATGATCATCACCGTGGCCAATGGCGTCATGAGCAGCATCAGAAACATCTTCAGCAGCGCCATGGGCGGCGTCAACAGCACCGTGAGCGGCGTCTTTTGTGGCGTCTACAGCGCCTTCCATAGCTTCACCAGCACCGTGTGCTGCATCTTCCATAGCTTCACCGGCTCCATGAGCGGCATCTTCCATGGCATCACCCACACCGGCAGCAGCACCTTCAACATGCTCCATCATGCCACCTTCTTCGGCAACAGGCTCAGCCTGTTTTTTGGCACAACCGGCCAAGGTCAAGGTAGAGGCAACAGCCGCCACAAGGGCCAAGGTGGTAAATAATTTCACGTTCATATCGACTCCTTAAAATCCTAACTGCAATCAGGGTAACAAACGATGCATCTCGACAATTTTGTCAGGTGAATCATACGGGAACAAAACACCAACGGCAAGAGATACTGCCAAATCTTTATTTTATAGTTGACTGTATTAAAGACGATGTTGCCGGATGGGTCAAGTAGATTGAGGGTTCAGCAAACAGACGCCTTTTTTGAATCTAACAGGTAAAATGTAAAGAAGATGTCATGTTCTATATCAGTTAGGGACCATGGAAGGTAGAGGCGTCGGCATGGATTCAAAAAGCACTTTTTGCGTTGTTATAGTCACCTGCGGGTCTAGCGAAGAAGCAACCCACATCAGTAAAACCATTGTGTCGGAAAAATTAGCTGCCTGCGTAAATGTGTCGGGTCCCATTCAATCGCACTATATTTGGAACGGTGTTTTGCAAGATGATGCGGAGTACATGCTGTTGATCAAAACCCAGCCTAACTGCCTCCCAGAGCTGGAAAAGCGGGTAAAAGAGTTGCACAGTTATGAGGTTGCCGAGTTTATTGCCCTACCGGTTATCGGCGGCAGCCAAGCTTATCTTTCCTGGGTAGCTCAATCAGTCGGTTGATTTTGCTTGCGGATCCCGGACTTTGCCGCCTATAATATGAAAACAAACTTGCGGGGTGGTTTCCTTCATCAGAGATTTCTGGAACAGTTTGAACCGGAAATGTTTGCCAAAAAGGTGTCACCGGTACGCATTTAGAACGAGAAAAAGGAATTTGCAGTGGGTTTATTCAACTTTGTGAAGAAAAGCACCAACGATCTCGGCATTGACCTGGGTACGGTGAACACACTGGTTTGTACCGCATCAAAAGGTGTTGTACTTAGGGAACCTTCCGTTGTCGCTATTGATCACAGCCAGCGCCCACCGCAAGTGATCGAAGTAGGTATTGCTGCCCGGGATATGATTGGCAGAACCCCCGGCAACATTAAAGCAACTCGCCCGCTACGTGACGGTGTTATTGCCGAATTTGAATGGGCTGAGGTGATGCTGAAACGGTTTATCGAAAAAGTTTCTGGTAACCAAGGCCTTCTTGGTGCACGGCCAGGCCGAATTGCCATTGGCTTGCCCAGTGGCGTAACTGAAGTTGAACGACGTGCTGTTGGCGATGCTGCCTACGGTTCCGGTGCTCGGATTGTTAGCTTGATTCCTGAGCCTATGGCTGCCGCCATTGGCGCAGGCATGCCGGTAGAAAAACCGACTGGGTCCATGATCATCGACATCGGTGGTGGGACTACTGAAATTGCGGTTTTGAGCTTAAACGGCATTGTCGTCAGCAAAAGCCTGCGGGTGGCTGGTGATGAGTTGAATGAGAATATCCTGGATCACCTTAAGCGGGTCCATAACCTGTCAGTGGGTGAGCGTACTGCTGAAGACATTAAAATTAAACTCGGCTCGGCCTATAAAACCGATGAGGAAGAGGAAATGGAAGTCCGGGGACTGAACCTCCTCAACGGTCTGCCTCACACCATTGTGGTGAGCAGCTCCGAGATCCGTGACTGTATGAACCCCACCCTCATGCGGATTGTGGAAGGGGTCAAAATGACCCTGGAAATGACCCCACCGGAACTGGCGGCAGATATCGTCGATCGTGGCATTGTTTTGGCTGGGGGCGGTGCCTTGTTGACAGGATTTGATGAATTGATTAATAAAGAGGTGGAAGTCCCTGTTCACATCGCCAGCGACCCTCTTTCATGTGTGGTGCTGGGAACTGAAAAATTGCTGAATGACCCCACCTACAAAAAAATCTTGCACTCCACCGAGTACGATCCTCGCAACTAACGCCCCACTCTCTATAGTGTTGGTGGAGCCTCGTATTCCTCAAAATACCGGCAACATCTCCAGGTTGTGTGCCTGCACGGGCGTCGATCTGTTTCTGGTAGGTGACCTGGGCTTTAGGCTCAGCGACAAGCTGCTGAAACGATCCGGTATGGATTATATGGACCGGGTTACACCAATACATTTGCAAAGCTTTGAAGCCTTGACTGAAGAAAAGCCAGGTTGGCAGCCGGTTTACCTAAGCACCAAAGCTACTCAATCTCATTGGGAATACACCTACCAACCCAACAGTTTACTGGTCTTTGGCAGCGAGACCCAGGGTTTGCCGGAGTGGGTGATTACAGAAAACCCTGGCCACAGCGTGCGGATCCCGATGGCTGAAGGCGCCAGAAGTTTGAACTTAGCCAGCTCTACGGCCATTGTTTTGTATGAAGCTTTAAGGCAGATCAACACGTCTCAAAGAGAACTCCTTATATGAAACACCTCAACATAACGCGTTTGGCGCTCACTGCCGCTAGTTTTTTTCTACTTTTGATAATGGGCGGAATTTACACGGGGGCTCCTGCCGGGCAAGTGGTTAACCGGGTTAAGCCTCCTAAAAACCCGGTTCAACGCCAAGTAACAGAATGGACTCAAGTGCTTTCTCAGCAAGACACACAAGGTCACCTTGATTTATTTGATCTAAAAACCCATCCTCAGCCTTTAAACACCTATTTGGATCAACTGGCCCAACAGTCTCCTGTCAGTCACCCCAATCGTTTTAAAACAACTGAGAAGCAACTGGCCTATTGGTTAAACGCCTATAACACCTTGGCCTTAAAACTCATCATCGATGCGGCTCCGGTCAATGATCTTAAAGACATTCCTGGCTTTTTTTCCATCCGCCGCTATATTTTAGGCGGCATTAAAATGAGTTTATCAGATATACAGACACTGCTGGCCAGACAATATCCCAGTAAGCCTTATCTGGTTTTCGCCCTATCCGATTTTAGCCATAGGACCCCGGCACCTGTTCAACTCAAGGCCAGTGACCTTCAAAAACAATTAAAACAATTGGCCGATAAAACCTTACAACAGCCTGGCGCTGTTACCCTAGAAGATGGGTGTGGCCCTATTCACGTGCCTCATTTCTTATCTGAACTCACCGAAACAAATCGAACTGAAACCATCCTTTCTCTCCTCAATATCCACGCCCCACCCAGGATTAGGGGTGATCTTTACCGCGAATGTAACTGGCAAATCCTGTTTGATAAACCGGATACCCGGATCCGGCAATCCTTATAATAATTAGCTCTTACCATAAGGTTTGCGTAAGCGCCTTACACTGCTTGCGTTTTCTCAAAAATAACTACTCAGAGTTGATAGATGAGTTTGTTTATTATTCAATAAATCGCTGCGGACGCCTGAAATTTCCATCGAACCAGCCTCCTCTCACTTCAGCAACACGCCCGCCAATCCATAGGGCTTTCCCACCATGCAATCCACTCAGCCGTTCCCCAAACCTATTCACCCAAGCGTCATTGGTGCTAATCAGCCGCTGGACGTTTTTCGCAAGATACCCCTGTTTGACTCTCTGACCGAAGCTGATCTGACGTTTATTCGTCCTTTCTTCCATGAGTCTCGGTACGAAAAAGAGAGCGTTATTTTTTACGAGCGAGATCTCCCCAAAGAGTCCGGCGCCAAAGTTTATTTTGTGTCATCGGGTTGTATTAAGCTGGTGAAGTACTCTTCTGATGGTGAGAGCACCATTGTTCGTCTCGCGTCAGTCGGAGAATTCTTCGGTGTTACCGGCGCCCTGACAGATAAACCTTATCCTTTCTCGGCAGAAGCTCTCTCGGATACCAGTATTCTCTATGTCGGCAAAGACGATTTTGTAAACCTGGTGGGACGTTACCCGCAACTCGCCCTGGATATGGTGGTGCAGTTGGGTGAGGTGCTTTGGTTCAATTACGAAACGCACAATCAAGTGGTCAAGAAAACCGACGCCCGAGTCTCTAAAATCATCCTGTATCACCTCAAACGGGATGGGTATCAGGATACCCCTGATGGCAAAATATTGAACATCAACCTGCCCCATGACTATATGGCCAGCATGACCGGTATTGCCTATGAAGAGTCCGTCCGGATCATCAGCCGTTTGAAAAAACAGTTTGGCTGCATCAACTACCTGCGCGGCGGCAAAATTGTGATCAAAGATTTAGACTGCTTAAAAAACATTGCCCAGTTAGACGAAGCCTGGGGCTACTAAGATACACTTTATTCTGGTATTACACCCGGATACAGATCTTGCCCACGTGCGCGGCGGCTTCTATGTGCGTAAACGCCTCCGGTGCTTCCTCAAAGTCGAATACCCGATCAATCACTGGTTGAATCTTCGTCTGAGCTATCCCAGCATTCATGGCGTCAAACGATTGCCGATCACCCACATAAATTCCTTGTACTCGAACCCGGTTCCGCAGGATGGGAATCACACTCATATCCTTGGTGACGCCGGCCAAAATCCCGATCTGGTAAATATTGCCACCAAACCGCACACAGGCCAACGATTTTTCCAGCGTACCAGCGCCCCCCACTTCTAAAATATGGTCCACACCCACACCGTCAGTCAGCGATAACACAGATTCCTCCCAATCAGGCGTGTTGCGATAATTGATGCAATCTCCAGCCGAGATGCCCAGAGCCTGCAGTTTCGTCAGTTTTTCATCACTGCTGGAGGTCACAATAGGCCGGGCGCCTACTGCCAAAGCGAGTTGGGCGGCAAACACCGATACACCGCCAGTACCTAAACACAGCACGGTTTCTCCTGGCCGCAAGTTTCCTTCGGTAAACAATGCATTCCATGCCGTCACTGCTGCGCAAGGCAGGGTAGCCGCCTCCTCATCACTCAAATAAGCTGGCACATGCACCACCCCGTTTTCATGAATGATCTTATGCGTCATTAACATCCCATCGGCTGGGCCGCCTTGACTAGACTTTAAGGCCTCTCGGCTCGGCTTCCCACAGGTCCAGTGTTCAAAAAAGCACCCCGCCACACGGTCTCCTGGCTGCACCTGAGTCACCTCAGCACCTACCGAAATAACTTCTCCTACCCCGTCAGACAAGGGCACTAACGGCAAAGGTTGTCGGGGATTATAGCGCCCGGTGACCATCATCAAATCTCGATAGTTTAACGACATGGCGGTCATTTTCACCACCACCTCATACGGCCCAGGTGTGGGATCAGGCCGTTCTACTTGAACCAGATGGCTAATCCCAAAACTCTCCTGTATTTCCCATGCTTTCATCAACCATCACCTCTCTGTATCGTGGATTTAACAGGTAGTATGTTACCAAGAGCAAGCCCCCCGTCATAACAGATGTCTATGCTATAGTATGAGCACTTGGCGGCTCTTTTATCACCGGCTGAACGAGCAGCAGCAATGCTGCGAGCGAGGCCAAAAAATTATCAGGGTCGGGTTTGGGGCAGGATACAGGCCCCAATGCCGACGGAGTCGGCCCATCAGCAAGCCGTAGGATTATGCAATAAATGGCGTCACAAAGATTTGACCACCTGCAATACTGCATTCGCTGCTGCATGCCTGAAACCCAAGAGGGCCTGAAGTTCGATGAAATGGGCATTTGCCAAGCTTGTCAGTCGTCGGAGCAAAAAATTCATATTAACTGGGTCGAACGAGAAAGAGTTCTCAGAAATCTTCTAGAAGACGTGAAGGCCAAAGCGGGCAATAATTACGATTGCATCCTGCCCATTAGCGGTGGTAAAGACAGCACGTTTCAAATGCACGTATTGGTCAACGTCTATAAAATGAAGCCTCTGGCGGTTACCTTCAGCCATAACTGGTTTAGCGAAACCGGTTGGTATAACCTCACCAATGCTCTTGAACAGTTTGATATCGATCACATCCTGTTCACCCCCAACCGAGGGCTGGTGAACCGGTTGGCCAAAAAATCTTTGTCCGCCATTGGCGACTCTTGTTGGCATTGCCACAGTGGCATTGGCGCCTTCCCCTTACAAATAGCGGTTAAGTTTAATATCCCTCTCCTCATCTGGGGCGAATCCATTGCCGAAGCCTCAGGCCGAGCCTCTTATTTAGAGCCGGTGCGTAAGTTTGACCGGGAATACTTCACCAAGGTGTCTGCCAAGGTGAAGCCAGAAGACATGGTGGGTGATGGCCTGACAGAAAAAGATCTTCAGCCCTTTATGTTGCCCAGTGCCGAAGAGTGCGAACGCGTTGGCCTGTATGGCATTCATTTGGGTGATTACATTTTTTGGGACGATGAACGCCAGACCGAATTTGTCCGGGATACATACGGCTGGAAAGAGACCGAAATTGAAGGTGCTTTTAAGTGCTATAAAAGTGCTGAATGCGTTATGCCCGGCATGCATGATTTCACCTGCTACCTTAAACGCGGCTTTGGCCGTTCCTCATACCAAGCCAGTGTGGATGTGCGTAATGGTCTCCTGACTCGAGAAGAAGGATTTGAGCTGGCCAAAAAAGATATGGAACGTCCTGAAGCCCTTGATTATTACTTAAAAATTACCGGCTTAACTGAGGAAGAATTTTACGAGACCATGAAATCCAAACGCGTTCCTCAACTCCAAGGCGTTGATTTGCCGGTGATCGAAAAGACTCGCCCCAACCGCGAACGCATCCTCCCGTATCCCCAGCAACTTCAAGAAGATATGTCGCCTAAAAAATGATGATGAGCGAAAAAAGCGGATTCCTATTCACCTCAATTGCCGATATCCAAGCCCGCTTGGCAAACGGCAGCCTGACGCCCACAGAAGTTGCCCAATGGGCTATTGATGTGGTGGAGTGTCTGGAACCCTACGTAAAAGCCTGGGTCCGGTTTGATGCCCATCAGCTCATGGATCATGCAAAAGAAGTTGAAGCCCACCTGAAATTCGGCCAATCCTTGGGTTCTCTTACAGGTATTCCAGTCGGTATCAAAGACATGATGAATACTGCAGACTTCCCTACCGAAATGGGCAGCCCGTTGTGGCAAGGCTTTACCCCTGGCAACGACGCCCGGGTGCTCTTTTACCTGAAGCAGGCTGGTGCGTTGGTTCCGGGTAAAACCGTTACGGCAGAATTTGCCGTCCACACGCTGGATAAAACCCTCAATCCCCATGATCCCACACGTACCCCCGGCACTTCTTCCAGTGGCTCCGCTGCTGCGGTTGCTGCCGGCATGGTTCCGGTGGCTCTGGGCACTCAAACCGCAGGTTCTATTGTCCGCCCCGCCAGTTTTTGCGGAGTCTATGGTTGCAAACCTTCCTTTGGGCTCATCCCTCGCACTGGCATGCTCAAAACTACCGATAGCTTGGATACTGTCGGCTTTTTTGTGTCCCACCTGGTAGATATGGAGCGGGTCTTTGATGTGGTCCGGGTCCACGGCCAAAACTTTCCTCTTAGTCATGCCGCTCTTAGAGATGAAGCTCGTCAAAACAAACCCCCTGGTAAGCCATGGCGCATTGCATTTGTGAAACCCCATGTCTGGGACGATGCTCACCCCTATGCCCAAGAGGCTATGACGGGCTGGGTCGAAAGCCTGAAAAACATACCGGATGTCGAGGTGGTGGAGGCTGATTTACCCTCTGAAACTCTTGATTCCCATCGGATCCACGCCACCATCTATAACAAAACCCTGTCCTATTATTTTCAGGAAGAATTCAAAAAAGCCGAACTGGTGTCTCCGGTCATGAACGATCTCATCACCCAAGGGCAAGCCATCTCGGTAGAAGCTTATCAACAGGCCCTCAAAGATCAGGAAGCCATGGCCCAAGTGGTAGATACATGGATCCAGGATTTTGATGCTGTTGTCACTTTAAGTACAGCAGGCGAAGCTCCTCTGCGTGAAGACACCGAACGCCCGGATTCGGCTCTCCTCTGGAACATGACCTACCTCCCCGTAATCAGTGCTCCTACGTTTATTGGCCCTACCGGCCTCCCCTTCGGCCTCCAACTCGTCGCCCGCCGTTATAATGACTATAAATTGTTCAAAGTCGCAAGCTATTTCAACACCCACGGCCTGTTGCCGGATGGGGTAAATCCAGTTGCCAAAATAGTCAAAAATATTGTCGGCTCTGGTCAAGGTGTCATTCCCGCAGAGGCGACCATGGCCGTGTGCAACGCAGGAGCACATACGGATATGGATACCCGTGGTGGAACCCGTTGACAGCATTTGCTATAAACACTCACCATATCTTTACCGAGGCCATCACCCCCGAAGCCCTCGGCTTCCTAAAACAACACGCCAAAACCACCCCCAACATCATTTGCTACCTCCCGGCAGACAACCTTCCTGTCCCAAGCCCCAGCAGCCTGCCTCCAAATGTTACCCTTAAATCTTTTAAAGACGAAGACCAAGTTTTCGACCCCATTCTTCACGCTTACCAAATCGGTCGAGAAATTGCGGATACCCTTATCGCCGACCTCACCTCCCGGCACCCACAATGTTTCCAGCTCCCTGGGACTCCATATGATTTTCAACCCCTGTTCACCTTTAACACCCAATTTCACTTTGCCCGCCACCAGTTCAACTTTTGGCTCAACTGCGTTCATCAAATCACGGCATCTAAGACTCATCAATTTACCTTCCTCAACTTCAGCTATCTGTTTACCCCTTCCTGGAAGGTATTAGCCCAAAGGTTTCCGCAGCTAGACCAATCCAACTGTGATTGGCAGCATACAGGCGATTTGCCCAACCGGGTGGGCTTAAAACTTACCGCCTCCCTCACCCGGTTCAAATACCGGCTCAAACGACAACTCAAACCCACTCAGAATAGATCTGATAGAACCGGTGGAACACTCTCCTACGTCCGAGCCTCCCATCATTTAGATATGGTGGAGCCTACCCTGGCTATTTTGTCAGAATCCCAGCCTGTTACTTTGTTGGACTACCTGCCGTCTAAATTCCATAAAACCCATCCCAACTACCTGACTGGTCGAATTGACCGATACCCTGGTATTCATCCTACGAACCCACGGCAGTTTCATCCCAGCCATACCATGCTACGCCGGGTCCACCGGCATCAGTTGTCTCTGACCAAAGTGATCCTGAAACAAAAAGAGCCGGTTCTCCGCCAACAAGATACGCTCCTCCTCGCTCAGCTGCAAAAACAATTGAAGCAGTTTTTAAGATTGGAATCCATTATCAGTCACCTTCAGCCCACTATGGTGGTGGCCTGTATGGAAGCCGACGCCTTCAGTCTGATCTTGCAAGAATTGCAAAAAACCACGCCGTTTAAGACCATCAACCACTTGCATGGAGTGGCCCCATATTTTTACGCCATGGATCTATGCCGGTTTGACGCCTTTATGGTGTGGAACCAACTGACCAAGGAAATCCTCATCAAAGACGGCTACCGGGATGTCGAAGAAGGTAAACCGGTTTCCATTCAGGTGGTGGGCACCCCGTTTTGGGAAGGTAACGGTGATCTGGATACTGTCAGTGAGGAAACCGAGATTGTCCAAGACCTTCGCCGGTGGAAAGGCAATGCAAAGTTGATCGTGGCTTATTCTACCGTGTTGGTGACGTATGTGACCCCTAAGCAAAAGCAAGATTACTTTGAGACCCTGGGTACTTTCTTATCGGACCATCCCACCGCCAAGATGGTGATTAAAAAACACCCTAATGAGTTCGATTCCCTTGTCCACACCTTTTACAACAACCTTCCTCAATCTATCAAAGATCGGGTCCGGCTGATGGAAGCCAAAGAACTTCCTCTATACGAATCCTTCCGGGTAGCGGATGTTGCCGTGGCCATTTGCTCCAGCGTGTTGCAAGAAGCCCTTTACTACCGAGTTCCTGCTGTCTCCTTGGACTACGAAAAAGTCATTGCATTGCTGGGTTATGGGTTTGAGCAAATTATGGCCGTGGTCACAGATCCGATGGAAGCACCGACTGTCTTAGACCGGGTGCTTAAGAATGGCATTGCTGATGAAGCCTTTGCTGAGGAAACCCGGCAAAAAGTTTTCCCAAAATTCTTGGATCGTTATCCAAATCGAGTTCGACGGGTACTTTCAATGTTAACTTCTCCACAAGCTTGCCCCACACTGTAGGTAGGACCTCTTCGGGATTACAAAGAGCCTTCCACCAGGCTCAAACCCACAACACCGCGTCCATCTGTGGAAAGGGTGACCACCCGCCAGAGCCCTGTGCAAACGGCGTCTGCGGTAGTACGGCCTGAGGTGCTGGCACATTGGCAATTCTGGCCCAATTGCTAAATTTACGAGTATCCACCGGCTGCCCGTAGATGTCTGAGGCGATAAACTGAACGGAATCCCGTCCCTCTCCCAATAGCGAGTTTACGGTGTAAATATCTGGTAGCGAGGCCAACATCGCCTCTGCAGCTTGCTGTTGTTCTTCCTCGTCAACAACGTAATAGTCAGTACGACCGTCCGCATCCCGATCAGGACTACCGCCCATTGATGCGGTCACTCCTGGGTTGCTATACCCTGCATTCATGTGAATCGACATTATTTTGTTGTCCCAACCTGCCTATATCCATGTATATAAAAACAAATAGTTTGTTTTTTGTGCGCATTTGTTGCGTTTTTTTACCTGAAGGAGAAGGGAGACAGACGCTTTCAAGCTGAAGCATTCTAGTATCCAGCCAGGTTCAATATAAACGACTCTCTACTTAGCTGGTTAGAGGCTGATCAGACCGACTATCCTCTTTCAAAAACCGATTCGCCTCACGTTCTCTGCGTGCGACTAAAACGGGATGAACATTTCCACCCGCCTTATTCCATCGAAGAAACTCTCGGGCTGCCCCTGCATAGTCCTTATTGTTTAACTTCTTCAATAACGTACTTTTTCTAAAGCCACCCGTCCCAATGTTATACGAGAGGGATACTAGGCTATCAAACATATTGGTTGTTACCGGTACTTTTACATGGTGTTTAATTACAGGTTCAATTTTTTCAGCGATCCATCGTTTGAAATCACTTTTTGCTTTGGCTTGAGTAACGGTTTCCCCTTTACGCACTTTACGCCAACTACCATTTTCATAAATATAATGTAAGCCGTATCCAACAGCATATCCCTTATAGTCCCAATATGCCTTACCACGGAAACCTTCTTCTTTCATCAATGCTTCTAATCCAGCTTTAGAGGTTTTTAAATCGTTAATAGGGACTGCATTTTCATCTACATCAATCACTAACCCATCGGTTAATCCTGCTAATTGCAACTGGCTATCTGCCTTTTCGCTTTCATCTCCAAGTAAACCCCATAGGGCCAATACAAAGGCTTCTGTAGGAGAGTTCTCCAAACTGGCCAAATCGGTTAAATCATCTGATTTGCCCTGATTAGCGCTCAGTTCAAACGTATCAACATCGCTCAGCATCGCTGCGGCAAGTGCTTTGGTAGTTGCTTCGTATACCTCACCAGGCTTAACAACGCTTGTGTTCCTAACACCAGAAGCTGCATTATATGGATTCTGTCCAATAGATGTCATGACCAATACAATCCCAACCTACCTATACTTAATAGTATAAAAACAAAAGTTAGGGCTTTTGTGCGGTTAAATTATAAAATGTAACATTTATAAAACAATCTAACATCAATTACCCATCCCCAGTCTTTATACAACTAGATATTCGTTTTTTAGGATAGGTTGGTAAAAAGGTAGGCTAGGCAGATGGTCGATTTTAATGCCGGATTCGGCAGACAATCCAATTTTTATTATGGTTCTCAAGGCGGGCTTTACGGGCCTCGTCCCACGCTCATCAGCGATTATGACTTGCTCTTCGGTGGTACGCCGTATGGCGAAAACCCCTTGCTGGACGACAGCTATAGTGCAGATTTTATGTATAGCCGTAGTAATGGCGATGATGATGGTGGCAGCAGTTGGTGGGACTGGGGCAAATGGATCCTGGGTGGTGCAGCAGCGTTAGTGGGTGCCTCGTTTGCCTTTGGCGATAAAAACCCCGGCTTCCTGGGCAAAATTAGAGATGGCATTAAAGGAATTTGGAATAAGTTTTTCGGTTCCGATGATTCAAGTGTTGGCCACCGCGATGAGTATTCATACCCGCCCCAAGAAATAACAGATGCCCAACGTAAAACCGCCAAAGAGAACGGAACAGATTCACTCTCATTTACCAGGCCTGTTGCTGGCGGAAGAATAAGCTCCCACCATGGAATGCGAGAGCACCCGATAGAAGGAGGGCTAAAAATGCATAACGGGGATGACATCGCCGTAGGAAAAGGCACTCCGGTAAATGTAACCGCCGATGGAATTGTTGTTGATGTTCAAGACGAGGATAAAGGCAAATACGGACGGTATATTGATGTCCTTCACTATGACAAAAAAGAAGGAATCTATTATCTAACTCGTTATGCACACCTTGATAAAACAGACGTAACGATTGATCAGGAAGTTAAGCAAGGGGATGTTATTGGCAAATCCGGCGATTCGGGTGCAGTAACAGGAGAACACCTCCATTACGAAATCCATAAAGGGGACGCAGAGGGGGTAGATTTTAAAACCATCGATCCCAAATTAAATGATGCATAGACTCCCTAGTTATAACAGTTTCTATTTGTAGAGAAGATTCTGTTAGCCATTTTGTTGCTTTCTTACAAAGGCTAACTACAGTATCAATATGAATTATCCAACGCCTTGTAAGCATCAGCCTAAAAACCATGCCCTAATGTTGGGACATGGGGCATTTTTCACGTCGTCAAAAACCTTTCGATAAGGGCTTTTCCAACAAATGTCCCAGAAAATGCGTTTTTTAAAACGGGACATTTTGGGGAACCTAAAACAGCAACCGGAAGAGCAAAAACCGCCCGTTTAACTTCTCAGAAAACTCTTTCATGTTCTCCGTAGTCTCTTTGGTATCCTGAATCATCTCCCGCAGGCTGGCATCCTCTTCATCCATCAAAGTATCCACCTCACCCAATACCTCAGACAGTTTCGTCAGCGAATCATTCAACGTGGTAATTGAACTATCCAACCGCTGCTGCAAATCTTCGTCGGTGGCCGCTTTCTTCAGCTGCGCCACCAGCACCGCCGCATCCCGGCTGGTATCTCGGGTTGCCGCCAATGTTTCTTTCAACGCCGGATCATCCAAAATATCACTCAGTGCCTTGGAAGACGATTCCAACGAATCGGCAATGGAAACCACATCCTGCTTCAACTTCGGATCCCCAATTAGCTCGTTCACATTCTCACTCACCACCGTTACGTTTTTCGCCAGCATATCACTGGTTTCCACCAGCTTCGCCAAATCGTGCCCTGCCGATTGAAACAGCGCGTTGGCGCTATCCAGCACCTCAGTGGCTCGAGCAGTCATTACCTCGGTATTCTTCAGAGTATTGTTCAGGGTGGCAATGGTCTCATCCGACAATAACTCCGAAATCTTCTCGTTGGTCACCGTCAGGGCTTCTGCCGAATCCAACTGAATCTCCAGAAACCGCTTAATCCGCAGTGGGTTTTCCACCGTAAAAATCAAATCCTTGTCCGGCATGTCGGTTAATACCGGCTCATCCGAAATAATCCGCAAAAAATATTCCTGATTGTCATCTAAAACCAGCTCATAAATAGGGTTTCTGGGTAGCAGTGCACCAGGCCGGGTAATGCGGAAAAACAGCTTATGCCGCACCAGATTTTCATCCATATGTTTATCAACTTTTTCCACTGCCCCAACGCTTAATAACCCTTCCTGATACAAAAATTTCACCGGCAACCCAGCCTCAATGGCCTTTGCCGGATTAGAAAATGTGGTGATACTGACCTCCTGCAACTGCGGTGGGGTAATCTCTAAAAACTTTTCGCCAATAATCCCCGACTGTTCAATGGCAAGCTTGGATCCCTCCGGCACCTCAATGGTTGCATCGTTAATGCTGAAGCCTACTTCCACATAGTACTTATCACTCACTTCCACGGCCTGGATTCGATCCACAAACCCCACTCGGATCCCCATAATCTGAACCGGCGCCCCTTCACGCATGCCGTCCACATCCTTAAACAGCACTGTATGCTGCTCTCCACCCACCAAAGATCGTCCGCTCAGCCAGATCAAAACGAATACCAGCAAAGACAGACTGATAACAAACAGGACACCAACTTTTACCGCCGAGGAACGTTGCATGAAAACTGCCTTACTGCCTTCTCTCCGTAACCGAAACACCCCTATTATACTGTAAGCGGTCCAAACGTTGTTGGCGTATCTTCACCTGGTCCCTTACTCTTCGTTCTTATGCCACACCAGGCTATACAAGTCATGCCGGCGGTCTCGCAGGTTTTGGACGGTGCCCATATTTCGGGCGCGGTGCAGGTTTTCCATCCGCAGGTCGGCAAAGGCCACAGTTTCCACGTTTGGGGTGGTGTCGGCGGCAATGCCATCTCTCGAAAATGCAAAGTCGCACGGGGTTAAAATGCAGCTCTGGGCATACTGAATATCCATATTGTGGACCCTGGGCAGGTTCCCCACGTTGCCGCTCAGCACCACATAGCACTGGTTTTCCACGGCTCTGGCTTGGCAGCTGTAGCGTACCCGCAAATAACTTTGGCGCTCATCGGTACAAAACGGCACAAACAACATGGTGGCGCCTTGATCCACCAAGTGCCGGCTTAATTCCGGAAACTCCGCGTCATAGCATATCAACACCCCAATGGGTCCGCAGTCGGTTTCAATCACATCCAACTTATCCCCACCTTCAATATTCCACCAGTACCGTTCGTTGGGGGTGGGATGAATCTTGGCCTGCTCATGGATGGTGCCGTCTCGCAGGCACACCATCGAAATATTTTGAATCGCCGTGGTTTTGTCCTTATGAGGTACCTTGGTGGGATGCGATCCCGCAATAATATTCACGTTGTACTTGATGGCCAACGTGCTAAAAAACGCCTTTAACCGCTCGGTATAATCCGTTAAATGATCAATGGCCTTTTCCGGGCGTACCGGTTCGTTTTCAATCGAGAGCAATTGCAAGGTAAACAGTTCCGGAAACACCACAAAATCTGCCCGGTAATCCGAGACCACATCCACAAAGTAGGTCACAATCTGCTCAAACTCTTCAAAAGATTCGATCCGCCGTTGCTGATACTGCACCGTGGCCAGCCGAACGGTATCAGACGATCTGAATCCATACTTTTTGTCGCTGGACGCCTCGGCCTTATTTACCGACGGGTTGTACCACACCATGTGCGAGGCGTAGGCCAACGATTCCCGGTCACTGGGCAAATAATCTTTTAACACGCCAATGACCTCAAACCCCCGGCGTAGTTGAAAGGCCAATACCGGATCCCGGATCTCTTTGTGTTTCACCATCTCCACATAGTTATCTACCGTCTTGGCCTTGGCCAGCCGCTTATGCAGCAACGGCATTCTGCCGCCAAACACAATGCCTTTCAGCCGGTAATGGCGGCACAGGTTTTTTCGCGCCGTGTATAACCGATCGCCAATGCGGATTCCCCGGTAGTCCGGGTCGACAAACACTTCCATCCCATACAAATAATCCCCCTCCGGCTCATGGGTCGATCCATATCCTCCGCCGGTAATTTCCCGCCAGGTGTGGGCGGCAAAGGCTCTTTCTTTGGAGATTCTTATCGTCGCGCAGTACCCGACCACCTGCCCTTCGTAGGTGGCGACGAACTGACCTTCGGGGTAGTTATTAATTTGCCCCCGCAACACCGATGCCGTGTAAGGAGGAATGTCCGTATATACCTTGGTAGACAGCGCCTGAATGTCTTTGACGTCAGACGTCTTGGCATTGCGAATGACCAGCTTCGGCTTCTGGGTGTCTTTTTTCAAAGCTGTTTTTTTCTTTGCCATCTAGCTTTTTGCCGTCTAGTCCAAACGCTTTTCGGTCTTGGCGTCAAACAGGCTGGTGTGGTTCAGGTCAATTTTTAAGGTTACGGGTTGGCCCACGGGCGTCTCCACATCCGGCGGCAGCTTTGCCACAGCGGTACAGCCCCCGATTTCAAAATGCACCATGTTTTCACTACCCAGGGGCTCAATCATGGTTGGGGTCAGGGTGATTTCGGGCCCTTGAATATCAACGCTCATGGGTTCAAAATGTTCGGGGCGAACGCCGAGCACTAGTTGCTGGCCGTCGGATAGTCCTTCTGCAGAAGTCACTTTGGGTAACGGTAACGTGGTGCCGTCTGACATCACCAATGCATTTTTTTGTTTATCCTGTTTATCCAATGTGCCGCTTAAAAAGTTCATCTGGCCAATGAACCCGGCCACAAATAAGTTGGCGGGTTGGTTATAAATGGTCAGTGGATTATCTACCTGTTGAATCACGCCCTGATCCAAAATCACAATCCGATCCCCCATGGTCATGGCCTCTACCTGATCATGGGTGACATACACCGTGGTGGCGTCTAACCGCCGGTGTAGCCGGATAATCTCGCTGCGCATTTGCACTCTGAGCTTGGCGTCCAGGTTGGACAGGGGTTCATCCATCAAAAACACTTGTGGGTCCCGTACAATGGCCCGGCCCAGGGCCACGCGCTGGCGCTGCCCACCAGACAGTTGCTTGGGTTTGCGTGTTAAGAGATGCGCCAAATCTAAAATCTCAGCGGCGTCCTTCACCCGTTTATCGATGTCGGCTTTGGCAAATTTCCGCATCTTCAGGCCAAAGGCCATATTGTCGTATACGTTCATGTGTGGATACAGCGCATAGTTTTGAAACACCATGGCAATGTCCCGGTCTTTGGGGGCCACCTCGTTGACCCGTCGCTCCCCAATTTCAATATCCCCACTGCTGGCCGTCTCTAGCCCGGCAATGATCCGAAGGGCCGTGGATTTACCGCAGCCACTGGGCCCCACCAGCACCACAAACTCGTGGTCTGACACGGTGAGGTCAATGTTTTTCAACACTTCCGTCTTGTCAAACGACTTACAAAGCTGATTTAAAACCACTTGCGCCATAGCTCAATTATCCGCTTATTCTCAAAATTTGACAAACGAAAAATCCAGAATAGGGGGCGCTGATCTGTTATGAGTGTCGTGGAAACTCCACTGCCTGGTGGGTTTTATTTGGCTTTTCAGGCATCCCGGCTATAATAAACAGGAATTCCAGATATTAACGTCATTGAGGTGTCTTATGCTGAATCGACCATTGTTGAATCCACCATGGGCTTCGTTCCAATATTGGGGGGTGATTCTGGTAATGGTGGTTGTGGCGTTTGGCCTGTTGGTGCAACCAAGTCAGGCCCAGCTCACGTTTCATGTTGAAACCGAATCGGGTGTCAGTGTTGAAGTTTCTGGCGATAATCGCATTCGTACCGATAACACCTTAATTCTATACACCTCGGATTATGGCGACTCTACCCGGACCAACCCTTATGGGGTTGAGGTGGTGGCGGTGCAGACGGATCCCATTCAGGGCAGTTATGAAGTGAAAACCGTTAGCCAATACCCTCACTGTAAAAAGACCACCGAACCGACTTGCGGCAATGCGGATATTCCCCCTTCCGGCATTGTATTATCGGCAGCCGGCAGCAAGCGTCCTCAGTTGTTGGATAACCTGCGGCCCGGTGATCTGTTCTACCTTAAAAAAGAGTGGTTCCAAGAGCGAGCCTACCCTATTTCTGTGGTGGATCCCACGCCGATTACCAACCCAAAAGGCTCTGGTTTTCCAGGTGTTCGGGGGTCTAATCAATTGATTTTGTATGATCGCCATTATGGATACGGCAAAACCGGCACCAACGAATTTGGGTATGAAGTGACGGTGGTGCCCCAACAAGATGCCCAAAAGAACACCACAGAACTGTTGGTGGTTGAGCACGAAGGGTCTGACTCTTCTATTCCCGTCAACGGGTTTGTCCTAAGTGGCCATGGCCGGGCGCGTAACTGGCTGATTGCCAATACACCCATTGGCGCCAAAATAAACTTTAGTACCGATGACACCAACGGCAAACAGGTGGTGGTGAGTACTGTGGATAGCGGTACGTATCGGTACCAGTTGCAACGCCGGATGGAGCAGGCCAAGTGTATTGGCGTGAATGCCCGGCATTTGTGTGAACAACGCTATGTGACCCTGGGTGACATTCGCCGACTGGAGCTGGAGAGTCAGCACGAACAAGCAGCCGAGCTTGCCACCAATACCCTGACTCGACTGAACAAGGCGTTGTGGTCTGAATACCCGGCCTTCCCTGCTCAGGCAGTTAAAGGCATGTGGCACCGCCCGGTAGAAACCTCTCGTAAAGAGGTTGCCGGCACCTTAGACTTTTTTCAGAAGGCCGGGATTAATACCCTGTACCTGGAAACCTTTTTTCATGGGTTTACCATCTTTCCGTCTAAAACATACGATGCCTATGGACTGCCCAACCAATATCCCAAGTTTACCCAGGCATCTGGCGGGTTTGATGAGGCGGATCCGTTAAAGGTATGGATTGAAGAAGCGCACAAACGCGACATTGCCCTGCATGTTTGGTTTGAAACCTTTTATGCAGGGAACAAAGGCCCTAATGGTAAATATGGCCAAGAAACCGGTCCGATTCTGGCCAAGTATCCCCAGTGGGCCAATGTGCAATATTCGTCCAAAGGTCATGATGGACCTTCTCCTTCTACGTTGGAGCTGGGGAGCTTCTTTTTGGATCCGGCCAACTACGAGGTGCAGGCTTTTGTTTTAAAGCTGGTAGAAGAAATGGTGACCAACTATGACTTGGATGGGGTGCAGCTGGATTACATCCGGTATCCGTCCAGCTTTCCCAAAGACCGCTATAGCTACCTGAAAACCACCTGGGGCTATACGCCGGTATCTCGGGCGGAGTTCAAAAAAAATCATGACTTTGATCCCATTCTGTTTACCAAAAAGAATTACCAGCAGGAGCATCAGGCCAAGTGGCGGGCATGGGAATCTTTTAAGGTGGATCAGGTGAACCGGTTTGTGCGGCAGACATCAGAACTTATCGAAACGAAAAAGCCTTCGGTAAAATTATCTGCCGTGGTGTTTGCCCACCCGGAAGAATCTTTGGTTCGCAAGCACCAGGAATGGAAGACATGGTCGGAGCAAGGCTGGGTGGATTACCTGGTGCCCATTACCATTACCAGCGCCGTAAAAGTGGTGCGCAGTGATATTGAACAGGTGGTAAACGCTACCCACAACAAAACACCGGTGGTGGCCGGGGTGTTTGGACCGTTTAACAGCAACTCTACCGAGCATCTGCTGGATCAGATTGATGCCGCCCGGATGAGTGGCGCCGGTGGGTTTGCCATTTTTGATTCAGCCCACTTTACCGGCCAAATGGCCCAGGCCCTCAAGGCGTCTCAAGCTTCCAGCAAGCAGGTTGGTCCTGGGTTACCGCCAACGCCTTAATTCAATCGTTTTGTCGTCATTCTGGGCGAAACAACGTGGAGAGCCGGAATGACGAGTAATTGCCATTTTTTAAACCTCTGCTCCTTCCTCTTACCGGTGCAAGCCGGTATAATAAGTTTTGTTAATTTGGTGGCCGTCCAAGATATCCACAAGTCGGTTGTGCCTGGTGGTGTGTGAATCATCCGGTGCTTTTCAAACTATATAGGCGCCAAGGATAGAGAGACATAGAGAGAGGCCCGAATAATGAGCCGATCCATTTCCAACCAGTACCACCCATGCCGGTGGTACGACCCTTACCCACGGTTGGCGTATGCCCTGAAACTGATGTACTTTGCCCCCAAGGTGTTGCAAGAGAAAGCGGTGAAGGAGTTGTCGTCGTTGCTGGTGTCGCATTTTGCCACGCCGTTTAAGCAACCGGAGAAACCAGACTACAAGTCTAATTTTGCGGGCAACCGCTGGTACGATGTGTCTGATGAGGCGACGGAAACCGTAGAAATGTTGAAGCTTTCGCCGGATTCTCTGAAGGAATTGTCGGCGAATCAGTTGATTGAAACATTAACGGATATGGATCGAGATGTTGCCCAAGCCGGGTAACTGCTAAGTCTGTCATAGAACAAGAATGGTAGCTTTATATTTGTTCATGAAAACCCTCGATAGATGATCGGGGGTTTTTCGCTAAATTCGGCAGGAAGCATGGTTGCTGTGCCAATTTGTGAGGTGAATTGGCTTTTTGTCGTTGTGCAACAGTGTGAAGGCCCACGTTGCCATGGTTTTGGCGAGGGCTTTTTTTGTGAATTTCTGTAAAAAATTATTAAAAACGTAGTAACAATTCAAGACAATCCATCTTGAATTGATATAAATAGATCAAACTCTAACTCTCTATCCTTTGTGCCTGTTGTTGAATTTTTTCAACAAGGGCATTTTTTTTGATCTTTTTTCTCTTGTTGGATCCGTACTATTTTCCCTTATAACCCGATTGGGTTTCGCCTCTGATAAAGACCCGGTTCCCGCCACGATCCACTTTGGGTGAGCCAACCGGTTTGGCTTTCTGGATGGGGAATGTTGTTCCTGCCTCTAATTGCTTGGTTATCTTACCAAAAAACCGGAAAAATCATAGCCCTAATTTTTATTACCTGGTGTGTATACTTTTAGAGCCTAAGGCTGAATATACGTGTGTTACAGCTGTGGTGCAACGGAGGTGATTACTTTACCTTTAGAGTCGGGAAGGCAATGACGTCGCGGATGTTGGCGGAGTTGGTGAGGAGCATAATGAGGCGGTCGATACCAATGCCCATACCACCGGTGGGGGGCATGCCGTATTCTAATGCCGTTACATAATCTTCGTCCATCTGGTGCGCTTCGTCATCTCCGGCTTCTCTGGCCTCCAATTGAGATTCAAACCGGCCTCGTTGATCTAAGGGATCGCTAAGCTCAGAAAAGGCGTTAAAGACTTCCCACCCGTTGATGCGGGTTTCAAAGCGTTCTACCAGGCGAGGGTTATCCCGGTGCTCTTTGGCCAGGGGAGATATATCGCGGGGGTAGTCGGTAATGTGGATGGGTTGTATGAGGCTTTCTTCAATTTTGACCTCAAAGACCTGCTCGACCACCGAACCCCAGGATTCGTTGTCTTTGACCTGAACGCCCAAATCTTTGGCGGCTTTGCGGGCGTCTTCTGCGGTTTCAATTTTGGCAAAGTCCACGCCGGTTTCTTCCAGTACGGCGCCGATCATCGTTTTTCTTGCCCAGGGGCGTTTGAGGCTAATGGTGTGTTCGCCAAAGGTAATCTCAGTGGTACCTAATACTTTAAGGGCGACGGCTTCCACCAGCTCTTCGGCCAGGTCCATCATGTCGTTGTAGTCGGCATAGGCCTGGTACAGTTCTAACATGGTGAACTCTGGATTATGACGGGGGGAGATGCCTTCGTTGCGGAAGTTTCGGTTCATCTCAAACACTTTTTCCGCCAGGCCACCGACGATGAGTCGCTTGAGATATAGTTCCGGCGCGATGCGCAGGAACATATCTTGATCCAGGGTGTTGTGATGAGTAATAAACGGTTTGGCTGCGGCGCCGCCGGCAATACCTTGGAGCATAGGGGTTTCCACTTCAATGAACCCTTTGGCGATCATGAACTGGCGAATTTCGGTGACCAGCAAGCTGCGTTTGAGGAGCGTGTCCCGGCTTTCGGGGTTCATAATGAGATCCAGATACCGTTGCCGGTAACGGGTTTCTACATCGGTGAGGCCGTGGAATTTCTCGGGTAGGGGCAGCAGTGATTTGCCCAGGAGTTTAAAGTCCGTGACTTTAATAGACAGCTCTCCGCGCGGGGTGCGGCGCACGGTGCCGGTGGCGCCGATGAGATCGCCGATGTCCAGCAGTTTGACGCCAGCCAACTGGTCTTCGCTTAAATTCTCTTTGTGGCAAAACACCTGGAGTTTGCCGGTGGGGTCTTGCAGGTCGATAAACATGCCGCTGTTGCGCATGGCCATGATGCGGCCTGCCACATGCACCACATCAGACGTTTCTTCGCCGGTGGGCAGGTCTTTGTATTTGTCTTGCAGCTCTTGGTTGCCGTGGCTTTTGTCAAAGGTGTAAGGGTAAGGGTTGATGCCTTGATCCCGCCATTGGGTGAGCTTATCGATTCTGCCTTGGCGGATCCGGTCGCCTTGGGAGGCGTCAGTTTCGGGTGGGGTTGCGGTGGTCATGTCTTGGTCGTCTTTTGTCATAAGTGAATGCTAACGGGCCTCGTGTAGCCAATGAGGATGGTGCTTATCTTAGGGGGAACAGGGGGTGGGGACAAGTGGTTGTTGCCTACACCATTACCAAGCCTATTGGCTGATAAGCTTAAATAATTATTTAAGTAAAAATATGCTAATGTTTGCTTAAGGCCAATAATCTACGTTTACGTAGGCACACTAAGGTCACAGTA
>JAHQWC010000155.1 GCA_019634025.1 Vampirovibrio sp.
ACCAGTTCGGATAAAGAGGTAGCACCTTCTAATACTTTTTTGCGGCCAGACATAGCCAGAGTTCTCATTCCAGCGGCTATGGCGGCATCTTCAATTTCCAGATCAGAGCGACCGTCGTTAATGAGTTGTCGAATTTCACGATCCATCATTAACAATTCGTACACGCCTTCTCGTCCTGAGTAACCGGTTTTACCGCAGCGGTCGCAACCTTTTGCTTTCATTAAGGTTACCTCTTTATTCATCATGTCTGGATCTTGAGCAAATAGAACTTCTTTTTCTTCAGTATCTGCTTGGTATTCATAGGTACAGTGAGAGCAAAGCCGTCGCAACAGACGTTGAGAGATTACTCCAACAAGTGCAGAGCTAATGAGGTTGGTGGCTGCACCCATTTCTACCATCCGGGTTACAGTTGCCGAAGTGGTGTTACTGTGAATGGTGCTGAATACTAAGTGCCCGGTCAGAGCCGCATGAATAGCGGCTTCTAATGTTTCATAATCTCGGATTTCACCCACCATAATGACATCCGGATCCTGACGCAGTAATGCCCTTAAGCTACTGGCAAAGGTGAAGTCTGCTTTGGGGTTCACCTGAGATTGGTTCAAACCTTCAATATAGAGCTCTACCGGATCTTCAATAGTGCTGATATTGCGGGAGTCTTCATTGATTTTATTTAAGATAGTGTATAGTGTAGTCGTTTTGCCGGAACCCGTAGGACCACATACCATGACAATGCCATAGGGGCTTTGGTACATATTTTCTACTTTGATGATTTCATCCGCATCAAACCCCAACTCTCTGAAATCGCTGATATTTTTAAAGGGTCGTAAAATACGGATAACAACTTTTTCGCGATTTTCTGTTACCGGTAAGGTGTTAACCCGCAAGTTGTACTCGGTATCTTTGTATTTAATAAGCATCCGACCATCCTGAGGGCGCCGATGCTCAGCAATATCCATCCTGGCCATGACCTTAATACGGGTAACGAAACTGGATTCCATATTTTGAGGAATATCCAGAATTGTTCTTAAAATACCATCAATACGAAACCGGACTAGATACTTTTTGTTCCGGGCTTCAATATGAATATCACTGGCATTTCGTTCGATAGCTTCTTCAATAATAGAATTGACCAGTTTAATTAGCGGGTTAGATTCATCGGTCATTTCTGCTTGTTGCTGGGCGGCCAGCATAGATGTGGATTGTATATCGCTGTTGGTAGAAGCAATTTCATCCAACAGTGAGGAAGATGTCATTCTGGAAAGATATTTAGTGGTTGCTTCATCAAACTCTAACGGTGTAATAACCACGGCTTGAGGTCGCATGCCGGTAGTAAAAGTGATTTCATCGATTACTGTACGATCGGACGGATCCACCATTGCAATCAACAGTCGGCCGCCTTCTCGTGCAACCGGTATGACCCGCTTCATACGCATAAATTCTTCGGGAAGCAGTTCTAAAAACTCGGGTTTAATTTCTATTTTAGAGAGATTGAGATGCTTGGTATTGTAAAAAATGCTTAAGGCTTTGGCGTATTGATCATGAGAAATTTTATTTTTCCTGACCAACACAAGTGAAGGAGGATCTCCAGTTTTCTTACTTTCTTTACTGGCTTGTTCCAAATCTTCAAGAGTAATTTGACCTGCCTCCAGCAGCAGATCTTCCAACCGTTTTGGACGTTGCTCGGGGCTAGCCATTACGATTTAAAGGAACCTTCCATAAAACTGTTTTGTTGAAATACATCAGTAATTACCGTTATCCATATGCAACAGAGAATATAAAGCTGCCCAAAACCTATATCGGCCTGTTTTTTAAAAAACTTTACTCCTTATCTTCCGATAACAGCAGCTATTTTAACTTGTCACCCAGTCGGGATACCTTATTTTTCGTAGTGGAATTTTGTGATTCCGGTGGTACTATCAATGATGGTATAGGTTTTGGGTAATCTGCTTTTTCCTCTGCCAAGTTCAGAGCATTAAATGCTTCTGATTTACCGGTATTTTTATGATAGGAAGACCGTTTAAGAGGTTGTTGCGATTTTGTACCGGTATATTTAGGCAGCGAAACCGGCTTGATATCGCCATGGTTGGGATTACTTCTGGCATCTCCCAAATGACTGCCGCCAACATGATTTTGGCTGAAGTAGCTAACGCCATGCTCTTTCAAGATATGAGGTGTTACCATCAGGAGTAATTCGGTTCTGTTTTTAATTTTATTGTTAGATGCCCGGAACATGGCGCCCAAAACGGGTAAGCTGGATAAGCCTGGAACTTTACGTAGGTTTTCTGAATCTGTTTCTCGAACAAGACCGCCAATAACTAGTGTTTGTCCATCCTTAACTCGGACCTGATTAATGGTCATGCTTCGATCAGAGATTAAGGGTACTGAAGACGTGCCATCTGGAGATGTGACAAAGGATAATAGTTGAGAAACAGATGGTGTGAGATTTAGCAAGACGGATCCGTCATTATTGATAGTAGGAGTGATAGACAGATCAACACCAACAGCTTGAGCTTCAATCGTTGTTGTAGTTGTTGTTGCGGCACCACTGACAACGGTTGTTTGGTTAAAGGTGGGTAATTGATCTGTAATACTGATGCTTGCTTGTGAACCATCTACTGTTACAAGGTTAGGGTTGGCTAGAATACGGGCTCTCTGTGTATCTAGTTGGTTTTGAAGTTGCAAACTCGTTCCACCGGTTTGCCCACTAACATCGAGGAGCGGACCATTTCCTCGTCCCCATTGAATAAGGTTATTTTGGGCACTTAACAGGTCTACTTGGAATTCTCCGAAGTTGAACCGAGGAACGCTGGGTGTCCAAGCTTTGGTGTCAATATTTTGAACTTCCACAAGGGCAACTTCAATGGAAACTTGAGGTCGTTGGAGGTCAATTGATGGTAAAACTGATTCAACCAAAGCAATTTGTTCTTCGCTGCCGACAACAGTTAAGGTTGAAGCAATTGCATTTCCAACCAATGTAACGCCACCGCTTCTTATAACAAGTGGAATAAGTGGTGGGCATCCATTGCCACCAGCGCCACCAGCGCCACCAGCGCCACCAGCGCCACCGGCTCCACCGGCTCCACCGGCTCCGCCAACTCCACCAGCTCCGCCAACTCCACCAGCTGCCCCACCACCGCCACCAGCACCAGCTTGAGAAACAAAATATGTTTGAGAAAGAAAGGTAGCAATGTAACAAGGGGTAGCATGTTTGACTGCAAAAGTTTTGCGTACTTGAGGAGCGTCCAATTGCCTTAGTGCGTCGGATACCAATCTAATATCTGCATCAGTTCCCATAATTAATAATGAGTTACTGGCCCCATCAAAAGATGCGATAGCGTCTTCTGATCCGCCAGCTCGAGGGAAATTAAACAGAGTTTCGTTTAGTCGCTCTGAGAGTTCTGCAGCGTCCTGATATAATACAGGAATGGCTTTAAACGTTCTTTTACTATAATTGTTAGTTTCGGCTGTCTCTTGTGACGCTACAATTAAAGTTCCACCGTCTTTTATGTATCCTAAGTTTCCTACGGTTAAGAGGTATTCTAATGCTTTATTGATGGAAATATCTTGAATATCAACCGTAATAGTACCTTCTACGGATTGATCGATAATGATATTAAAATTTCCTTGTTTTGCGATGATATTCAAGACATCTTGGATATTGGCGTCGCGCATATTGATGGAAATTGTGGCATTTCCGTCAGCAAAATCCATAGCTTCTTGAACGGCGATTTTTCCTTTAACACTCATTTCCCGGCTGTTTTTACCATAGACAGATACGCCGGACTGGCTGGTGCCTGTTAGGTGAACGGCCGGCTTTGCCGAAGATTCCATTTTTTGAGCGTAGGCAAATGGTACAGATACCAATGGCATTAGTAACAGTTGAGCTGACAGTAGCAAGCATCCCAAGGTTTTACTCATTCCATAGGACTGGCCTTTGCCAGAAGATTTATACTTTTTAATATGCTTGTACATTACTTGACTTATCATTCCTTTAGTATCAATCGGTTTATATTTCTTCCAATTCGTCTAAAGACCCTCGCCGAGAGGGGCGAGAAGGTGTTTGTGAAGAAGCATTGGAGACACTCTCGTAATTAATAATGTCGGGAATGGAGAGTGTTCTTTTAGAGGTTGGTGACCCTTTTCGTTGAATCTCAACGCTCTCATGTGTAATGGAGAGCACTTGGACTTCTACGCCGTTGAGCGGTAGGGTTTGATCTGCGCTGATAATTAAATTTCCTTGAGTTGATGAAATGAGGGCCATGGGTTTTTTATCTTGAAAAACCACGCCAATTAAATTAATGGAGTTTAAGGGGTCTGATTCATTTGTATCTGGCGTGTTATTATTTGCCTCAATTTGAGGTAGGTTAGGCAACTGAATATCTTGCTGAGGCACGGGAAGTTTATTTAAAAATGGGTTTTTCCCAGGTACTGCTAACTCAGATGCCATGGCAAACATTAAGACACCTTCTTTTTGTTGTTTCGCTTTTTTTGCAGAATGTCCTTGTGAGGTTTTCGATAACGGCTCTGCAGAACTATCCGAAGTTTCTCCGCCACAACCTGTTAGGATAAAGGCAGGCAGGGTTGTTGCCAGTAAAAATACTCCGGCCTTTTTTATCACGTGCTGAGAGACTTCCATCTGTACTTACCCTTAACTCTCTTCACAACTGTTGTCTATAGTTTGAGACAATACGGTTCTGTAACTTTATATTAGCTTTGGATCTTTCTTCACCAGATCCTCTAGGCGGACGAGTTATTTTAGACTCCATCGGATTGACGAAAGCACCTCCTAGCATGAGGCGTACTAGTTCTTGGATTAGACAACCTTATAAAGGCATTTGCGACGGGTTTTTACTCCAGACGGATTATTAATATTTCATTAACCCAATGGACATCCCCATACCTCTTGAATACCATAACGGTGTCTATATCTTACATTTGTACATTTACCCTTTAACTAAAGAAACATTGTGGAGGAGTACTCAATGCCTGATACCCAAACCAAACCCAAAATTAAGCCCCTAGGAGACCGGGTTGTTTTGGAAGTGTTGGATGACACCGAGCAAAGCGCTGGTGGCATCTATATTCCGGATACTGCTCGTGAAAAGCCGATTAAAGGCAAAGTGGTTGCTGTTGGACCCGGTAAAACGCTGGAAAGTGGTCAACGCGAAGCAATGTCTGTAAAAGAAGGCGAGACCGTTCTGTTTGCCAAGTATGGTGGTACTGAAGTGAAATTTGGTAACCAGGAATATAAAATTCTGTCTGAAAAAGACATTTTAGGCATAGTAGAAGACTAGGCTAAAAACTAAATCATGAATCAAGGCGTAACCAGAGAACGGACTACGCCAAAAGGTTAACTAAAGAAAGGAATACATGATCATGGCGAAAAAGATCATTTTT
The DNA here is from genome assembly GCA_019634025.1 of Vampirovibrio sp. Taxonomy (GTDB): domain Bacteria; phylum Cyanobacteriota; class Vampirovibrionia; order Vampirovibrionales; family Vampirovibrionaceae; genus JAHQWC01. The sequence goes on from JAHQWC010000155.1 coordinate 5,398, forward strand.
GATGAAGAGGCCCGCCGCGCGCTTGAGCACGGAATTGACGCCGTAGCCGATGCGGTAAAAGTTACCCTGGGGCCTAAAGGCCGCAATGTGGTGCTGGAAAAAAAGTTTGGCGCCCCACAAATCGTCAATGACGGTGTGACCATTGCCAAGGAAATTGAACTGGAAGACCACCAGCATAACTCTGGCGCCCAGCTGATCCGAGAAGTGTCCTCCAAAACCAACGATGTCGCGGGTGATGGGACCACAACCGCCGCCGTGTTGGCTCAAGCCATTGTCCACGAAGGACTGAAAAACGTAGTCGCCGGCTCCAACCCTATGGGCATTAAGCGCGGTATTGAAAAAACCGTGGCCGCCATTGTGGATGAAATCCATAAAATGTCCAAGCCGGTTGAATCCAAAGAAGCCATCGCCCAGGTTGCTTCCATCTCTGCCGGTAACGACAACAAAGTCGGCGAGATGATCTCTGATGCCATGGAAAAAGTAGGCAAAGACGGCGTCATCACCATTGAAGAGTCCAAAACAACTGGCACCTCTTTAAAAGTCGTGGAAGGAATGCAGTTTGACAAAGGTTACATCAGCCCTTACTTTGTCACCGACTCAGACCGGATGGAATCTGTGCTGGAAGACTGTTTCGTTCTGTGTGTGAACAAAAAAATCAACCTGGTCAGCGACCTGGTTCCGATTTTAGAGCAGGTTGCCAGAGAAGGCCGTGGCTTATTGATTATTGCCGAAGATGTGGAAGGCGAAGCCTTGGCCACCTTGGTGGTAAACAATATGCGTAAAATCATCCGAGCTGTGGCTGTCAAAGCCCCTGGCTTCGGTGATCGCCGTAAAGCCATGTTGGAAGACATTGCCGTCTTGACCGGTGGTCAGATGTTTACCGAAGACCTCGGCATCCGGTTGGAAAATGTCACCGTCCAGCAAATGGGTAAGGCCCGTCGGGTAACGGTTGGCAAGGATAACACCACCGTTGTGGTGGATGAAACCACCAAAAAAGACGTGGAAGCCCGGGTTACTCAAATCAAACGCCAAATTGAAGAAAGCGACAGCGAATACGACAAGGAAAAACTCCAAGAGCGTCTCGCAAAGCTTTCTGGTGGTGTTGCTGTGATTGAAGTAGGCGCTGCCACCGAAACCGAGCTGAAAGACAGAAAGCTCCGGTTGGAAGATGCCCTGAACGCTACCCGTGCCGCCATTGAAGAAGGTATTGTGCCTGGTGGTGGGACAACCTACCTGAAGGTCCAGAAAAACCTCGACAAATTCGCCCAAACCCTGGACGGGGAAGAGCGGATTGGCGCCGAGATCTTGGTGCGTGCCCTGGAAGCCCCTTGCTGGCAGATTGCCAACAATGCCGGTGAACGTGGCGACATTATTGTGGAAAAAGTGAAAGAACAGAAAGACAATATCGGGTTTGACGCCTTGAAAGGCGAATACATCGATATGTTCCAGGCCGGTATCGTCGATCCAGCCAAGGTGACCCGCAGCGCGTTGGAGAACGCCGCCAGCGTCGCCAGCTTGCTGTTAACCACCGAAGCCCTGGTAGTTGAGCTGCCTGAGAAAAAAGCCGCCCCAGCAATGCCTGGTGGACACGGCATGGACGACTTCTAGAAAAACTATCTAGAGTCTCCGTAAAGACTAAACGGTCGGCCAATATTGGCCGACCGTTTTTTATAGACATGTAATCTTAAATGATACCCAATGTTCTTTCCCGTCGGGAAGGAGGCGTCATTCCTGAATAAATACTATTATTTGAATAAGTAGGGTGATGGTAATTTAGGGTATTTAGGGCGACCAAGGAATCACTACCCAGGTAAGGTGGTACTTGTTGCCGTTTTAGACTTGGAAATAGGTTCCCAAACCAACCCCCAATAGTTCTTCCGACAGCTCCGCCTACAATGGCAAACAAGAAGTAATAGGCTGCAGGTCTGGTCCATCTTGCCAATTGGAGGCTTTGAGATTGATAGGTTTTTAAATGGTTTAGAAATGTCTCAAATTGCTTGAGTTGGACTTGTCTAGAGGGATTATTGGCATGCTGGTTCTCATATTGTTCTAAAGCAACATGCACTTCAGGGTTTTCCACAAATACTTCGTGAGCTTGATTCAAAGCAATTTCCATTTTTTTGTGAGCGGCAGACTTCTGACTCAAATCAAACAGGGTAGATGCTTTTATCTGGGTAGTAGTTTCTCGCAAGATCCTAGATAATGCCTCTATTTCAGGATTTAACTCAGCGAGTATTTTTCCATCCGACATCTGAAAGAGCTTTTTCTCAGAGCTTTCCCCTTTTGTTGCTATTTGTAGTAAATCATGAATACTCTCTAAGACAAATTCACCTCCAACCCGATCGGTTTTAATATTGGCGATGAGTCCCCCAATGGTCCCTAAAACACCTGCGCCAATAGTAGTAGAGCTTTTTAAAGCCTCCTGAATAGAGTCTGCGGCGCTATTTTGTTGTCCGGTCCGATAGGCAATAACACCCAGTGCTGCCACCGGCAAGAGGTTGGTGTACATGGCCAACATACTGGCGCCAACGCTTTCTGCCACTAATTTTAGCCACAGTTGTTTCTCCTGTTCAGCATTAGGTTTGATGCTTTCTCGTGCTTGAAGATAAAGCATGATGGCGCCGGCAGTAATGATAGATGTGAGATGACGCAGTTGGAATTGAACCACCCGCTCTTCTTTTAAGACTGATGCAAACCCGCCTCCCAAGTGAGACCAGTCAGATCGGTGTGGCAACCATTCGTGGGCATATTTTTTTGAATAATTTGCAGCAGATTGCCAGTACCGGGTTGCTCCGGTCGTGATTTTATCTTTTATCTGACCAACAGATGACATCAGTAAATACAAAACTTCCTACTCAGCTACACAAAAGCCGAGATCTTACAGGCATATTTCATCCAAAACAAACCTCAGTTCAAAATTGACACGTAAGAGCCGTTATTTATAGTTAAAAAAAGGTTTAAGGTTGTTTTAGGTTAAATACGATCTGCCAGTTGTAACAACCCTTGCACAGTTTCCTCAAATGAGGGGCTGTCACTAACCCCTTGTCTTAATAGCTGATCAATTTGATCTTTAAGATGCAAAGCCTTGTCCAGCTTTGGATTAGTACCTGGCACATATGCACCGATATTCACCAAATCCTCAGATTTCTTATATACCGCCAACATATCCCGGATCTTCCCGGCAGCAGCAATATGTTCTGGGGTGGCAATGCTGATCATCAGACGACTGACAGATGCCAGAACATCCACAGCGGGGAAATGGTTCTGTTCAGCCAATTCCCGGCTTAAAATAATGTGCCCGTCCAACAGCCCCCGTACCATATCCGAAACAGGTTCATTAAAATCATCGCTCTCCACCAGTACGGTATACAGCCCCGTAATAGATCCGGTGTCTGAAGTCCCCGTCCGCTCCAGGAGTTTGGGCATAAAGGCAAACACGCTTGGGGTATACCCCCGGCTTGCAGGCGGCTCACCAACAGCCAAACCCACTTCCCGCAATGCCATGGCCACTCGAGTAAGTGAATCCATCATCAGCAACACGTTTTTGCCGGATTTACGAAAGTATTCGGCAATGGTGGTGGCCACCATGGCAGCTTTAATCTTGGTCATTGCCGGTTGTTCCGAGGTGGCGACTATTACCACGGATCGTCTCATCCCCTCCTCGCCCAAGGCATTATCCAAAAAATCCCGGACTTCCCGGCCCCGTTCACCAATAAGGGCAATCACACTCATATCGGCTTCGGTATTTCGGGCAATCATGCCCAAGGTGGTACTTTTACCCACGCCCGAGCCGGAGAATATCCCGATCCGCTGACCCGTGCCTACGGTGGTAAACCCATCAATGGCCTTGATGCCCAGTACGATGGGAGCGTCAATCTCTTTTCGTTTTAAGGGATGAGGCGCATGGGCATGGGTATGAAACCGCATCCCGCTGGAGATGGGAAACCGATCATCAATGGGGTTTCCTAATCCGTCTAATACCCTGCCTAAAAGCTCCGGACCAACATTTACCTTAAAAGATTCATCGGTATTCATTACTTTACAACCCGGTGACAGGTCTTCCATCTCACCCAGAGGCATCATGAGCACCCGCCCGTCCCGGAATCCCACTACCTCTGCCAGTAACACCGGCGTATGAGGATTTTCTGTATAGATTTTACAAAGATCTCCCATTCGGGCATGGGGGCCTTTTGCCTCAATAATGAGGCCAATGACTTTCTCTACCAGTCCCACCTCTTGATAGGAGGAGGTCTTTTCCAGCATATCTGTCACGCCGGATAATCCGGTATCAGATGGAGGACAGGCTTCCTGCGATGATTCTGCCCCACTCATTCCATCTGCTCCTGTGAGTTATCCAAGGCGGTTTCTTCTGAGATACCTGAAAAATCTTCCCAAACCACATCCATCACCTCAACCGGTTCATCATCGGCCTGTTTTCGAACTGCTTCCTCATCACGATGCTCTATAGGGGGTAAGGAGGGCTCAGGCTCAGATGTGAACAACTCTGTTTCTTCTTCCGCCTGAATGTGTTCTATGTCTTCAAACACCACTTCTTGAATTTCTACCGCTTGCGTATCAACAGAATCTTCCTCAAGGGTGACAGTATTATCCAACATACTTGCGTCATCAAAACTTTCAGGCTCATGCTCCGTCATATCACCGGTTATTTCTTCATGGGACTCAAGGTCATCTTGTTCAGCCGGTTGTTGTTGGTTTTTGATGGGCGGTGTATCCGGAAAGTCGGGAGCTTCAACAGGCAAGGTTTTGGTCATTGAATCTACCAATAAAGCTGCCTGGCTTGCCACAGAGAGATCAAAAGTTCCCAGATCGTTTAACACAAAGATCTCGTCCAATCTCAATTTGGAATCGGCGACAAACTCGTATCGGGATACTCGGTTCAGAGCTCCATCGGTTTCTCTGCTGTACTGACGAATGTTTCCTAATGCTTCAGCACTCACAGCAACCTGCACCCGGCCAGATAAGTTCAGGGCTTCCACAGCCTGATCCACCATATCCAAGAGACGTTCAGGAGCCTTTACTTCATCATGCAAGACTTTTTCTGCCACAGCTTGAATTAATCCTGCGGCCTGTTTGCGAAATCCTTTCAATACAGTTTGTCTGGCTTGGTAGGCGCTATCTAATATTTCCTGGGTACCTGTCAATAAATCCACTGTCTCAGCTTCAGCCTTGGCGATCCCGTCGTCATAGCCTTTTTGAAACCCGGCAGACTCTCCGGCGTCATAGGCCTCTTGTAATACTTGATCTCGACGATTTTCAGCATCAGTGACCAATTCATTCGCTTTCTCTTCAGCATCCGCCAAGAGCTGAGCCGCCTGCTCGTTTACTTGCGCTAAATACGCTTCGGCTTGAGCTTCAGCCGCTCTCATCCGCTCCTGGCGCATTAGCTCCAACGAGTTCTCAATCTGCTGCTTCATCTCCACATCGCCCTGGATCTGAAATGAGCCGCCGACCTGAATCGTACCGCCTCGAATTTTGCCGGACTTGAGGGTCATCGCTCCTCGATCCTTCTAGGCAACCGCCATTAACTGATGAAGTCGTCTTGTTCGCCACCCCGAGCGACGACAATTTCGCCAGAGGCTTCCAGGGCACGGATGACGCTGACAATGTAAGATTGCTTCTCTTGTACATCTCTGGAGCGCACCGGCCCCATAAATTCCATATCGTCGGTCAACAACGCCGCTGCCCGTTCGGACATGTTGCGTAAAATCTTTTCTTGAACCTCTTCGTTGGCGCCTTTCAGGGACATCGCCAGATCCTTGGTCTCCACTTCGCGCAATACGCGCTGGACCGACCGGTCGTCCAAGTGAACCAAATCTTCGAACACAAACATTAGTTCTCGCACTTGCTCTGCCAGTTCCGGATCCTTCATCTCCAGGCCGTCCAAAATCGCTTTTTCTGAGGTTCGATCGGTGTTGTTCAAAATCTCCGCCAACGATTCCACACCGCCAGCCATACTAAAGTCGGCCGTCACCACCGAGGAGAACTTACTTTCCAGAATTCGCTCAACTTCCCGTAATACTTCCGGATTCGTCCGATCCATCTCGGCAATCCGGCTTGCCACATCCGCTTGTAGCTCTGGCGGCAGACCTCCTAATACTTGTGCCGATCGCTCCGGCTTTAAATAGGCTAGTACCAAGGCTACGAGTTGTGGATTTTCATTTCCAAAAGAAGTGGCGAGTTGTGCCGGATCTGCGTTGTTAAAAAAGTCAAACGGGTTGGATTGTAAGGTGGCTACCAACCGCTCCAAAATCTTGTCTGCTCGATTTGAGCCGTAGGACTCTTCCAACAACGTTCTTGCGTAAGATACCCCGCCAGAGGCCAAATATCCACTGGCCTGGAAAATGGCGTAAAACTCTTCCAAAATATTGTTTAGGAGTTCCGGTGAAATACGGTTCAGAGAGGCAATTTCCAGGGCAATATGTTCAACTTCCCCTTCTTCCTCAATGTTTTTCATTACCTCAGATGCCGTGGCCGGACCCAACGCAATCAGCAAGGCAGCCACCTTCTGAGAGTTGGTCATATCGCGTAATGTGATTTCTTCCGCATTTGCCGACACCTGGAGAGTACTCCTACATTTCTTTCATAAACGTCACCAGCACCCGAGCTGCTTCACTGGGATCTTCGCTCACCATATTGGTAATGGCATCTTTCATATGCTCCACTTCCGGATCTAGTTTGGCCTCAATCACCGGAATAGGCGCAGCCTCCAACAGTTCCTCGGCAGTGTTGACGTAACTGTAATCTTCCACCGGCTCTTCCACCAGTTCACCCTCTGCCGGACGTTTGGCCAGGCTATAGAAGATAATTAAGGTCGCCAGACCCAACACCCCAAAGGTGATCATGCCGGCCAACTGCAACCACCAAGCCTGTTCCTGGGCCGATTTTGCTTGTTCAGCCAGCAGTTTTTCATTGTCATCCGGCGGCTGAGAGAACTGGAAGCCCTTAATATCCACTGAGTCACCCCGGTTAATATCTGCTCCGGCGGCATTCATCACCAGGGTTTTGATTTCTTCAGTCTCTTTACCCGTCAGCACCTTGTTTAGCACTACGGCAACAGTCATCCGCTCTATGGTGCCAGGGGCATATTCTACACTTTTATCTTCTTCAGAATTGACGAAATTGGTGGTGCTTTTAGAGAATTTGTAGTTGCTGTTGTCGTCTCCCTCTTCGGCACCCTTACGAGTCCCCATATGAGAGGCTGCTTCCACATTAGACGTTACCCCAGGTTCCCCGCCTTGGGCCTGTTGTGCAGCCTGCTTCCCTTTATACTCCTCGGTCTGCACCTGCTGACTAACAGGAATACCCGTGGCGGCATTTTCATTACCGCCAGAGGGAATAATTCGGTGAATCCGGGTTTTGGTCTGATCGAAGTTTAACAAAGCGCTGACAGATACCACCACATTCTCTTTACCCACCACCGGGCCTAAAATGCCGATGATTTTTTTCCGAGTCTCTTGCTCAAAGTTTTTCCGGCGGATATCCGCCTCAGTGGTACCACTTCCACCCAATCCGGTAGGTCCTTCCAACGAATTACCGGAATTGTCGGCAATGGCCACAAAATCTTCCTGCAAACCCGGCACGGCGTGGGCGACCAATTTTTTAATGGTTTTCACCTGATCTGCCTTCATCCGGAATCCCGGCTCTACCACTAATAATACTGATGCCGTGGGATTTTCCTGATCTTCGCTAAACAGCGAATGATCCGGCTGAGACACAATGACCTGAGCATTCTTAATACCTCGAATGCTCCGTAAAACATTAGTGATGGTGAGGGTATTATGTTTTTTGATCAACTCTTCCTGCAGTTTGCCTTGAACTACCGGCGGAATCTGTGTCAGGTTAATGGTTTGTTCACTGGTTAGCTCTGTGGCTGTATCCAGCACCAGGTTATTTTTCATGCCTCTGGGCACCAATATCGTGGTGCCTCCGTCTGCGAGACGGAACGGCTGCTTTTCTTCCTTTAGCTTCGCAGCAACCGCTGCTGCATCACTCAAACTCATGTTGGCATACAACACATCAAAGTCGTCGTTGGCCTGTTGGAAGAAAAAGAACGTGGAAAATACCATGGCAAACAGCATCGTGCCCACAATCACTTTTTGATTGAAGCCCAGATTATTCCACCGGTCAAAAAAGTTCAGAAAACCCTGTTTCACTTTATCCATGCTGTTTGTTTAACTCCACCGTTTTATCCTGGCAATCACACCCCAACGTTCTTTCCCGTGTTATACCTGCATCCGGCTAATCTCTTGGTATGCAGATACCAGTTTGTTCCTTACCTGCGTGGCCAATTCTAGCGAGATATTTGCCTTTTCCACCGACATAATCACATCGTGTAATTCCACTGGGCCACCCACAGAATACGTTTGCACCGCTTCATCAGCATTGGCCTGCAACCGGTTTAGTTCGTCCATTTGCTGCTGAATAATATCGCCAAAAGTCTGCAGCAATCCGCCAGATTCACTGGCAGCTTGATGTTCATCACCTTCGGCAGCAGCTTTCAATTTGTCAAAAGGCTGATTATTCCGCTGATTCATCTGGTTCAGCGCAATCTCTGCGTTCAGGTTGTTTCCGAGTCCACCGATACCGGTCATGGGTCGTAACTCCTAACATTACATATCAAGCGCTGCCCGGGCCATCCCTTTGGCCGACTGCATTGCCGTTACATTGGCCTCATAGGCCCGACTGGCCGAAATCATATCCACCATTTCCGTCACCACGTTAACGTTGGGTAACTCCACATAGCCTTCTTCATTGGCATCTGGATGAGATGGGTCATAAATAATCCGCATCGGCGTGTTTTCGTCCGTGCTAATTTCCATCACCTGGACGCCTGCGCCAACCCCTTCCTGGTGGGACACACCACCTCTCAAAAGAGTTCTACCGTCAGCACCAATACTAATACCGGATGGAGAAGCCGCCATGGGGATAGACCCTGCCATCCGCCCAGCCGATCCACCTCGACCGCCGGCGCCGCCAAATTTATTCACGGCAGCATCCATAATGGGACCAAACACCACGTTTTTACGATGATAGGCCCCGACAGACCCATCTTCTTTACGGGTAGTATTCACATTGGCCAGGTTGCTGGCAATGGTATCTAAGCGCAGCCGCTGAGCGGTCAGGGCTGATGCGCTGATATCAAATGCATCCATTGTGTTAGCGGCCTCCTGAATTACTGTTAACCGTTGCTGTTATTAATCACACCCCGGATGCTTCGCATCATCCGGCCCTGAATATTGGTAAGGGCCGTATATTTCTGGGTATTTTTCGCCAACTCAGCCATCTCCAGTTCAATATCTACTGAGTTCCCGTCATTCCGGTAAGCCAAATTACTGACTTCACTCATCTGAGGTTGGATATCTTCTAAAGAGAGCGTTCGGGCAGAAGAAAAATGCTTGCCGTCAGTGGCGGTCATCTGCAATTCGCTGTCATTGCCGTTGGATTGGTTTCGGGTTCCCCGGTGACCTTCAATGGCCTGGTTTAGGCTTTCTTCAAACGCAACACCCTTGTGCCGGTATCCAGGCGTATCGGCGTTGGCAATATTACTGGCCACAGCCGTATGCCGCTTGGCTACACCACCGAGCGCTTTACGTACAACATCATTTGTAAAAGAAGAAATGAGATCCATACCTGATAAACCACCATCGCACATCTGTACTCACTCTTCTCACTTTAAGGCACCCCGTGTCCCCTTTCCTCATCCAAAGGATTGAAATTCCCCAACCATGGCCCACCGATAGGTTGATATTCCCTGGATGTAGGTCTCTCAGAAAGATCTTCTCGAAAAGGCGCCTCTAGCTTTGCCGGTAAATCGCTGCTTCCACCAATGCCGTCATGGCATTCTTGGCCTCGCCCGGCGCAATAAAGTCAACACTCTGAATGGCTTCTTCGGCATACTGGCGCGCCAGCCGTCGAGTCTGCTCAATGGCATCTGCCTGATCCAGAAAGCCTCGAATAACAGAGATAATTTCTGATTCGTCTGTGTCAACAGCAGGTGTATTAGTATTATTGGTAAATAAAGCTTCTATAGCCTTCTTCAATTCTGCTTTATCCTGCTTGGATAACCGGTCAGACTCCAGTGCCAACAGCACTGGAGCATTCAGCAAACCATTTCGAAGGTCGTCCAGCACGGGTTTCCCCAAATCCGCTTCAGTGCTGGTATAGTCCAGTAGGTCATCCACAATCTGGAA
>JAHQWC010000156.1 GCA_019634025.1 Vampirovibrio sp.
CACCTGATTTTATGAAGGAAAGTATTGTATTTAACCCTCTGGCTGACCCTTTTCCTAATAGCGCTTCTAATGCATAATTATATCCAAATTGATAAGCGTTACACGCGTTGCTGATAGGTTCTTTTAGGTTACTATTACACTACTATGAGTGCCCATCTCCAACGCGAAATCGATAAACTCACCGGCCGAATGCTGGACCTGAGTGATGAGGTGGTGCGCAACTACGAGGCCGCCATCCGGGCGTTTACCTTGGGAGATGTGGATTTGGCCCGAGAAGTGATTGATAAAGATGAACTCATTGACCAGCACGAGGTGGAGGTGGAAGAGGAGTGCCTGAAAATTTTGGCGCTGCACCAGCCGGTGGCGGTGGATCTGCGCACCATTATTGCCGTGCTGAAAATCAACAACGACATTGAACGCATTGGCGATTTGGCCGGCAACATTGCCAGCCGCACGCTCTCTTTAGAGCGGGTGGGTCGGGTGGATCCGCCGGCGGATCTTTCTGGAATGGCCCGATTGGTAGAGACGATGATTCGCGAAAGCTTAGACGCCTTTTTGCGGTTGGATACGGCCATGGCCCAAAAGGTCCGCATTGAAGACGCCACCGTCGATCAACTGCACCGGGAGATGTATCACCACACCGAAAAAGCCATCAAGGCTAACCCAGACAAGGTGGCGTCCTACTTTCCGTATTTATCGGTGGCCCGGTACTTAGAACGCATTGCCGATCACGCCACCAACATTGCTGAAGATGTGATCTATTTGGTCGACGGCGAAATTAGCCGCCACACCAACCCAGAAGAAGCCATTACGCCTTAAAAGTAGTCTCTAATGTTCTGTTTCAAGGGTATCTATGGCGTGTCTACCCATTTTCTACCTGAGTGATGAATAAAGTCATTAAATCGTGGATAATATCTAGATGAGATCTGAACGCCACTGTGGGTTTACTCTGATAGAAATGTTAACGGTCATAGGCATTTTAGCCGTGATTGCGACATTTACTATACCTAAAATACTCGATGTTCAGGCGAACTCAAAATCGAACGCCATCGCAAAAGAAGCTGCAATGATGATGAATCAGGCTTTTATGAAACTTCAATACGAACAGGGTGCCTCTGCAAATACAAAACCGGTGGACTTAATGTCCTACCTGAATTATACAGAGCAGATTAACAGCTTTGCTGTATTGGTTGATAACCACGAAGGATTAGCTGACCAAGACTGCGGGGCCCCTGCAAACTGTTGGAGACTTCATAATGGAGCAACCATTAAAACATACGACGTTACCTTTGGTGGAACTGACAGTACTAATGCGATCTACTTCCAAATTGACCCAGACGGAGTATATGGTGGAAGTACTACAGGGCCTAGCAAGGCCATTAACATGTTTCAATATTATGATGGTGCTCTAACAGATTATGCTCACGTGAAAAGTGGGACGTATGTTGACGGTTCTGCTGTAGGGGCTTGTCCAAGTTGTAACCCAACTTGGTTTAACGGGTGGTAACCTCCTTTGTATGTGAGGTTTAATCTCTTTTAGCAACGGGTAAAACAAAATACCCTTCAAAAAAGAAAACCCGGTGGAGACCACCGGGTTAGTATTGATTGAATTTCAACCCCTGCCGTTATTTCTGTGTGCGTGTCAGCAAAATTTTAATGGCTTTCACCGGGCCGGTTGCCAAGTGAATGCATCCCTGGCCCAGGGTTTTCCAGCAGTCTCTAAGGACCTGCTTGCTTTGGTCTGCCATGGTGTGGTTGTTGAACCACCGAAACGTGGCAATGGCCAATAAAGATGTAAAAATTCCGACAGTGCCGACAGCCAGCTCCATAGGGCCAATGGCCAGGGCTTCGGCGATTTTTTGCCAACGGCTTTTGGCGGCGCTGGCGGCAGCGGCTTGCTGCTGAAGTTCTTTCAATTCGTATTGGCGAAGTTCTGGGTTGTTGAGCTGGGCCACGGCGTTTTGGGCTTCCAGGTACTCAATCAGTTCCACTTCGGAACCGCCGTCATAGCGGCGTTTGTCGTATTTTAAAACCACTTCTTGATATTGAATCTGACTTTTATCTTCCATCCCCTAAAGACTCCTTTATCATTTGGCTGGGTCATCAATGCTGTTTATGATGTTGTGAGTGTTCACCATTTGGATTGTATCTGCATAAAAACAAAGATAAAGGATCTTGTGCTAGGACGTAACAGAAAGTTAACGTAGCCTGGAAGAATAACAGATTATTGGCAGCCTGGTTGGAAAAGCGGCCCACGGGCCGCGCAGGGCCTGTTCCTGCCCTGCACCGACCCTTGATATTTTTTTGGCCTCGCGAGCAGCAACGCTGCTCGCGAGGCAATTTACAGAGAGTTAGCTATAGATGTTTGGGGTAAACCTTTCGTGTTAACTTTTTAACCACCCATCTGCACAGCTCTAATAGAAGTGTGCGACCTATCACCCATTGAGGCAAAGCCTCAATGAAAAAGGGTGTTAAGAGGGCAACGCCCTCTTACAATACTCAGGGTCGGTGCAGGGCAGGAACAGGCCCTGCGCGGCCCGCAGGCCGCTACTCCAACCAGCCTGCTTAACTGGCCATCAAGGTCTCAAAGGCAGTGCGGCTTTCCAGTTGGCCGGTTTTGGCCTTCCACTCAAATTCCAAAACCTTTTCCTTCAGCTGGGTCAGCCGATCCATAGGCACGCGTTGGTAGGCTTCCAGGTCCAGTTTTACCTTATACGGGTTTTTCTTGGTCCGGCTGGCCATCTCGGCCTGGTTTACGCCCAGTTGCTGCCAGTAACGCAGCTTAAAAATATTGTTGAGAAAGGTTTGGGTCAGGGCAAACAACTGGACCGGGTTTTGCCGCATTAAAATATCGTCTAAGGTCTCAAAAAAGGATGGTGGGCGTTTTTGGGTGACCCAGTCGGCCAAAAGTTCAAAGACGTTGTCCTGATAGTTGGAAATCATTTTGACATGGGCCGCCGTCACAGGCTGGCCGCCGGTGTAGACGCCGAGCTTGCGAACCTCGTTCATCAGGGGCTGCATGGCCACCCCCATCCCGTCTACCAACAAAGCTGCTGCATCTGGAGCGATTTTGACGCCTTCCTGTTGCGCCTGCTGCACCACCAGGCGGCTCACTTCATCCGTCTTCCAGAACGGCAGTTGTTTAAACTCCTGGACGGTGGCCACGCCCTTGCCGGTGATCCACTTGGGAAACCGGCGCTTGCGGTCGACCTTGCGGCTGACAAACAGCACGTGCTTGGTGGGGGTGACAGAGGTTAAAGAGGTTTTTAACTGCTCCAACTGCTTTTCGGCAGCGTCATCTACGGCTTTGTCTCCCAGGTAGGCAAAATCGATGATTTCGACCAGGCTGTCGCCTCCCAGAGCGAGTGAGACGCTGTCTACGGCTTCCATGACCTCAGAAATATTGGGGGTCTTCAGGGTTTTGTGAGACAGGGCGCCTAACGCCGGGTTGACAACCTGGTTGCGTAATGTCAGGACTGCCTGCTCTCTCAGGTAGTCTTCATCGCCATAGTAAATGTATACCGGCATTGGTATGGGCCTCGTCTCTGGTGAACGTGTTTCCGCATTTTCTTTCCTCTTATTTTCCGTTAAAACAGTAATGTCATGCAAGCAACCTCTTCGCGTTAGGATCGATTGATTATGTCCAACTCACCCACACCTTCTCCTACCCTGGCTCTTCTGACCGATTTTGGCATTCAGGACGGGTATGCCGGTATTTTGAAAGGCGCCATTCAGACCGTGTTTGCCGCCCATAATATATCAACGGTGCCGGTGATTGATATTACCCACCAGATTCCCAGTCAGCAGGTGGCGCAAGGGGCGTGGGTGCTTCAAACTTCTAAAGACTTTTTTCCAAAAGGGACGGTGTTTGTGTGTGTGGTGGATCCCAAGGTAGGCACCTCCAGGCAGCGAGGGATACTGGTGCACTGTAAAGCGCGAGAGCAGTTCTTTATTGCGCCGGATAATGGCTTGCTGACGCCGGTGCTACAGGCCGGTGGCGATAAGGTGGCGGTGTATGAAATTACCAATGACAAATACTACCGGCAATGTCCTTTTGCAGATGATCCAGCCGAGGTGAGCCACACGTTTCATGGTCGGGATATCTATGCGCCGGTGGCGGCGCATTTGGCTGGCGCCATTGCGGCCGGATCGGCAGGCAAGTTTCTCCAGGATATCGGGTCAGAAGTATCTGATGCGGTGCAGCTCACCATGGATCCGCCACGGCAGTATTCTTCGGAAAAAACCACCATGGTGGAAGGCACCATTCGTCATATTGATGTGTTTGGCAACCTGATTACCGATATTCCCAATACCTGGGTGCCGGATGATGCGGATTTGGAAGCCCGGATTGTGGCCCGGGAGACCACCTGGTTTACCCGGCAGTTGGAAACCTATGCCCAAGGGGAAGGCAAAGATCATACCTTTGTGTTGCCCGGCAGCAACGGCACCATTGAGTTGGCGCGTTACCAGGCCAGCGCCAAAGATCTGTTAGATGCTGCTGTGGGGGATATGGTGGCGCTTTCTTGGTAACACGGGCTGCGTACCTATCTAAGGGCTCTGCAATATATAGGCCGAAGGCTGTGTTCTAGTGATAAGAAGCGTTTATCCTTGTTCCCTTATTTCCTTAGGTTTTAAATTAAGAAGATATTCAGAACATATTAATTTTGAATTAAAGAAATATCATCAACCTGTCAAGAATACCCTCTGTCTTTATATGGGGCCTGATAAACAATAGGTTGTTTTTTTAGGTTTTATTTAGTGAAATCGACTATCTGACAAGGGTTTTTAGGCGTTGAGGGGATTAGGCAGAGAATATTGGGCGTGGTTTTCTTATACTAAGACTATAGCTAGGGTAAAGATACCCGTACTTTAAGATAGTCAAGACATAAGGATCACTGAATCTGCTGCGTTGCCCCTCTTTTTGAAATACGGTATAACTAATCGTAACAAAGCACCGGCCATGGTAAACATTGAACTGTAGCCCTACCGGTTTCCCTGCTGAGTTTCTTACGATAACTTTTTATATCCCAGGAGTATTTTGAGTATGTCATTGGCCGTTAATAATGCCGTTCATAACCTGGAAGAAATCAAACTTCAGCTTATTCATAACAATGCGTTTGCCGATCCGGATCGGCCTCAAAAACCCTTACCTCAAGAGTCTATTCATTATTTGATTAAGGCGCTGGAATACACCGATGCCGCCTTTACCTCTGAAGTAGAGACTCTACTGGTTCAAGTGGGCCAGGAAGCGATTCCTTTTTTAGTGGAAGCCTTGGCTTCTCAAAATACGAATATCCGCTCTACCTGTGCGATGGTCTTGATTCGCATTGGCCGGTCTTCTCTGGCTGCGGTTCAACGGTTTTATGATCAATACCGCAATGACGCTAACGTGAACTGGGTGGTGGAGTTTGTGCTTGCCGAGTTGGGTGCACCGGTTTCAAAAGCAACTCAGGCTGATTTGCTGGAAAAAGTGAGTTAGCTTTTTTCCAAGATATCCAGAACTAAAGGCGCTTTAGGGCTATGCCTTCTCAATTGCCACAGATACTTCAGTTCAGTGCTTTTCCGGTTTCTGAGTTTTCGCGTCAACAATTGGTAGATAAGGTTCAGGTTCAGTCTCTTTCCAGAGAAGCTTTCCTTGAGGGGAATGATGATTTTTCTGAGACTGTTGGCCTGTTCGTGCTTTTGACCGATAAGGTAGATGTTGCCGTGTTGGATCGATTGCCGAATTTGAGAGTGATTACCAATTACGGTGCCGGATTTAACAACATTGATGTAGAAGAAGCTACCCGACGAGGGATTCAAGTAACCAATACGCCGGGAATCTTATCAGAGGCCACGGCGGATCTGACCTGGGGGTTGATGATTGCTGCGGCCCGGCACATAGTGCCATCCGATAAACTGGTGCGTGCTGGTGGATTTACCGGTTGGCAGCCGGAATTACAATTGGGGAAGGATTTGTGCGGCCAGACTTTGGGTATTGTGGGTCTGGGAGATATTGGTGAGAAAGTGGCTCGCCGGGCCAAAGGCTTTGAGATGCGGGTGGTGTATTACAACCGGACCCGTAAGTCGCCTGAGATAGAGCGGCAACTTGGCGCCGAGTATGTTTCTTTTGACAAGCTGGTGGCTGAAAGCGATGTGATTTCCATTCATACTCCGCTGACGCCGGAAACTCGGCATCTGTTTGATACATCGACGTTGAACCGGATGAAGCCCGGGTCTATTTTGATTAACACCAGCCGAGGTCCGGTGGTGGATGAGGCGGCGTTGGTGGATGTTTTACAGTCTGGCCACCTGTATGCCGCTGGCTTGGATGTGTTTGAAGAGGAACCGAAGGTTCATCCAGGTTTGTTGGATTTAGACAACGTCGTGATGGCAGCCCACATCGGCAGTGCTACCTATAACACCCGCACCCGGATGGGGGATTTAGCCATTGAAAATCTGTTGATGGCTTTGGCTGGGAAGATGCTGCCGAATCCGGTGAATATGGTGGCTACGCAAACTATTTCATAATAGGCTATTTTTTTAATATTGAAATAGGTTAAAGCAACTTTCAGGGTTTACGGCTGTTTATTCCGGTGATCATTACCAGTTTCAGGCCAAACTATAGCCTATGGAAGTTGCATCCCGTCCAGAACAGATAAATGTGCCCTTTGGCAGCATGCCGATGCTGCCTATCTCTGCGGTGTTCCAAAATAACCAGGTGTTGAACCGGCAGTTTATTGATGTGGTTGGGTTTACGCCTTCTCAACTGGCGGTGGCCCGCAATAACTATGAGCGGTTAGAGTATGGGATGACTCAGCTGACTTGGTGGACCGTTGGGCTCACCATTCCTTTGATTTTAGAACGGTATTTCAATAAGCGGTATGCAGGGAATATTCGCCAAAAATTCAGTGATAAACTGGGTTACCGGTGGAAAGAACCGCCTAAACCAGTTTTAGAGGGAAATCCATCGGTTTTCCGTAAAACGGCTCACTGGATTGGGAACTTAGGGCGGCGGTCTCCGTTGAATGTGCCGTTTGAGTTGTTGTTAAAAGATGTTGCCAAATCTATTGAGCCGGAGAAGGCGGCGACGCTGGCAAAGCAGGTGGGCTTAAAGTCTGGTGAGGATTTAACCAAGCTGTTACAGGATCCGGCGTTTGTAAAGTCGGTTCGCCAAGCCAAACTGGGGATTGTGGCGGCGGACCTGTTTTTACTGTTTATGAGCGATCAGTTTGCCATGTGGGCCAAGAACTTTTTAACCCATCATTTATCAGGCCGTGCAGGGTTTTCCGGGGAGTTTGACTATACCTCCAAGGAGTATCTCGAGGAAAAATCTCAGGGATATGAAGAAAACAAGTTCAAACGATTATTTAAGTCTTTGGGCTTAGGCTTAGTGGGGGGAGTGGCCGCATTGCCGCTGTTACTGCGTTGGGGATTAACTGGGAAATCTGGTGGCGCCGTGAAAAAGGCGTTTAATAAACATGTGTTGCCAGCGTTTAATTACAACAACAGCATTTTTATGAGCCGGTGGGTGCTGTTGTGGGGGTCTTTCTTCAACTTTATTTTGGCTGGCGCCTTTTCTGCACGGGATGGAGACGAACTGCGGGAAAGGCTGATTAAGTCCAGCACCGTGATGTTTATGTATGTGGCTGGGGATGCGGTATTTTCCGGCTTGATTGCCAAGGGGGTACAGCATAAAAATAAGCCTTTATTGGAGAAAGCCGGGGTGGCGCTTTATCGGAAAGGGAAGTTCGGGATTCCGATACCGGCCAGTCTTCAGGCCATTGCGGAAAAGGTTGGGAATCAGCATCATGCCTATAAAATGGCTCGGCGTGGGTATTGGGCCTCAATGTTATTGGGAGCTGGTTTGGCAGGGACGGTGGTGCCGTTGTTGAATAATTGGTATACCCGTCAAAAAGTCTTGGCAGAACGGTTTGCTTTCCATTTACCGGTGGCGCAACAAACGGCAGGCAGTGGTTATATGCCTTTGAAGCGGTATGATCCTTTTGAGCAGCGGGCAATCACTTTGCCTAGCTAGTATTTTTTCTTTCCATATTGGGTGTTGGGGGCTACAATAGCGGTGTTGCCTGTTAGTTGGAGTGCCTATTTTTCTGATGCCGACCCTGACGGATGTGCCGCAAAAGTTGATTATTGGGGGAGATGAGCACTTTAGTGCTGATACGAGCCTGTTGACGGTTGTGTATCCCGGGGATCATTCGGTGCCGGTGGGGGAGTGCCATGTGTTGGAGATGGCGCAGTTGGATCAGGTGTGTCATGCGGCGAAATCCGGGTTTGACGCCTTTCGATTCTCCTCTGTTGCTTGTCGGGTGGAGATTTTGACCCAGCTTTCCCGACTGGTGGAAGCGCATCGGGAGAAGTTTGCCAAGCTGATTGTGATGGAAGCAGGGAAGCCGCATAAGTTGGCTATGGCGGAAATTGATCGGGCTGTGGCCTTGTTTGCCGGGTATGCGAATTGGCTGAACACGGTTGAGCACCGGAAATCTTATTTTATGGATGGTTATCAGGCGGATGTGGCGTATTTTCCGTTGGGACCGGTGTTGGCCATTACGCCGTATAACTTACCGCTGAACCTGGTGGTGCATAAATTGGCCCCGGCTATTGCCGCCGGAAATTCGTTTACGTTGAAACCTGCCTCTAAGACGCCGTTGACGGCGTTGCATTTGGGTGGGTTGGCGTTAGAAGCCGGATATGATGCTATGAGTGTGGTTCCTTGCGGTACCGAAACGGCGGAAGCCTTGGTGACCTCGGATGTGTTTGAGAAGCTGAGTTTTACCGGAAGCGCTGAGGTGGGGTGGCGGTTGCGGAGCATTAGCGGCCAAAAAGACGTAACGTTGGAATTGGGCGGCAATGCGGCGTGTATTGTGGAGGATTTTCCGGACCAAGAGCTGGAACAGGTAGCTCAACGCTGTGCTGAAGGGGCGTTTTGGTATGCCGGGCAGATTTGTATCTCCGTCCAACGGTTGTTTATTAACAAGGCAGTGTCGGAGCGGTTTTATAAGGCGTTTATTGATGCGGTGCGGGCGTTGAAGGTGGGAGACCCTAAAGACCCGGAGACGGATATTGGGCCGATGATTAGCCTGGATGATGTGCACCGGACCCGGAACCTGGTGAATGAGGCCATTCATCAGGGGGCAAACGCTCTGTATGGCGGCAGTACCTACAATCTGTTTACCATGAACCCCACGGTGTTGAACCGGACCACACCGCAAATGCGGGTGAATACTGAAGAATGCTTTGCGCCGATTGTGACGTATACCGAGTATGACCGGTTTGAGGATGCGTTGGCGATGGCCAATGATAGTGCGTTTGGGTTGCAGGCCGGGGTGTTTACCCAGGACAAGAACAAGGTGGAGCAAGCGTATCAAACGTTGGATGTGGGTGGCGTGGTGATAAATGATGTGCCGACGTTGCGGTTGGATGGGATGCCTTATGGGGGTGTGAAGGCTTCCGGCATTGGTCGGGAAGGGATTTTGAGCGGGGTGGCGGGGGTGAGTAATTTGAAGACGTTGATTCAAAAGGCTTGAAAGCCAGGATTTCAGGTGCTTTAAACCTTGGCGAAAACGTCGTTTTACATGCCCTAAAATGTCCCATGAAAAAAAACGGCGTTTTTGGGACATTTGGGTGGAATCTCTTTTGAATAGAGGGTTTTGGGGTGCCCTATTTGTGCCCCATGTCCCAGGTTTAGGGCATGGCAAATGGATGGATTTATGATGTAAGTAGTTTGTCATTTTGGGTTTTTATATTGCCTTTTTTATTCTCTCTTTACTGGGAGTGTAATGAGGACTGGGGAAGATACAACTTTTTGGGCTGATGTGATTGCCGGAAGGTGGCTGGTTTTGTCTGGCTTTTCAAACACACTTTTTAGTTGCCTTGCGTTTTGATCTGAATACCGGTATATTGCTTACTGCAATAGAATTGCAATAAATCCCCAACCGTTGGTTCCAACTGCCATGACCCCTGCCTACGGCGCTTCTGTTTATCCTCCTGTGTCCAACTTGGCCTACGCTTACCCGTCAGGTCAATATATTGTGCCGTCTTTAGCTTCCGGTAGTTCATATAACGCCGCTTATTCCCCTAACCACCAATACTCCCAGCCTTCCGGCTACCGGTTTCCGCAGGCGTCACAACAGGCTGTTGAAGGACATATTCAGGGATTTCAACCTGACTATTCGTCTCAAAAGGCTCAACAGAAGCCCGCATCTTCTCACCTGAATCATGATCATTCAGACCATAAACCAAGTAACCCGTTAAAGGCTGCGGCTCTTGCTGTTGGTTTATTTGCCGGGGCGCGGCTGCTACATCGATTGCCGGCGCGGCATCATGTGGATTTACCAAAGCATCTGACAAAATGGAAGGCCTTGTTCCAGGTTTTTCCCACAGACTGGAAAACCTGGGCCCAGATGTTTATGGGGGTCGGGGTGGTAAATCAGATCAACAAAGCGTTGGATGCTGAGCCGAAGTCTTGGCTAAAGGCCCTGGAGACTGTTGCCGTGTTAACGCCAATGATGGGCGTTAAGATGCTAGGTAAAGAAACCTGGCGACATGCGCCGTTATTGGCAGTGACGGTGCCGTTATTGGTGCAGGGATCAACCAAACTGACGGAAAAGCTGGCGAATAGCTTGAAAGAGTCTAATTCGGCTATCCCTACCTGGACAGCCAAGGTTGGGATTCCTGTGCTGACGATTCTGGCAGGCGCCTTTGGAATACGGGGTGTGATGGGTTCTACCCCTTACCGACAACTGACGGGGCAGTCTGGCGGATCCAATGCCACCGGACAAATGGCAGGATCCGAAATAGCCGCCATATGTCCCCGATGTGGTGGGGTCCATCTGGCTTGTCCTATGGAAATTTCTGAATTTTTTGGCAGTGTATTATCCGGTTTAGGTATTAAACAACAACCCTCGACATCTTCTATTGAAAGGAAAGGTCATGATTTTCTCCGTATCCCCAAGAGTGAACCCTTCAGTACAGCCCGTTTTCAACAATAATCGGCTCAAAGCTAATCCAAGAATTTCTTTTGGCCAAGCAGAACAGACAACCCCTTCTGCAGCGAATAAACTGGCAGAAGGCTCCAAACTGTGGGGCAAGTCCCTAGTGGGCGGGTTTGTGCAGGATGTGAATCACGTGCTGGGCAACGGAAAATCCGAAAGCTCAAATCAGACTAAGGATGGGGAGCCGCTAGCAACCTACAGCAAGCTTGCTGGGGCGTGTTTTGAAAAGCCACTGCCAGCAGGCGGGGAAAAAACGTCTCATCATACCCACCATTATGCTCATGTGGGGCCGGTGGTGTCAGCACGGGGCAACAATCAAGCTACTGTGATCATGACTGGGGAAACGGTTTCCCCTGACCTCATCAGAGAAGAAGGACTGGATGTAGAAAAAGGGCAGGCAGCGGTTCAGGTAAACAAAGACTTGATGGCAAAGTATCTCCAGGGTTTGAAAACGCCGCTTTCTCTTGAAGATATTCCTAAAAAGGCTTTCCGGCGAATTACATCTGCCTGTTTCGATACAGCAGAGGGTAATCATATGCATCATCACTTATATACGGCCCCAGGGGTGTCTGCTGTGGTAAAAGGCAAGACCAAGGACCAACAGATGTTTGTGGTGGTGGGGCAGACGATGGACAATGCCGACTTGCGGACTAAGGGCAACAGCTTGGAAAGGATGGAACCCGAGGTGCAGCAGGGGGTGATGGTGGCAGAAGACTTGTTTCGACATGGGAATAATGGGCACCAGCACTAACTTTGGTGGTTCTTACAGTATTCGAATATCCAAATAAGGAACCTCTGTTCTTGAAGGGCTTCCGGGTATATAAACCTTTTTAGCAGCATACCGACATATTACAGCCTTGTGATGACGCCCTACGGATCTTAACCAGCCCCATCCTGCCTGACGGAATAACCCTGCGGTTTTACCCACTAGTATATTTTCATAATCTCTGCGGTGATCCAGTGTTGATTTATAGAGAACACGTCGGTGGTCAATAGCCACTGTTCCTCTATGGTTAGCTACAGCAACACCGGAACTTTTTGTAGCAAGCTTCTTTGTTTGTAGTGTTAATGGTTCCCTCCAAGTACCTTGAGGTACCTGCACAGAGAAAAAACGCCGTTTATGTTTGACTACAATACCCCTGGGCAGATGACTGTTTCGATCCCGTGGCGAGAAGAGCCATAACGCTGTTCTCAGAGTCAGCCTGTCAAAAGGCCCTCCCAAACACCTCATGATATACCCTCATATTAGCAACTTGTCTAGGTTATAGCACAAAATTGTCAGTAGATATCAAGAGATGTGGAGAAGCTACCAGACCTTTTCTTCATCGTCATCCAGTTTGCTGGCAGGCCCTTGGTCGCCAACGGCTTTTTGTTTTTGGGTATGAGCCAGGTTGTCCAGTTTTTGGACTTCGGGCATGACGTGGGCGTCTGCGCCGGTTGTAGCGCCGGATTGAGGGAGCTTGCGGCCCAGTTCGCGGATCATGTTTTGTTGGTATTCGATTCGGTTGTGATGAATGCCCCGGAGGACGCGTAAGAAGGTTTGTTTGATGATGTTGATGTCTTGGAAGGTGATGGGACACTCGTCAAACTGGCCATCATCCACCCGTTGTTTCACGATCTTATCGATACGTTCTTCAATCTGGTTAACCGAGGGGTTTTTGAGGGCTCGAACTGCAGACTCGCTGGCGTCGGCTAGCATGACAATGGCGGTTTCTTTGATGTTGGGCTTGGGGCCGGCGTATCGGAACTGAGATTTGTTGACGTTTTCCTCGCCTTCTTCCAGGCAGGCTTTGTTGTAAAAGTAGCCCGCCACCATGGTGCCGTGGTGTTCGGTCATAAATTTCATCAACACTTCCGGTAGCTTATGCTGCTTGGCCAGCTCCAGGCTATCGCGAGGGTGGGCGGTGATGACCATTTTGCTGAGTCTGGGCGTTAGCTTATCGTGGGGGTTTTCCACACCCAGGTAGGATTGGTTTTCAATAAAAAACTGAGGGCGCTTCATCTTGCCGATGTCGTGGTACAGGCAACCGGCACGGGTTAGGAGCGGATCGGCGCCCACGGCTTCGGCTGCGGCTTCGGCCATGCTGGCCACCATCAGGCTATGGTGAAAGGTGCCGGGAGCTTCAAATTGCATGCGTTTGAGCAATGGCCGGTTGTGGTTGGAAAATTCCATGAGGGTATATGGGGTGACCAGCTTGAACATGGTTTCCAGTGGATCCAAAATCGCCAAGGTCAGCAAGCCAGAGAGCATGCCGCTAACAAAGAATCCCCAAGCCATGTGCATCAAGGTTGCCTGCCATTGGTCTTGTAATAGTGTTAGCCCGTCTAAAAGCGATATCGCCAGGATAAATAAGACGTTGACCACTCCAACCCAGGCGCCGGTCATCATTAAGTGGTGACGGTCGGTAAAGTTGATCCGGCGGCTCAACATATAAATGCCCATAAAGTTACCGAAGAGCAAAACAGAGAGAGCAAGGAAGTCTACTTTTAAGGTGAGGCCAATGAGAAACACCACCAGGGTAGAGGCCAGAACGGCGATACGGGGTTGGGCCAAAATCGCCAGGGTCAGGCCATATAATGCTAAGGGAAAGGCGTATACCGGCTGTTTGGCTTTGTAGATGGCAAAGTAAAACAGCAAAAAGATGCCCAAGGTCATGGTGCAGATCATGGCCGCATGACGCGGCGTGAAGTATTTACCGTCCTCGTAGAACTTTAAATACGCCCATAGGGTGGCGGTAAAGAATCCTACAAAAATGAGGACGCCGGCAAAGGCTAACCAATTAGGACCTTTGACGATCTTACCCATCTGCTCCAGGGCTTTAAATGCTATGGGTTCTACAAATTCGCCGCGTTCTACCACTTTTTGACCGGGTTTATAGGTTTTGGTGACGGCTGGTACTTTTTTGGCTGCTTGATCCCGGGTCTTCTCCATAGCGGCTTCATCTTCTACCTGGTTGGGCTCCAGCACGACGCCTGCAAAGTAAGATAGAAGATCCCGTTCCCGGTAGGACAATCCTCGGCCCGGCATGGCTTTGGTCACAATGTCATCTTTGCGGGTCACAAAATCCAGAGTGGACAGACCGTTTTTCAGGATTTTATCTTTTGTTTTCTGAGTTAAGAACCTTAGCTGATCCAGTTGTGATGGCTTTAAGTCTTTAAAATAGGCATCAAACACCTTGCCGGCTTCTTCGGTTTCCACCTCGGTACCGATTTTGGCAATGACTTCGATGAACGCGACCCGACGCTTTTCGGTAATGGCCGTTTCTGTGGGAGCATCAGCAGTGGGTTTCATTTCCAGAACTTGTTTCAAACCGTCAAACAAATGCTGGGAGTTTTCCTGGGCAATCTGGTTGAATTCGTCTGGCTGTTTGTAGACCGGTTCTACCCCTTGGCGAGCCAGTTCTCGGCGGCGTTTGGTTTCGACTTCATTGACTACCACCAGCTCTTGAGGGGTGTAGATGTCCCGCTTGCTGATGCCGTTGTCATCTACGATGTTCTCAACACTAAGGTACTTTAGGCTGAGGACTACGGACAGCAACACAAAGGTCAGGAGTCCAATGGTCATGGTCATGCCCTGACGAGAGGTGACATAGGTGAGCCACCGTCGGAAGAGCTTTACCCAAAAAGAGGGCGGATTCTCTGCAGCCGCCTGCTCTGCTAATGGGTGTTCTTTTTCGTTGTCTTGAGGGTCCACGAGTTTCATATCTGTGGTGTCCTCACTCTATCCGTATATCTGCCAACATTTATCTACCATGATTGAGTTTGCCTTATTGTACCTTATCCGTAGATCCATGCTTCACCCAAGTGGGTAAACCCTCCCCCGTACAGGCGAGGTTTGCTTGATTATATCGGCTGGATCCAGCAGAGGATGTTACCGGCGGTCTTTAAAAAACGTTTTTAACATGGCCCGGCTTTCTGTTTCCAGAATGCTCTGAATAACCTTGGGGCCGCCACTGCTTGGCAGTAAGTTCATTGCCGATCCGCAGGCGCCCATGACCGGGTCGCTGGCACCATAGACCAGGGTGTCTATGCGGGCTTGGAGAATGGCAGACAGGCACATTGGGCAAGGTTCTAGCGTGACGTATAGTGTGCAGCTACTAAGCCGCCAGTTTTTTAAGGTATTGCCTGCCATTTCTAGGCAGAGGATCTCGGCGTGTCCAATAGGGTTATGATCAATCTCTCGTCGATTGTGGGCTTGGCAAATAATTTGGCCTTTTTTGATTAGGACGGCACCGACGGGGACGTCTTGAGGTAGGGCTTGCTCGGCTACGGCGAGAGCGGCTTGCATAAAGGGAATGTGTGGGTTTTGTGAGGTCACAGTTGCTGCTCCCGTTGTTTTGATGCGATAGTACCTGTGTCATTCCCGCGAAGGCGGTAGTCCATCATGCGGGATCGCGTACCTGATAGTTAAATGAGCATTCTATCAAGTGCTATCAATGGATTCCCGCTTTCGCGGGAATGACATATTGATTAAGGACTTGAGTAAACTAATATTGCGTCGAACGTCCTTCACATGGGGGATTTTGCGGGGGAAAGGGTCGGGGTTTGTTGCATTCTCCCTTAAAATAATTAAGATGACAAAATGCCGGAACTATAGCCGATCCAATTTGAAATGTATTTACCGGCATGCGCGATACCAACCAGTGAGGGAACTTGAGGGTGACTATACGACAATCGAATTCGGGTACACCTACGCCTATTTCTAAGCAATCGTTTCAGTTTGTGGCTAAAAATCAGGCCAATAAAGCTGCGGCCACTGAAAACAATGGGTTTGTGAAAGGGTATGACGTTAGCCGGTTTTCTCAAATGCCCTCTAGCGGTCAGGCAACCCCGGGTGCTCAGCTATTGCGCCAAGGCGCATTAAATTCACC
>JAHQWC010000157.1 GCA_019634025.1 Vampirovibrio sp.
CCCGATCAAAACCCAT
The DNA here is from genome assembly GCA_019634025.1 of Vampirovibrio sp. Taxonomy (GTDB): domain Bacteria; phylum Cyanobacteriota; class Vampirovibrionia; order Vampirovibrionales; family Vampirovibrionaceae; genus JAHQWC01. The sequence goes on from JAHQWC010000157.1 coordinate 17, forward strand.
ACGAAAACCTTCAGGCCAAGCTGGATGATAAAAACATCGACTACGTCTTTGAACCTCCTCGCCAATCGGTGCAGTGGACCAACTTCCTCATGCTGTTTGGCGTGCCGCTGATCTTCCTGGCTTTATTCTTCTTTCTGTTTAAAAACGCTCAGGCCGGTGGTTCTCAGGCCATGTCCTTTGGAAAAAGCAAGGCCAAAATGATGCTGGACAGCAAGGTCAAAATCACCTTTAAAGACGTGGCCGGCATTGATGAAGCCAAACAAGATCTGGAAGAAATTGTCGATTTCCTGAAAAACGGCGAGCGCTACCAAAAGCTTGGCGCCAAAATTCCTAAAGGCGTATTGCTCGTTGGCGCGCCGGGTACCGGTAAAACTCTACTGGCCAAAGCTGTCGCTGGTGAAGCCGGAGTCCCGTTTTTTACCATCAGTGGTTCTGATTTTGTGGAAATGTTCGTTGGCGTTGGCGCCAGCAGGGTACGGGATTTATTTGATCAAGCCAAAAAACACGCCCCCTGTATTGTGTTTGTAGACGAAATTGACGCCGTGGGTCGCCAACGTGGCGCCGGTATGGGTGGTGGTCACGATGAACGTGAACAAACCTTGAACCAATTGTTGGTGGAAATGGATGGTTTTGACCCCACCACCGGCATCATTATTCTGGCCGCCACAAACCGACCGGACATTCTGGACAACGCATTATTACGGCCAGGTAGATTCGACCGTCAGGTGGTTATTGATCGCCCTGATGTAAAAGGCCGTGAAGATATCTTAAAAGTCCACGCCAAAGGCAAGCCACTAGCGGATGACGTGGATTTAAAAATTCTGGCCAAACGGACGCCCGGATTTACCGGCGCCGACCTGTCTAACTTACTGAACGAAGGCGCCCTGCGGGCGGCCCGAGTCGATAAGGAAAGTGTGAATATGGAAGACATTGAATCTTCCATCGATAAAGTTGTTGCCGGAAACGAAAAACGCTCCAAGCTCATCAGCGAAAAGGATAAAGAGCTCACGGCATATCATGAAGTCGGCCACGCCCTGGTCGCAGTCTTAGACAATAACTGCGATCCGTTGCGGAAAGTCACCATCATTCCTCGAGGCATGGCGTTGGGCATTACCTGGACCACCCCGGATGATGCAACGCATATCACCAAGACCAAATTATTAGCCGATATTGGTATGGCCTTAGGCGGACGGATTGCCGAAGAAGTTGTCTTTGGCGATATCACCACCGGTGCCTCCAGCGATTTGGAAAAAGTCAGCCAGACCGCCCGTAAAATTGTTACCGCCTACGGGATGAGTGATGATTTGGGACCCATTACCTACGGTAGCCGGAACGACCATGTGTTTATGGGCCGGGATTTCGGCACCGAAAGAAATTACAGTGAAGACATCGCCGGTCGAATCGACAAAGAGGTCAGTGACATCGTCTCTGAACGATATCAATACGTCACCAAGCTTCTGACCGATAACCGCGACATGATGGACGCCATTGTAAAAGAGCTGCTGGAAAAAGAAACCTTGGACGACGCTGAGGTGGCCAAAATCATCCGCCAAGTGCGCCTTGATCGCGGCGAGACGGTAGAGGATCTACCTGAAGAGGAAGATACCACCCCACCTCCAACTGCCACGGCTTCAGATGACAGCAAAGCCTCTGAAGAAAAAGAAACGGAAGCCTCTGCCGAGTCAGACGGCCCGGCGGCTATGGGCCCTACCGGCATCCCGGCCCCTCAAGGCAGCTAGTAAGTATTATAAAATCTTAGAACATTTGACGGCGGCGCTGCTGCCGTCATTTCTGTAAAACGGCTTTGCTCGTGGCATTAATGCCACGAGCAAAGCCAAAAAATATTCAGGGAGGGGGTGCAGGGGGAGGGAACGGACCCCTGCGCAACCAGGTATAGGGCCAGCGTTGATCCAAAGAAATCGTCAGACCTTGCCCATAGACGCTCATCACCCTTTCCTTTACCATAAGGGTCACAGCATTTTCACTTTCGTACCTTTTACCCTGTGGCCTTGGAGAGGATTTTAGCCCATGCGGATGACGCAATTACTCATCCCCACCTTGCGGGAAAACCCGGCAGACGCCGAAGTCGTGAGCCATCAGTTACTGGTTCGGGCAGGCTACCTGCGCAAAGTCGCCAGTGGCCTCTATAACTATCTCCCCTTGATGCAAAGGGTCCTCAAAAAAATCTCGCAGATTGTCCGCGATGAAATGGATGCCACCGGCGCCCAGGAACTGTTAATGCCGATTCTGCAACCGGCAGAATTGTGGAAAGATTCCGGCCGATGGGAAGTCTACGGCAAGGAACTCATCCGCCTTAAAGACCGCCATGAACGCGACTGTGTACTGGGCCCCACTCACGAAGAAGTCATCACCACCATCGCCAAAAACGAGCTGGCCTCCTACCGGCAGCTGCCCATGAACCTCTATCAAATCCAAAACAAATACCGCGACGAAACCCGCCCCCGGTTTGGCCTGCTACGAGGCCGCGAATTCATCATGAAAGACGCCTACAGCTTCCATACTTCTCAAGAAGACCTAGAGCGGGAATACCAGGTGATGGCCGATGCCTATACCCGGATTTTTAACCGCTGCGGATTGGAAACCCGAATGGTGCAAAGTGATAGCGGCGCCATCGGCGGAAATGTGAGCCATGAATACATGGTGCTCACCCGCATTGGCGAAGATGAACAACAGAGCGGCGAAAACGATGTGTACCACTGCAGTAACTGCGACTATGCCGCCAACGCCAACCATGCCTCATCCATCCTGTCACCTGCCAATACCACGGGTGATAAGTCTGCAGCAGAAGTGGTCGACACCCCCAACGCCACCTCTATTGAATCTTTAGAAAACGATTTTAACATTCCGGCGACGATTATTCTCAAATCTCTCATCTATATTGTAAACGAGGACATCCCAGTGATGGTCTTGATTCGGGGTGATCTGGCAGTGGAAGAAACCAAGCTGAAAAATAGCATCCAAGACGCCCTCGAGATTCGCCTGGCAACAGACGAAGAGATTAAGGATCTCACCGGCGGCAGCGCTAAGGGGTTTGTCGGGCCGGTAGAACTTCCCAAGCCCATAGATGTCATTGCCGATACCAGCGTCCTGGAACTCAAAAACTTTGCCGTAGCCTTTAACCAGGTGGACAAACACTTGGTGGGTGTGAATTGGGACGCCGATATTTCCACTCCCAAAAACGTCACCGACATCCGCCTGGCCCAGGTGGGAGACACCTGTAGCGCCTGCAAACAAGGTACCTTGGAAATGACCCGAGGCATTGAAGTTGGCAATATTTTTCAGTTGGATACCAAGTATTCCAAAATGATGAACGCCACGTATGCCGACGAAGACGGGGTAGAAAAACATTTTGTGATGGGCTGCTACGGCATCGGCATCAGCCGCACCGCTGCTGCTGCCGTAGAACGCTATCATGACGACTACGGCATCATCTGGCCCCTGGCCATTGCCCCCTACCATGTGGTGGTGGTGCCGGTGAATACCGAAGACGAGACCCAAATGACCCTGGCCACACAGGTATACGAACAGCTCCAAGCTGCCGGGGTTGAGATCGTCATAGACGACCGGGATGCCCGAGCCGGCATGAAGTTTAAAGACGCCGATCTCATTGGCTTCCCCATCCGCATTACTGCCGGGAAGAAAGCCGGGGAAGGACTCTTAGAAGTCAAAATGCGAGATCAAAAAGAATCGCAAGATCTCACCGTCGAGCAGATTTTACCGTTTGTACAACAACAATTTGAAACCTGGAAGCCCTTGCAGCAACAACCTGCTGCCGTCGGATAGTTGTTTTCCAGGTAAAATGGCTTCTATGAGTAATATTCGTAACTTTTGTATTATCGCCCACATCGATCATGGCAAGTCTACCCTGGCGGACCGCCTGCTAGAAGCCACCGGCACCATTGATAAGCGCCAGATGAAGGCCCAATTTCTAGATACCCTGGAGCTGGAACAGGAGCGCGGCATCACCATCAAGCTGCAGGCCGCCCGGATGGAGTATGAGCTGAACGGCGAGTCTTATATTCTAAATTTGATTGATACCCCCGGCCACGTGGATTTTAGCTATGAGGTCTCCCGAAGCTTAGAAGCCTGCGAAGGCGCTTTGCTGGTGGTAGACGCCTCTCAGGGCGTGGAAGCGCAGACGTTGGCCAACGTGTATCTCGCCATTAACGCCAACTTGGAAATTATCCCCGTCCTCAACAAAATTGATTTACCAGGCGCCGAACCCGACCGGGTGAAAGCCGAAATTGAAGAAGTCGTCGGCATCGACGCATCTGACGCCATTATGGCCAGCGCTAAAGAGGGGCTTGGGGTGCCAGAAATTCTGGCCACCATTATCGAAAAGGTTCCCCCACCAGAGGTAAAGCCCACGGCGCCCTTAAGAGCTTTGGTGTTTGACAGCTACTTTGATCCCTATATGGGCATCATCACCTACTTCCGGGTCATTGATGGTGAGGTGAAACAAGGCGATAAAATCCGGTTTATGGCCAACAACAAGTCCTATGATGTGACTGAGGTCGGGGTGATGAAACCCGATCGACAACCTCGGGAAAAACTGGTGTCCGGCGAGGTTGGCTACTTGGCGGCCTCTATTAAAGAGATGGCCTATTTTGTCGGCGATACCATCACCACCACCCAAAACCCTGCCAAGGAAGCTTTACCAGGGTACAAAAAAGCAGTACCGATGGTGTTCTGCGGATATTACCCCGTAGACAACGACGATTATGATGATATGAAAGACGCCCTGGAAAAGCTGAGTCTCAATGACTCCAGCATCACGTACGAACCAGAAACCTCTGAAGCCCTGGGCTTTGGATTTCGGTGCGGGTTCTTGGGCATGCTGCATATGGAAATTGTGCAAGAGCGCCTGGAACGCGAATACGATATCTCCCTCATCGCTACGGCTCCCAGTGTGGTCTACCACGTGTACACCACCAAGGGCGAGATGCTGGAAATTGATAACCCGGCCAAGCTCCCGGATCCACAACAGCGGGATCACATTGATGAACCGTATGTCAAAATCAGCATCCTGACTCCCAACGAATATGTGGGCACCCTGATGGAACTGGGCCAGGAACGCAGAGGCACCTACTTAGGAATGGATTACCTGGACAAGGTTCGGGTGAACTTGCAGTATGAGCTGCCGTTGAGCGAGATGGTGACGGACTTTTACGATCAACTCAAATCCCGCACCAAGGGCTACGCATCGATGGATTATCAGTTCAGCGGGTATAAAACGTCTAAACTGGTGAAAATGGACATCTTGGTCACTGGCGAACCCGTGGATGCATTGAGTGTCATTGTCCATCAGGACAAAGCCGCCCATATGGGCCGGCAACTGGCGTCTAAACTCAAAGAAATCATCCCTCGCCAGATGTTTGAAGTTCCCATCCAGGCCGCCATCGGCGGCAAAGTGGTGGCTCGCACCAACGTCAGCGCCATGCGTAAAAACGTGCTGGAAAAATGCTACGGCGGCGACATCAGCCGCAAACGCAAGCTGTTGGAAAAACAAAAAGCCGGAAAAAAACGGATGAAATCCGTGGGAAAAGTGGAAATCCCCCAAGAGGCCTTTATGGCCGTCTTAAAGCTGGATGATTAAATAGAGCCGTCGTCCTGAGCAGCGCGAAGGACCCCCTCCGGGATCGCAATTAAACCGACGGCAACACCTTCAAGCTTTTGGCCATCATGCGATTTAATGCGATTCCGATATCAGACAATTCCTGACGCAACCCCGGATCCACCGGCAACTCATGAATAAACCGGCCTTCCAAAGCTTTTGGATCCTGGTGGGTTTGGGCCGCATGTAACCAAATCATGGCTCGCTGATACGGCGTAAACGGACTTTTTTGATATTTCTGTTTTGCAGACATCTCATCACCTCTCAACTCCCCGACTTCTCTACAGGAAAAGGGAATACTCTAAACTTCTCTGGAACACATTAAATTTACTATAAACTAATTAAAACATTTTTAAAAGAGGTTCCGTGGGATTCGTTACACTAAGCTCTACAAGCTTTTGTTTATGGGGTATCCACCTTTACCCAGGCAACCAGCTTCGACACAAAAGATCGGTTATGGCTGACCCATTGGTATACCCGATCCCCAACCCACCGCACTGGCGGCAAGGTTAAAACCTTTACCCACCCATGCATCGTCGGAGACGCCGACACCAAAGCTACAAACGCCGGATACGCAAACAAAGGCGCCTCATTTCCTGGAATCACCACCCACGAATTGTGCGCCTCCATCTCCGCTTCAATTGCTGGATCCGACTGCGCCGTTTTGATTATTGCCGGATCAAGTTGCAAAAACCGCGTCAACAAATACACCCCCTTCTTACAAAACCCACAATCCTCGTCGTAATAAAGCGTCAAAGGATTTAATTTTTGCTGAGACCCCATCTTAAATTAACTCCCGGTCGAGCAAGCAGCCGTAAGGCTGCGAAGCGAGACCAAAAAAATAACCAGGGTCGGGTATGGGGCCGGACACAGGCCCCAGTGCCAGCTCTGCTGGCCTTTCAACCAAACCTAGTAGAAACATACATACCCTTATAAAAAATCACCGAGCAGCTACATAATAGTTGTTCATAAAGTCATGGGGCAACTGCTCCACATCCACTTTAGAAAACCCGGCATCATTCAGCATCTTAACGGCCTGCTCTTCACCCCACAATGCCCCAAGCCCCATCCCATCCGGCTGGGCCAAAGACACCGTCATGCAATGCAGACAGGAAATGGTATAAAGAAACGTCCCCAAAGGATGCGCCTTATTTTTTTCCAAATAGCTGGATCCGGCTATATCCTGCATTAAAAAGATTCCGTCCTGCTTCAAGGCCTGATGAATTTGACTCAGCACCAAATCCGGCCGAGCCTGATCATGAATGGCGTCAAAGGCGGTGATGAGATCATAGGTCCCGGCATCGCCAAAGTCAGTGGCATTTTTTGCCTGAAACCGGCTGTTCGTTAACCCCATTTGTGTCGCCTCTGTTTTACCGTTTTGAATCGCCTCCTCACTCAGGTCATACCCCACAAAGGCACTTTTGGGAAACAGCTTGGCCATCTGATTCACCGCCCGGCCACTACCGCACCCCACATCCAACACCGTAATCCCGGCAGTCAACTTGTCAATCAGTCCCGGCACCAAAGACAAAATATTTTCTTTTAACCCCGCCACCACCGTCTGAGCGCTTTCTTCGGCCATCACCTCATGGAAGCGATGGTAACTGCTATACGGCACCCCACCCCCGTTTTGAAAGCAATCCACAATTTCATCTTCTACAGATCCCAGCACCGAAAAGAATTGCGTCATCACGGCTAAATTATCCGGCGACGACGACCGGGTCAGCCAACCGGCATGTTCTGCAGGCAAATGAAATATCTTGTTTGTCGCATCATAATCCACCACCTTACCTACCACCATGGCGCTCAGCCACTCTTGGACATACCGTTCATTCAAGCTGGCCGCCAGGGCAATTTCGGTTTGAGTAGCTGGCGGCATTTGGGCCATCACATCAAACAACCCTGTCCGATGGCCAATAGACATCATCAACGCCAACCCCCCATGGTTCACCATGGTCATCATTTTGGCGGCAAACGCATCCGAGCGGTTTTCATCCACCTTTACGTCCGGCAGTACAGGAGTCCCGGTAACAGACATGGCAGGCACCTCTTTTCACATCACACCTGCCTCATCATACCACCTGTATTACATGGCAGGTTCAAGTCCTAGCGCCGGAAGTTGATCCTGGTGGAAAATACCCCGAGGCAACGATTCAATATGTTTCCCGGCAAGCCGATGGGCGCTTAAGCTATGACCCGATCCATCCAAAAAGCCGGCATAATTCCCAAAGACCAGACCACTCAGAATCTTGGGATAAAAGTAGGTGGATTTCTGTGGCATCCGGAACCCGGATTCACACACCTCATACACCTTGGGTACATCCGGAGCGTGCATATAAAATACAGCGGCAGCTTTCTGACGGTCTACCAAGTTTTGCACCGCCTCTTCATCCCGGTAAAAGCTGAGGGTATGATCTGCCTTCATCTCATCAGCAGCTTTATCAAAAATGCCGAAGAACACACCTTCATCCAAAATCGCCACATCCAGGCCTTGCATCACTTCTGGTAAGGCCTCTACGATGTCAGGATCTTTGACCTTGAGCTGCCAGGGCTCAGAATGTCCCGGCGCCCAATAGCCGAAGGTATCTATCCCGGCATCCATGCCACCAGAGACTTTCTCAAAGCTTTTGAGAAGTTCTGTTTCGAACTTTTCTTGATCCCAGCCTTCAGGCCATTTGTTAAGGACCCGGTGGGTAGGGAAAACCTGTAAGCCTTTGTCATGGAAGTTACACAGGAACACCATGGCGTAATCACTTAAAAGCGATCCTTCCGGCGGTTCGCCGCCTTGTTTTTCTCGCATTTTCTCACGCACGGCCCGTTTGTAATGCAAGGCCGTAGTGTAGCGGTGGTGGCCGTCGGCAATGAGTAGTTTTTTATCCTGAAAGAGCTTTGTCAGGTTCTCAATAGTCTCTTTATCCGTCACCGGCTGAATCTCGTGATCCACCTCATCCGGGTCCGTCACCACATCCCAGTCGTCTTCCGGGTTTTCGTCAAATAACCAGGATTCCAGCTGACATTCGGGGTCGTCATACAGCATAAACACCTGGCTGAGGTTACCCAAAGTCGTCTTCATCAAGTTCAACCGATCCGCAATGGGGCCACCCAGGGTATGTTCGTGGGGTAACACTTGGCCGGACTCAAAAGATTCCAACTGTAGTAACCCGATGACGCCCTTGCGTTTAAAAAATTCTCCAGACGCCTCATCTACCCAGGACTGTGAGTAGGCATAAAACACCGGCTGCCGCTCCGGCGCCAATATGCCTTCGCGCTGCCATTGCTGAAAATATCCGGCGGCGCGGGTATAACTGTTGGAAGTTTCTGAATCTCCCTTTTCACGTTGGTTTAGAATCAACCGCACCACATTGGCCGGATGCATATCATACAGCTCTTGCTGCATGTCTTTATCAATCACATCATACGGCGGCGCCGTGACATTGGCCAAATGACTGACCTTCTCCGTCTCATACCGAAGTCCACGAAAGGGAAGCACATTTACCATAATCGCCAGATTCCTTGCTATATGCCTAAACTCCCCCACAGCATACTACAAACCCAATCCCGCTATAATTAGGGCTTTGTGTAATAAGTATCAAGATATTTTGAGACCCTGAATATTTTTTCAGTCTCTACCTACTCTATAATTAAACATGGCCGAGCGAGCGGCAGCAATGCCGCGAAGCGAGGCCAAAAAATATTCAGGGTCGGGTATGGGGCCGGACACAGGCCCCAGTGCCGACTCCGTCGGCCTTCCAACCAGTCCGCCCAAAAGCGAATAAACCACCCCTATGCAAGCCCTCCACCTCATCACCATTGGCAAGCTCAAAGGCAACTTCCACTACCTCCAACCAGGAATCGATGACTATATCAAACGGTTGAAGCCTTGGCTGCCCGTCAGCATCATCGAAATTCCCGACGAGCCCATCACGGCCACCCGATCCCGCGAGCAGGTGCTGGCTAAGGAGACGGCGCGTCTTTTAAGCTATGTAAACAAAGCGCCCTACGTCGTCAGCCTGTCTGAAAACGGGGAGCAGTATGGGTCTGAAAGGTTTTCGGCAGAATGGTTCCGGCGGATAAATGGGACAAATCCACCAAACGGAGGTATTTCAACACCGGGGTCGGGGCCTATGATAGTGATTGTTGGCGGCCCTCTCGGGTTGAGTGAGGAAATCCTTCAACGGTCTGATTGGGTCATTTCCCTGTCGGCCATGACGTTTCCCCACCCGCTGGTTCGGTTGGTGTTTTTAGAACAGCTCTATCGGGCATACAAGATCCACCGAAACGAACCGTATCACAAGTAGTCCGCCACATTACTACGTAAAACAACACGTGACTACGTAAATAAAACAGTGTCGCAGTAGGAAGGGAGTTCTGAGGGAATGCCTGGTTCCACTAGGAACCACCGGTGTGCTCTTTTACTCATAAACGGTCGGGAGTATTTTTTAAGGTGAGTGATTTAAAAAAGCTAAAAAAGACCGTCATGGTGGACATCTGCTATACCCAATCCATGAACGGGTACGACCCCACAGAGATCGAAGAGGAAGCCTTCGGATCATTGTACCGGGTGGATGATGAAACCTACATTTTAGCTTACGACACGTTGTTGGAAGACAAAAAGATTACCACCACCATCAAGGTGGCTGAAAATACATTATCCATCGTTCGCATTGGCGATGTGCACAGCCGCCAGACCTTTGGCGCCAACGAATGGTACGCCAGTCAATATTTCTTCGGCGGCGGCTCCATTGTCTGCAGAAACTTTACGAAAAAACTAGATTACGCCCTGACCCCAGACGGCGGCATTATTGAAGTGTTGTACGAGCTCTGGTCTGGCGATACTCACCTGGGTTACTTTAACCTGGAACTGTTCATCCGCTAGCCCTTCAGCTTTATTTACAAACTGTTCATAAGCCGCGGCTCTAAGTTTTTATGCCTATAGTATTCGGCTACGAATACACATATGGAAGGGACGCAGGGGCACAAAATCAGATGGTTACTGGCCCAATCACTCGCGGCGTTGCTAAAAGCAACCACTTAGGGCAACAAGCCCTTAATCATACGCCACCCGAAAGCTGGCAGAATGCTGGTCAGGATCCATTTAAAGAGTACGGATTGACCCCTTCATTCGCTGAAGAGAAAGACTTACCCGCAGTACTCCAATTAGAAGCTGCTGAAGACGTTCAGGGATTAATAGATTTATTAACCCCTCAAGGAAAAGTTGATCGGGCAAATCTTTTAAGCCAATTGTTTCAAGACGAATCAGAGATTCAAGCTCATAAATCACTTATACAAGAAGTGAGCGAGGAACCGAGCATATTGGCAAAAGTACCTGATCGAATACAACAGATACCAGGTTTCAACAGAATATTGCCCGCCATACGTACAAGCTTTCTTAATAACCCAAGAGGAGCGCTAATTGTATTAAAGGATAAAGCGGATGAAGTTATTGCTATGGAAGGCATTCATCAACTCCAGCTAACCCACCATAGTGATATAGAGAAAGGTATTTATGACACCATTGACCCACAACATGCGTTATTAAGTAGTTCTCGCGTCAAGCCAAGCCATACAAGAAGGAAAATTGGGGAAGCACTCCATAGAACAGCCATTGCTTCTACAAGAGAGCATTTTGGTGCATCACATGTTTGGTCTCTGACAAGAAAAAACAGTCCTTCTGATAAGATTAATGAAAAGCTTGGGTTTCAGCCTTTACAAGAGAGTACACGTTTCGAAGAACCAACAAACCTGACACCTCAAGTTATTGAGAAATTATTAGCCAATTATAATGATATCGATCATCACTTAAGTTGGTTAGAAACAAGTAACATTGATTAATATCTCCATCTACATCGTTTTCCAAAACGGTTCGTCCTAAAATAAGACTCACGGAACTTGAGTTGAAAAAGGATGAACCCATGAACATGCCCCAAACTTGGCGCGGAAAAACATTCAGAGACTTGGTGAATGATGCCAAAGCCACGATTGACGAAGTTGATCAAGCCACCTTTCGCCAATGGCTGGCAGACCAAAAAGAGATGGTGGTGTTAGATGTGCGCGAAGGCGCAGATTTCCAACTCGGCAACATCCCCGGCGCCACACACATCTCCCGTGGCATCCTGGAGCTGGAAATTGATGAAGTGGTGCCAAACCAGGACAAAACCATCGTGGCCTACTGCGGCGGCGGAAGCCGCTCTGCTTTAGCCGCTCAAACCCTCAAAGCAATGGGATACGAAAACGTATACTCGTTAGCTGGCGGGTATAAACAATGGATCCAAGGCTAATTTTATAGCCAGAAGCGTTAAAATAGACTTATCCCTACATATAAAACGGTCGAGCGAGCAGCCGAAAGGCTGCGAAGCGAGACCAAAAAAATCCCCAGGTAGGGGGTTTGGGGGACCCTTGATCGTTGCCGGAACGGCTTACGGACAAGGAGACCCACAAGGTGGGAACGGACCCCCAATGCCAGCTCTGCTGGCTCATCACAAAACCTGAGTATTAGAGAAAAAGATATGTCTAAACAAGCCTTGCAAGTTTCCCAAACCTTCGATCAATGGGCTCAATCCGGTAAGTCCGAGTCTATGGCCGACGGCCACTGGCCCATTGTGGAACAGATTTTAGACAAGATGGATCTACAACCTAGTATGAAGGTTCTGGATGTAGGTTGTGGCAACGGCTATGCCGTCCGGGCCATGGCTGAAAAAATTGGCTCTGACGGCCAGGTTGCTGGCATCGACATCTCCAAATCCATGATCGAAAAAGCAAACAGTTTCAACAACCCACCCAACACAGAATTTCAGGTCTCTCTGGGAGAAACCATCCCATTCGCCAACGATACTTTTGACCGGATCCTCAGTGTGGAATGCATCTACTATGCCGACAAACCCCTCAATGTTCTCAAAGACATGTTCCGCAC
>JAHQWC010000158.1 GCA_019634025.1 Vampirovibrio sp.
ATTCGGATATAAGTACCCACCACTATTACCGTAGTTATTACCAGGTATCGCCGGTATAAAGCCAGGCGTTACAGGGACAGTAGGATTATTGGGATAATAATTTAAACCGGATGTGACCAAAGATCATTCCCTCTAGGGCAAAACACGGGTTTCATTATTTGCCAAGGCTATTATGTTATTAAGCCCGTATTTATTTCCAATAGCTGTAATTATGTATTCGTTCTACTTACTCAGAAAAACCCCTCAAGCACTTTTTGTGCTATTGATAAACGCTGTAGTTTACCCAAGCACCCACCCTATAATCATAGAGTTGTTCGTTGGCGTCAAGTAGCCAATTGGTCTTTTTTTACATGAGCCTTAATATTTTGATATACGAGGAAGCTCTAAAACAAGCGAGACGGTGTATTTGCCCAAAATAAATCTAACGAATTTTGTTATAAGCTAGTTTGGGCTGGTGTTCAGCAGTAAAAAGAGCTAATTTATTATTTAACGGTTTTTGAATGGTATAAATTTTGGTGTTGGTGGGGGTGGTATGACAGCTATTAATATCTGTGTCGCTTTTGGGGCAATAGTATGTATTTTCCCACCGCAGTTCGAGGTTTTGTCCCAAGGTGCTGATGAGACGGACGTGTGTATCCACCACATTCTTCATATCAGAATACTGGTGCATTGACGCTTCTTCACGTAACTGCTGTGCGGCGTTCAAAAACTTGGCCATAGCACTTGTCTGATTGGTTTTTGATTGGTCCAGACTCCCTTTAAAGGGTGTTTCCATGATATCGCCGTGTTGATTATAGTAAATTTGCATAACAGAGCGCTGGTTTAACTCATTTAGGTTTGCCAAAATCTTCGCACGGACCTTTAGGTGGCTCATATTGGTGGTGGGAGTTCCGTCAAACCAGTTATTTGCGGTTCCTCGGACCAGAGTGCCCATTTGTTTAGCTTGGTTTGCCATGGCGGTCAGACGGGTGGATAAAGATTTATCCTTTACCTGTGCCGCCATTTGCTCAAACAAGTAACCGGAATAGGTAAAATACTCTGCACCTAGTCCAGCTTGGGTCAGGGTTAAGTCTGGTTCGTGGGACAACACTTTTAGTTTGATTTTGCCTTGATCTAACCCAACTGTTTCCCAACGAAGATCCTGATGCTGAAACAGTACAGGCACAGATGCATAAAGTGATTTATGATCTCTCATATTTTTAATTTTTTGTATAGCAGGCATGCGGAGCGTTTGGGCAAGTACATCCGTTAATTTTAGCCGTTCGACAATGGGAGAGACGAACAGTACGGCAGTAAGGCCCAGTACAAAGGCACGGCAAGTTTTGGCTGATAACCCGAACACAGCACCACACTCCTTTGAGTTATATCATCCTGTATATATTATTGATTCGGCTCAAAGTTATTTTTTCAAAAGGGTAAAACTGGCTTTTATTACAAAATAGTTACATCTTTTGTGTAAAAAAGCCGTTCTAAGCCTGTCCAGAGGTTGGAAAAAGATAGTCTAAGCACATATCTATGTAATACAGGTAGTTGAGAGCTTTGGGCAGAAGATCTTTCTTCCATATCTAATTAACCACTTTTCAGCCTTTCTTGACTCCCTGTTTCCCCTACGATATCTTGTTCACAGTCAATTTTGGCTTTGCTGGGGTTTTTGTTTAGTTATAAGAAACCTATATACAAGGTTTTCAAAATAGCGCCCATACGCCAGCCAGTTAAGTTTTCCCTATTTACCCACTATTTTGACGGAGTAACAGAAGTCATGTCCAGCCCCACCAATATTAAAGCCTCTGAACGGGATACCACTCTCAACCCCCGTCAGCTTCGCGCTGCCGGATTTGTTCCTGCCACATTGTACGGTAAAAATCAGGAACCCAAGGCCATACAGGTAAAGACCTATGATTTTGTCCAGCTCTATGCTAAAGGTGCACGCGTTTTTCAGCTGGATGGTTTAAGTCCAGTAGTAACAGCCATAGCTCATAATGTACAAATGGATGCCGTCCCTCAGAAAGTTCTTTCTATTGAGTTTCTGGTCCCCAGTTCTCAAGAGCAACTGGATGCCGCCTTTATGAAAAAAGCTGCTGCACCAGCAGAACCGATTGAATCACCTGCACAACGAGCACCAGAAAAACCAGCCGAAGCCCCTGAAGTAGCGAATACGGAAGAAGCTGCTGAACCGGAAGCCGTTCTGAGTGCTGGTTAAATACGTCAAGCCAATTACTTTTTCAAAAAGCCCTGATAACTTCAGGGCTTTTTGATTATTCCGCGATCTCATAGCCGAGGGAGAGTAACTTTTGCTTACAATCGTCGATCCAAGGCTCATAACCACAGCCTTTTACTAAAATAGCCATTGGGCTAACCGGATAATCTCGGCAAAACCGAGGGCGGTCTTCATACACTTGGCAGCTCCGGTTGTCGTCCAGGTAGCGGCAGTGGTAAAACACAACCTCTTCCGGCTTTAAGGCTGTTTTGGTGCTTTTCTTCATGACCATGGAAAGGACACGTTCAATATGATCCGGTTGTTCAGGGTAGAACGCTTGTGCTGCTTGATGACTGGCATGTGGAATAAATACGGATAAGAAATCCCGGCAGGTTTCATCTCCTTCAGCACTTTTCACTATGAGTTGGTTTGGCGGCAGGCTGGGTGTTGCGACACTGCAACAGGCAGCTCTTAGGTTACAGCCGCTTGGTTTGGCAACCTCTAAGACCTTTTCCCAGCTCACCGGATCCGGTGTAGTTTCCATCGACTTGTTTATCTATATTAGCTCTAACAGCCTCTATTATGAGCCTATTCCACATCACTGACTAGGGTCATCAACAGGAATTACAAAAACAGCCGTGTGTGCTTGCCTTATGCAAATAGATCATCCAGGCCGGTTGCGGCCAAGACGGGGTTACTGGCTGCTACTTGTCCCAATCCCTGTAGGAAGGATGTATTTCCGTTAATCGTATTAATGCTGTTTAACAATCCGGCACCGCCACCACCGCCAAAGCCACCTAGCCCGGCACCGCCGAAGCCCATTGGTGCTCCGCCGAAACCGCCAAAGCCACCGCCGAAACCACCAAATCCTGCTGGTGCAGCGCCAAAGCCACCGAATCCTGTGGGTGCGGCTCCAAACCCACCGAATCCTCCGGGTGCAGCGCCAAAGCCGCCTGGTATACCACCAAATGCTTGTGGAGGAGGTGGTTGCTGTTGTGCGCCGCCAAACATGCCGCCCACAACCTGAAGTAACATTTGCATCATAGCCAGCATTAGAGGAAACATTTCAACATTTGGCGCTGCCGCAGTTGTAGTTGCGGGTGCAGTGGTTTGTAATGCACTACCTGCACTTCCGGCTGCTGCGGATTGAGCTACTGGATAGCTGCCGGCACTTCCTGCCGCGCCTACACCGTTCATCGGCATATGATGCTGACCTCTCTGATATCTTCTCTTATTCTTCTCTGATCGAATCGTGTCCTGGATACAGATTGTATAATTTAATAGTTATAAAAAAATAAAAACAATAAATAAGGGTAGATTGATCCGATTTGTCAGTTCTTTTACATATATTTACCAATGAATCGGACCAGAAGCTTATATTCAATATAAACGCTATACGATACTCTCTGCTCTCAAAAGAAGGCGCCTAAGCTTTTAATATAAGAATTATGGCTTTAACAACGCTGAGGTCAGTTGCGCTATTTGGGTCACAGCTTGTGGATTGAGGACCATTGCTGGTACAGCGACTGCTGAGGCCAATCCCCCTAAAAACGTAGTTGCCATCATGGAGGTTACAGCACCGTTAGATTTATTCATCTCAGCAGCGGTTCTCACTGCACCGTCCATAGAGGACTTCTGATGGACAAATTTCTTTAAATTAGTTGGTGAAAATGTCTGCATCACTGCCTGGGTCATGCTCAGCCGCCTTAAAGGTGTTAAGGGCTTGGCTTTTTCTGCCAGCTGATGCGCTTGCTCCACTAAAGATGTTTGCGCCGACTTACCTGTTCCAACAGCTAGGGCTTCTTTTTGCGAAGACACAAACTGATCGGTGGCTAATGGTGTCACGTTTAAAGGCTGAACGCCCAAAGTTAATTGGGGAGCTGGTGTTGAAAACCCATGAAGACCAGGAGTGTGCCAACCAAACCTAGTACGAGCTAAAGTCCCATCTGATGATGGGGCCATTGATATTGTTGAAACCAACCTCACGTACTCCTACGCCCAGTAACAGTGAGTATTTTACTACAAAGATCATTATACTAAATTTCATAACAATGCACAAAAAACATTAAGTTTTATAAACCTGCTGAAGTCCCCATTGTGCAGTTGGAATCTCTTTTCTGACAGCCCTAAAAAATCCGAATCTTGCTGTCGGCAGGGTTTAAGAACCGGGTGATGTTATGACGGAACAGTAGATTCAGGTCTCCAACAGGGCCGTTCCGTTGCTTGGCGATAATGATGTCTGCCGTACCGGGGCGGTCGGTTTCCTTGTTGTAGTATTCATCCCGATATATAAACATCACCAGGTCGGCATCTTGCTCAATGGAGCCGGATTCTCGCAAATCGCTCAGCATAGGCCGCTTGTCCTGCCGACTTTCCACCGCCCGAGATAGTTGAGAGAGAGCCATCACCGGTACTTTTAACTCTCGGGCAATGCCTTTGAGTCCTCTGGAGATATCGGAAATCTCTTGGACCCGGTTGTCCGTCTTGCCTCGGCCTTTCCCTTCCATGAGTTGTAAGTAATCGATCATGACAATGCCGATGTCTTGTTTGACTTCGGTAATCAGCTTGCGAGTCTTGGCACGGATCTCCATCACCGACATAGCTGGGGTGTCGTCAATGTATATCGGTGCGTCGCCCAGCTTACCCATGGCCATCGATATTTTTTGAAAATCCTGTTCGGTGATCTGGCCGGTGCGGATGCGTTGGGCGTCTATTTCTGCTTCTGAGCAGAGCATCCGGTGGACTACTTGTTCTTTGCTCATCTCTAAACTGAAGAAGAGAACCGGGATATTCTCTCGAAGCGCCATATGGGTGGCGATATTCAAACAAAATGCGGTTTTTCCCATAGAGGGTCGGGCGGCCAGGATGACCAGATCAGATTTTTGAAAGCCTGAGGTATAGTTGTCCAGATCGTAGAAACCAGAAGCCGTTCCCATCAGAGAGCCTTTGTTGGCGTGCCGCTCTTCAATCTGCTCAAATGTAGTGGGGAGAACATCTTTAATGTGGATAAGCTCATCCGGCATCCCCTGTTGAGCCAAGGTAAAGACGGATTGTTGGGCCTTATCAATGGCTTTTTCAGCCTCTTCTTCTTCATAAGCCGTATAGACAATCTCGGTACCAGCTTGAATGAGGCCACGAAGTAAGGCTTTGTCTCGGATAATTCTGGCGTAATACTCTACGTTATCCGTGGTCACTACTGACAAGGCTAGATCATTAATATAAGACCTTCCCCCTACTTCATCCAATAGGTCTTTTTTCTTAAGAACCTCAGATACAGTGACAATATCTACCGGCTCAGTCTTATCAAACAGCTCCAAAGCGGCTTCATAGATGAGGATATGAGCCTGTCGGTAAAACTCTTTGGCTTTCAGTAGCTCCACAATGCGGTTTAACGCATCAGGGTCTACCAGAATTGCTCCTAATACGGCTTGTTCTGCTTCGGTATTTTGGGGTGGAATCCGTTCAAACGGGCTTTCCAACACCGGCATGGATGTATCAACGGCCATTAATTAACGGTTGCTCCAACCTCTGAACACTCTCATGTGTTTCTATCCGACTAACGTCTGTTAATCATAGTCAAAACTCAGGTTTGGCGTTCGGTCTTTTGCATGAATGTTACATACTTCCTTCTGTGTCTGTGGTGTGTTGGGTCCATAAAAAAAAGCCGGGGTCATTGGGACACCGGCTATCAAGTGGGTTCTTTCTCTATCAGAGGCGTGAGAAATATGTGTATAGACGTAAAATTCAGTCTTGGGCTGTGTAAACAGGCCGTTGAATTTTGACAAACGTAGTGTAGATCCACTCTTATTAAAGATCAACCTAACTATAGTAAGTAGGAATATTTTTTGAAATGAAACTTAATACGAAAGTCATATAGCCTGTCTATATAAGGGTATCTAGTTCTGAGTTTCGTAATATCTCAGTCGGTCTTCATCTTCAAAGGCTTGTGGTACCAATACTCGTGCTGGTAGCCCGATGCCTTGAAGGTGTTGCTGATATACCTTTCGAAGAACTGGATGATCATCCACACCCAGAATGTCGATGCGAGGATACACGCCCCGAATGCCGCCTCTGTTGGTGAGCTCTACCTGAGTTTGGTTCAAAACTCGCCAAGTGCACTGACGGCATACTCGACCGCCGGTTAGGTATACATCATAGTAACCGTCAGCTTTTGGAGCCTTCGCAAATGCAAAAGGCGTTACTGCAAAAGGAATTACAAGGCATAACCCCAAAAATGTCCCTGTTAAAAAAATAGTTTTATGAAAAGGTGAAGCAAACATTTAGTAAATACTTTCAGAGATAGAAGGGTAAAGAGGGTCTTACTTGAAAGAATAATGATGTTCTATGGTTTGGCAAAATTGATGTCGAATGCGTTCCTCCTGCCCTCTATAGTATCGGCAGCAATAGTGCCGGATTGAAGCTGATTTGCAGAACCATCGGTTTAGCTGAACTACTGGTGTTAGTTTACAAGGCCAAGTCTATTGATTTATGGATGTATCGGTACTAAAATCAATCCTCTGCTGTCATCGTTTTTATTTCATGACATCCAGCGGCAACACATATTAGGAGTTCACCCCATCATGAAAGACGGAATTCATCCCGAGTACCACCAAATTAGTGCAACCTGTACCTGCGGAAGCACTGTGGTTTTGGGTTCCACTGTTCCAGCTATCCAAATTGAGATTTGTAGTGCCTGCCATCCGTTTTTTACCGGCGAGCAAAAAATTCTGGATACCGAAGGCCGGGTGGAAAAATTCAAAAAGCGCTACGAGCGCAAATAACAGATTACCGGCGGCTTGCCGCCGGGTTCAAGATGCCGACAGTCAGATACTTAAGACAGTCGGTATCTTTTTTGGGTATATCAGCGTTTTACTGAGGATCAATACTCAATGTCCATGGATAAGCTGCTCCCCAAGCTGACAGAGTTGGAGCGAACCTATCATCAACTGGGTGAGCAACTCTCAGATCCAACGGTGTTGGCGGATAATAACCAGATTCGAGAGCTGTCTAAAAAACGGGCCACTCTGGAAGAAACGATTCAGAGTTTTGACCAGTGGAAGCAGATGAGCCAAGACCTGGAAGATTCCAGGGAATTACTTAAAAGCGAGTCTGACGCTGAGATGAAGGCGTTTTTAACCGGCGAGGTTGAACGTTTGGAGACTGCTATTGCGGATTTGGCAGACCAGCTTCAGATCCTGTTGCTTCCTCGAGATCCCAATGACAGTAGTGATATTATGCTGGAGATTCGTGGAAGTGCCGGTGGGGATGAGGCCAATATTTTTGCCGGGGACTTATACCGCATGTACTGCCGTTATGCAGATAGCAGAGGGTGGCAAACGAACTTGATGAGTATGAGTGAAAGCGATATGGGTGGCTTTAGTGAGGTGGTGATGGAAGTTAATGGTGAAGATGTTTACCGTCTGATGAAGTATGAATCCGGGGTTCACCGGGTGCAACGGGTTCCAGTTACTGAATCTCAAGGCCGAGTGCATACCAGCACGGCTACGGTGGCAGTGATGCCGGAGGTGGAGGATGTGGATGTCCAGATCAACCCCACCGATATTGAGATTATGACTATCCGAAG
>JAHQWC010000159.1 GCA_019634025.1 Vampirovibrio sp.
CACGGGCCGCTTCAGAATTTTCTATTTTCTCGTTGGCATTGGCTAATTCCTGACGTACTTCGGCTTCTCTTGCTTGAGCTTCAACCGTTTGAGCATTTGCGTGTTCCAAGGCCTCTGTTTTCTGGGATAACGCATCTTCCGTAGCCGCTAATGTTTGGGACTGTTGTTTTAGTTGGCTTTGGACCAATGTTAACTCCGATGTCAATGCATCAATCTTTTCATTAGCCTGATCTTGAAGAACACGAGCATCCTGACGAGCTTGGCGGATGGTGCGGTTTAAATCACCAATTTGAACGACATGTTGCCGTTCCTGTAAATTGAGCCGAGTTTCTGCTTCATTCTTTTTAGCCAAAAGATTTTGGGCAGCTAATTCTAATCTTCTTCGAGTTTCTGCATCAACATCGGCTTGCTGTTTAAACGCTGCCTCAGCATCTATATGCTGTTTTGTTAACGCTGCCAGTTCATCCCGAGAAACTTTTAAATCCAAATCTCTTTGCCGTAACTCTTTTCGAGCATCACTCGCTTTTTCTAAGGCCAGCCTTACCTTAGTATCTCTTTCAGCTCGAATAGCATTCCGTTGTTGGGCCAAAGTTAATATTCTGCCTTCCATTAAATCTATTTTTGTTTCAGCTTCTGCAGCACTCGCCTCTGCTTGCTCCAGCTTTCTGGTGAGTTGAGTAATAACCTTCCGGTTTCCTGCCTCAACAGCTTTTTTATCCACATCAGCCTGGCGGAGTTGCTTTCTAAGGTCGCTAATGGTCCGAGTGTTTTGTTGGGCTTGTAAATTCTGTTTGGCCTTGGCAGCCCTTAACTGGATGGTCAGTTCAGCAATTCTGCTCTGCTGGTCTGCTGCCGTAGCAGCATCTGTTTTAGCCAATTCTCTAGCCTCTACCAACTGTGTTTGAAGCGCCTCGACTTCAGCACTTGCAGCTTGTCTGGCTTGTGCCATAGAAGCTTCTGCAGCTTCCAGCTTTTGCGCTAAAGCAGCACTATTTTCTTCTGCTTTTACCAAAGCAGATTCTTGTTCTTGATACTCACGGAATCGCTTACTAGAAATCCCTTCAGCTTGCATACGAAGGTGCCGTAATCTGGCGTTGCGATCTTGTGCTGTCAGCTCAGGACCTTCGGCTATAGCGTCCTCTTCTGCACTGGCAGGTCTAAAACCAAACAATTCACCAACTATATAGCTAGCGGTGTCTTGTGCAGCAGAAACAAAACTTTCCTTAGTCGCACTGCCGTCAGGAGGGTCAATTTCCGTCTCAACAACTGCAACAGTTGCCTCATCAGACTCACCAACATCACCTTTAGCGATTACAGTATCATCGGGTCCACTTGTTATAGATTCGTCTTTTACTCGGGTTGTAATGGTGGGTTTCGGGTCAACTTCTTCAGCCACATCCAAATCATACGTTACTGTATCTCCGGCAATAACCGCTTCATCGTCCGGCTCATCAACAGGGTTCACACGCACAATAGTAGGTTCGGTGGCATCAGGGGCTACATCTTCAACAATTCCTGGCTCACCCGTTGTCGGCTCGGATGCATCGGGTTCTTTGGGAGATTCAGTAGGTTCGGGAGTGGGCAGAGGGGCTGAGGCAGGTTCTACAGTAGACGACGTATCGGGAGAGTCATCGTCATTGCCACCAAATCCAAAAAGATCACTAAGAAAGCCTGTAATACCACTGATTATCCAACCCAGAAAATCAGGAATATCTTTGACAACACTCGTTACCTCTCCCAAAACACCAGAAACTTTTTCCACTCCTGAGTGGAACATATCTCCTAGAAAGCCGAATAGAGAAGTATCTTTTTCTTGCTCAACTATTTCGGTAGAAGCTTCTCTAGACTCTTCGGCAACAGTTGTTTCCGTAGCAGTTTCTGCCTCAGCTTCCTCTGATTTTGGCAAGACACTATCCGTTGCTGTTTTAACGGCGGGTGCACCCATACCAGCAACCACTATTTCATCAGACCCACCTGTCTCCAAAGGCTTGGCTTTAGCCTCTTCTTCAGAGGCACGCTTTGCAGGCGAGGTTGGCGTCTTCTTCCATGCAGGAGCAGAGCCAGAGCGTATTTCTCTTGTGCGATCTATTGCCATTGTTTACCCGACCGTATTTGCGAACCTACTAACCATTGGGAATACACAGCCAGAATTCGCCTACCCCGATTGCAGGCAAAAACCCGTGTGTGTATCTGTGTATCTGTTACCCGATTATACCTATTAATATAAAAACAATAATTAAATCCCTGATGTTAAATTGTAAACAAGTGTTAACTTATGGACTTAGAGTGGCATTGCCCTATGGGTTCTGCAACATTATACTGGTGAAGTGCTTAAAGCACGTAATTCTCAAGGTTATTTATTGTTGTGGTGGGTAGAAGGCTCCGGTTTTGGGCGGGTTGCCTTCATCCTTAAAAGAGGAGAATACCGTATGTCTAAGTTTGCGCCAATTTTGCTATTGATTGGAGGAGCTGCTCACGCCATTCCACCATTTTATGCATTTTTAACAGACCTCTCGGGCGGAACACCAGTTATTCAAATTGTGGTGGGTGTGGCATCAATGTTGGCCGGCATCAGCATGTTTGGCCGTACCAGCGCACCGGCATTAGGTTAATTTCAATCGTAAGCTTTTCTTATTCTATTGCGTTTATTCCTCCTATTTTGGCTAACAAGACCGGCGTTGATTTGGGTTGGCGCCGGTTTTTCGTCTACAATATATATATGTAGAGCAGTATTTAGATGTTCGGGAGGTCCTCCATGGCCGTAGTATCACGCTCCGGAAATCCGGTGATGAACGACAACACGTTACGAGCCATCCCTCGAGTGGTGGGCGTAGAAGCCATGACCACCGGTGGGTCAGTGAATAAAACCCTGATTTTACTCGGCTTGTCTATTCTTACGGCAGCCTTTACTTGGAACCAGTTTATGGCCGGAGCTGCCTTTCAGCCTTATTTATGGGGTGGCGCTATTGGTGGACTGGTGATTGCCCTGGTAACAGTGTTTAAAAAAGAATGGTCACCCATTACGGCGCCATTGTATGCCTTGGTAGAAGGCCTGGTACTGGGTGGAATGTCTGCCATGTTTGAAGCCAGTTACCCCGGCATAGCGTTCCAGGCTGTCGCCTTAACCTTTGGGGTGATGTTTGCTATGTTATTTGCCTATCAACAACGGTGGGTGCAAGTCACCGAGAAGTTTCGGATGGGACTGATTGCCGCCACCGGTGGGATTATGTTGGTATACGTTATCTCCATGGTCATTGGGTTTTTCGGGATGGAAATCCCGTTTATATTTGGCAGTGGGCCTATTGGTATTGGGTTTAGCCTCCTAGTCGTCGGCATTGCCGCATTTAACCTGGTACTGGATTTTGATTTTATTGAAAAAGGCGCCAATGCTCAGCTGCCCAAGTATATGGAATGGTATGCCGCGTTTGGATTAATGGTCACACTGATCTGGCTGTACCTAGAGATCTTACGCTTATTGGCCAAGCTACGTGGCGGAGATCGTCGGTAATCCTAAGCTTTGGCAGCAACTTCGGCTTTTGTAGATAATCTTTGCTGTTGGAATGCCCGCAGGGCATCCATAATACGAGCAGAAGCTTTCCCATCACCGTAAGGGTTAACGGCCTGAGCCATCGCCTTATAGGCAGCTTCATCCGTCAATAAACGGCGGGTTTCGCTCACAATTTTATCGAAGTGTGGGCCAACCAACTTCACAGTCCCCATATCCACCGCCTCAGGCCGTTCGGTTTCATCTCGAAGCACCAGGACTGGCTTTTTAAGAGAAGGCGCCTCTTCTTGGATACCGCCGGAGTCAGTGAGAATCAAAGTTGCCTGTTCCATGAGCTTACAGAATGGTTCGTATTCCAGGGGTTCTAAAATATGAATCCGATCCACATTCCTCAAATGTTCATCTACCGCCTTCCGCACGTTGGGGTTGGGATGAGCCGGGTAAACAATTTCTACATCAGAGTGCTGTTCCACAATGGTTTTAAGGGCCTTACAAATTTCCACCATCGGCTCCCCAAAATTCTCTCGCCGATGAGCCGTCACCAAAATCAGCTTTTGGCCAGCCGGTAGGGTAACGGGAGAGTTGCACTGGGCATGCTCCAATGTATAGAACAGGGCATCAATAACCGTATTACCGGTAAGATAAATCCCCTCTGGGTGCGGCGCTATCTTCAGCAGGTTCTGCTTAGATCGCTCCGTCGGCGCAAAGTACAACGTCGCCAAACTGTCCGTCACAACCCGGTTCACCTCTTCCGGAAAAGGATAATAATTATCAAACGTCCGTAGCCCAGCTTCCACGTGGCCCACTGGTATTTGCTGATAGTAGCAAGCTAACGTGGTGGCCATCGTAGTGGTGGTGTCACCATGAACCAAGACGATATCCGGTTGCACATCTTGCAGCACCGCCCGCATCCCTAAAAGCACCGCCGTAGTGATCTGAGTCAGGTCTTGGTTAGGCTTCATCAGGTCCAAATCGATATCCGGGGTGATGTTGAAAAGCTGGAGAACCTGATCCAGAAGCTCTCGGTGCTGGGCGGTGACGCAGACCACCGATTCAAAATCATCTGGATTCGCCGCCAATGCCTGGACCACTGGGGCCATTTTAATGGCTTCAGGCCGGGTACCGAAGACGGTGAGGACTTTGAGGAGATTGGGCATGCAAAAAGAGTTTCTGTGAGATAGACGGAGTTTATTATAGCTTATCCCGTCTATCATCAGTAACTAGAAAACGAAGTGTACTAAAATTAGAATTATGTTAGTTAATCTTAACGATGCCTACGTTTGTTTTGACGAAGAAGCCTTGCTGCTAGCTCAGCTTCTCTTTTGAGGGATTCAGCAGTTATTGTAGGTTTTCTTGTGGCTACCATGCGCCGGAGATTATCTGCGGCTGTGTTTCTTGCTGAAATAGGTATGTTTAAAAAAGCCCTCCAGCCTTCGGGAGATAATCCTTCATAATGTGCTTCGATAAGCCGACGCGTGACAGTGTTGCTCCTATTCCCAAAAGAGGGTAATTGATAGCGCCCAGAATTCGTTGAGAGTTGAACCTTCATTATAATCTAGTCCATTTATCTGCTAAAACAAACATTACCTAAAATTAAATACAAATAGAATCTTTAATTGCTAAAATAATAAAATTTTTTTTATTATTTTAAAAAATGTATAAATTTCTCTGGATCTTTATTATTAGTTAAATAAATCTATTCGCCACATTAAAAGCATTTATACAGGTCTACATATACTTTCAATGCATGCAGCAATGTTCACCTGTATAGGAGATAAGCTTGGGAAAGATTTAATAAAATCTGATAATGGTGTATATTCTGAGGAAATAAGCTTACTTTCTGTAGGGGAGTCTATCTTTAGAATTTTTTGTATATTTTGAAATAGAAAATAATTGTAGGAAGACTCAAATTGAAGCAACTCTTTTAAATGATTATCCTGCTGATTGAGTTGTCGCAAAGATTTTTTTGCTATTGAAATAGCTTTTTTAGAGCATAAAAGTGCTTTTTTTTGGAGATCGGTCGAAACTTGTTTATATTCCGGTGCACATTGAAGCACAATCCTTGCCATACCTGTGTAATACATTGCTTGAGTTTTCCATGCCTCCAGCAACAAAAGGTCATCAGAAACATTTTCAAAATATTGAGCTTGTAGCTCAGCATATCTTAGAGGCGAGTTATTGTTTGTTTCATTAAGGTTGGCTTTTAAATATTCTATCTGTTTTTTAAGTTGCTTTGCTTTGGCTTGTAAAAAGTACTTGAATAGGTCTTTGACCTCATTTTTGCTATTTTTATTGAAGCCTTTCACCAAAAGAATATCGCCTAACAAAGTTGGCAGACCGTTTGATTGGAAGTTTGTCACATTTTGGATGAAACAAAATGACGGGAAGTACTGATGATACGGATCAAATAAACCGTTGTGCTTGATTGATTCTTGAGGAGTAAAAACTGAAGCGCCTTCATAGTCAATAAGGTTTATTTTGCCCGGATTTTCTGCTTTTGCTGAAGACGCCAATAAATTTGTACTTCCCTGATCCCTATGATATATACCAGCCCTATCAAGACGATAGTCAATGTCAACAATTGAGTCTAGATGTGCCTTAGTAAGTGGGTTTTTGAGCGGATGTATAGGGTCTCCATTAACATAATTCATAACTAGAAATTTACGGCCTTCTGGCCTGGTTTCTTGAACCAGACTATTAAATTGGAGCTCAAACTCCGAAGGCAGTTTTTGTAAAATCCTAGCTTCATTTGTATAGTCAATCCCTAGTCCACGTTTTCTTTTACCCGTGTACCAGTTACTGTAAGGCACTTTTACTGCTAAAGGCTGATATCCAGGAATATCTAAGCGATAGGCTGTGCCACTCCAACCCTGCCCAAGTTTTAAACCTCTGGATTCAATATCATTTATTAATTCTAAAGTTTCATTTGGTATCTTAAGAGAACTTTTTGAAATAAGAACTGTTGGAAGATTTTTACCAAACGAAAGAATTACTTGAGGCTTTTTAGGTTTATAAGTTGAACCTAAACCATTTTTGTTACTTAACAACTGAATTTCTTTAGGGTAACAAATATTTTTATTAATATTTAAATAAGCTCCCATTAAAAAAGGCACTCTATATTGGACTCTTAAATTTTATGGTATAAACACATATGTTAACTTACATATGAAAACA
>JAHQWC010000160.1 GCA_019634025.1 Vampirovibrio sp.
CCAGTTCCTGAGCCGGAGAAACGGCTTCGCCCCGGATCATGCGTCTCAACAAATCGTAAGCGGTGGCGGCATTGGCTGCGTTTTGCACATTGGCGCTCAAATCCGCTTTACCGTTGGTGCCGGCATTAGAGTAGTAGGTACCCGCATGAGACACATTTTGGGATTGGGCCGGCATCGCGTTTTTCATGCCATGTTGATGGTTGGCCAATTGCTGATTTTGCGTCTGGTTGCTGGATAACTGCTGCTGTTGGTGGGCAGCCTGCTGCTGGGCTTGGATCTGGATCCGGACCTGCGGTGCATTGTTATTTACGCCGGGGCTACTCATGTTTAGTTGCCTCTCATTAAAAACGGGGTGCTTTATCTGAAAAATATATGCGAAGTATCTCTTAATTTAATAAAAACAAAAATTAACAATGGATTGCCGAATCCCAATTACACTGTTTACATTTCGTTACATTTTGATAATTCCCTACAGCCATCAAGATCAGGTGGATTTAGCCACCTGGCTAGCCATTTCCGGGATCAAAGAATCTTCAAAAACTTATATGAAAAAACGTTTAAAAATGTAAGGCAGACATCCTGGTCAGTGTAGAACGTTTATTTTTAAAGCTTACGGCTGGCCCGGTGCTGCCACAGCCGCCATGCTAGCCGAGGATCTAATTTGGCCCACAGGCTTCCCCGGCCAAAAGCTTCAAATAACTGCTTTGCCAACGGCAAATCCAAGCCAGGATTCTTTGAAAAATGCCAGGGCATCTTGCTAAACCCTGGTAGGCGATCCATGACATTCACGGTAAGGGTCTGTCTTAGGGTGGTCGCCAACAAACCTTCCACCCCATGGCTCACCCCAGGACCGCTATTTTTCCACCCAGACCACGGAACATCCAACACGGCGTAATTGGTGGCGCCGGTCTCATTCACCCCCACCATCCCAGCTTGAAGCTGTTTGGCAACCTCCTCGGCTTCTGTGGGCTCGCCAAAAACCGATGCCGTTAATCCGTAACCGGTATCGTTAGCCATTGCAATGGCTTCTTCTACCGTAGTATATGGAATCACCGGCAGTACCGGGCCAAATACTTCTTCGCAAATCACAGGCGCGTCATTGGGTGTGTCTTTTAACACCGTGGGCGATACCCACCACCCAGGTTTTTCACCAAATTTTTCTATCGTGTCTCTGCCAGCTTCAATCTGTCCACCAGCCTCTTTAGACCGACGAACCTGCTCCACAATTCCATCCCGCTGCCGCTGGCTTACCACCGGCCCCATGGCGCTACTGTTGGCCAGGTCCTTCATTTTCCCTGCCACCAAGGTAACCACTTCATCATACTTGGCCGCAGGCACAATCAGCCTTTTTACTGCTGCACAGGCTTGCCCAGCATTCACACACCGCCCCCAGACCGCAAACGAGGCAGTGGCATCCAAATCTTTTGCGCTTTCCAACACAATCATCGGATCCGATCCGCCCAGTTCCAGGCTGACTTCTTTTCCCTTTGCTTGCAGAGTCGCCTGCACCTGGCGACCCACTTTGGCGCTGCCGGTAAAAATGGCGTAATCAATGTCCGCCTCACTCAACGCTTTACCGGTAGATCCCTCTCCAACCACAATCTGCACCACATCCTGCGGTATACCAGACTGTTTTAATACCGACCGGATGAGGGTGACCAACTGCTGGGCCGTTCCCGGGGTTAACTCACTGGGCTTAAGCACCACCGTATTGCCTCCCATCAGGGCGGCGGCTATGCCACTGGCGGGAATGGCCAACGGATAATTCCACGGCGAAATGATTCCCACCACGCCCCGCGGAACAAACCGGCGCTTGTGATAACGGCCCATCATCAAGGACTCTGTACCCAAGAAGATGCGTTCTTTTAAAGCAGCAGGGCCTTTTTTGGCGTAATACCGAAACACCCCACACCCCACCACGAGATCGGATTGGTAGATTTCTGCCATAGGCTTGCCGGTCTCGGCATGAATCATGTTTGCCAAGGCTTCCCGGTGCTCGTAAATGCTTTTTGCTATATCGCGAAGAATTTTGGCCCGAAAGGCAGGCGTGGTTTTTCGCCAGACCTCAAAAACCTGATGAGACTGGCTAACGCATGTTTGCACTGCCGGTTCATCCGCAACGGGATACTCCGCCAGCATTTCTCCTGTTTTCGGAGACACTGTTTGGATATGGGCGTTGGGTTTGGCCTCTACCGTCATTATTCAATCCTGTTCAGCATATCTGGATGCTCATCAGTTTAGCGTGAAGGGACCTGGCTGACGAGGGTTTGAAGTTTTTTTGCCGCAACATTTCGTTTAATCCCGATCCAATCAGGGCATAATGGGTATAATCGTATCAGGCAGTTACGAGAATCTATCGGGGAAATTTATGAGGAGCCCAGCCATGCACATGCACGCCGCTTTGAACCACATTTGGACCAAATCACTATTAAGCGCCAGCCTTTTGGCTGGCTTGACCATCGGACTTACGGGTCTTGGCGTTGCCCAAGCTGAAACACCTTTAGCCGATATTGAAAACTTTGAAGTCTACCAATTTCGCAAAGGCTTTCTCACCAAAGAACAAAACGTGCCACCAGAAATCTTCGCCTTTCTGTTCCGAGAACTGGCAGAAAAAAAGGCTATCCCTATGGCCTCTCCCGGCCAAGGCATCATTGATATCCACTGCCAAGGCCCCGGTTGTGTCACCCTCAAAACCACCGTCACTGACGGAAAAGATGGCCCCGTTGTTTGGGAAGGCACCACCCGTCGCAAATACTTTATGGGGTTAATCCCCTACGATGAGCGAACCGTCGCCAAACGGATTGCCGAAGACTTAATGGAAGCCTACGAAGAACCCGGCACTATGGAATAGACGTTAGATTTCCAACGTCCGAGCTCTTTCTAACAGTCCCATCATTTCCTGCTCTAAATCTTGAGCCATTGTCTCAGCCGTGCCGCGCTTATCTGCCTGATAGGGCTCCATCAGGTTCTTTAAGCTCTGGCATTCTCCAATCACCACCTTGGCAGTCCGGGGGTGCTTTAATTTGATCTTGCCGAAGACTTCGCGTTGAAACCGGATAATCACCTCCGCCAACCGTTCGGGTGAGGTCTCTTTGTTCAAATACCCGTCCTTCAGGGTCATAAAGTTCACCAGTCGCTCCAGATCTTCTACAAACTCTTCATAGGTCCGGCGTAAATAGTCCACCATGTTTTGATCATACGGGCTTAAGTTCGATTCATCCTGGTATTGAAAGATCCGCCGGTCAATCTCATTGCGCACATTGCGGATTCGATCCAGAAACACGGTTTCAGGCTTCACCGTCATGTGTAAAAACGTTTCCATATCGGTTAACAGGCGTTCTCGAACCCGGTCAATCCGCTCGTTTAATGACACCCCGTCTTCCACCGACGGCATCAGCGCCCGGGCTTCATGGGTTTCCAGTATTTTCATGGCAATTCGCCGGATTCGAACCGTAATATCATCTTGATCTTCAGGCTGACCTAATCCCATTTCTGTTTCCAGCTCTGTCAGAGACTCTTTCAACACCTCTTCAATATACGGGCCATAAATATACTTAATGCCCACCGGCGCCACCAAGATTCCGGGTGGATCATCCTTATACAGTTTTACCAATTCTTCTTGCGCCTTAAACGCCAGTTGTAATACCCCCGGCTGAAAGGGAATCAGATCATCATTCTCGTAAGACACTTCGCCTTCAATAAAGATGACCAGGGGCCGTTCTCCACTCACCAGCTTGTGCCGGGTCATGGCAAAGGACTCTCGATCCGCCTTGCCCCGGATTACCGAATACACCCCCATCTGCTGAAAAAACCATCCTTGCAGCCCCTTAACACAGTCAAACACCTCTCGGGCAGCCACATAGTTAAACATAGTGCCCATTTGTCGAGACACTTCAAACATCACAAAAGGATCATCGGCGCTGGGATGGTTGGGCAACAACAACAACCGCTGATCCTTCACGGACTTGAGCAACGCCAAGTCGTCCTTGGAAATCTCCACCCGAAAGTTATCCAGCGCCGCACCGTATATGAGGGGTCGACACAACCGGAACACCCACACCAGCAACGGATTCAATTTTGGCGGCAAAAACGCCTCAGCCATTTACATCTATCCCAGACAAATCAACAAAAGCTCTTCACTATTGTACCGGGCTTTTCATGCAACGGGATCACATAGATAAGGGAAAGGCTGGAATTTATACCTCCACCGCCTGCCGCACCAACAGCGATGCCGACGTCATTTCTGGCGGAACCTCGATGCCCAGCAAGTCCAACATTGTTGGTGCAATATTCGCCAGGCTGGCCTCGGGATTTGCCTTTAACGACACGCCTTCTTGGGCGCCAATCAATGCCAACGGCACCAAATTTGTCGTGTGGGCAGTGTGCTCCCCACCATCTTCGGCAATCATGGTTTCAATATTGCCATGATCCGCCGTCAGCAGCATCACACCACTTACAGATTCAATGGCCTCAACCACCTGCTTCACCGCCTCATCCACTGCCTTCACCGCGTCTTTGGCGGCAGGCAGTTTGCCCGTATGTCCCACCATATCGGGATTGGCAAAATTGGCCACAATGACACCAAATTCTTTACTTTGAATGGCCGTCACCAAAGCTTCTGTTACCCCAGCCAAGCTCATCTCCGGCTGTAAGTCATATGTGGCGATCTTTGGCGATGGAATCAGCTTTCGTTCTTCGCCAGTGTAGGGCTCTTCTTTGCCGCCGTTAAAAAAGTAGGTGACGTGGGCATATTTTTCCGTCTCAGCAGTCCGAAACTGCTTGATGCCCTTTTCACTCAATATTTGGGGCAACGTATTCACTAAGGCATCTTTGGTATAGGCCACCGGTAAGTCAAAGCTTGAATCATACGGCGTCATACACACATAGTGCAGATTATTCAGCACCTTGGTTCGCTCAAATCCGTTAAAAGATACATTGGTTAACGCTCTTGTAATCTGACGAGCCCGGTCGGGGCGGAAATTAAAAAAGATTACCGCATCTCCGTCCTGCATCCCCTCATATTCTAAGTCTGTCACCACCGGCAAGACAAACTCATCGTTGGTGTCGTTGCGGTAGGCCCATTCCAAGGCATCCAGACTTAATGGGTGACGTTTTCCGGTCCCGGACACTATATTGTCATACGCCAACTGGGTCCGCTCCCACCGGGTATCTCGGTCCATGGCGTAATAGCGGCCATTCACGGTACTGATCTGCGGCATCTCCAAATCATCTAACTTCTCTTCCACCTTACGCAATGAGGCTTCTGCCGAGCGTGGCGGCACATCCCGCCCGTCTAAAAAAGCGTGAACGCGCACGTTGGAAATTCCCTGCTGATGGGCCAGATCGATGAGGGCCAGCAAATGATCCACACTGCTGTGCACCCCACCGTCACTCACCAACCCCATCAGGTTTAGCGCACCGCCGGTGGATTTGACGTGTGCCATCGCTTTCAAGAGTTCCGCATTCTTAAAAAACTCGCCCACCTCAATCTCATGATCAATCCGGGTCAGCTCCTGGTACAAAATTCGCCCGGCCCCCATGGTCATATGCCCCACTTCGGAATTCCCAATCTGACCGTCTGGTAATCCCACCCGCAAGCCTGAAGCGTCGATAGGAATCCAAGGGCATTTTGCCATCAAAGATTCATAGAACGCTGCCGGCGCTTCGGCAATGGCATTACCTTCACCGTCCTCCCGCAAGCCCCAACCATCCAAAATCAACAGGAGTAACGGCGTATTTTCTACAGCATTCACAGGTGTATTTTCCCTCTATTTAAGGTATCATAAACGGTCTACAGGACTGGCTTATCCGGGTCACTTACTCGGCTTATCATACCCAAAGTTGTTCCTGTAATCTACACACGCCGACACAACCTGAGGAGCCGCCGCGCCATGGCCGAAAATCAAACCGAATACGTTTATTTTGAAGGCAACTATGTGCCTTTTGATGATGCCAAAATCAGCATCAAAACCCACTCGTTTCTCTACGGCACCTCAATCTTTGAAGGCATCCGCGGCTATTATGTCCCTGAGAAAAAATCCGTCAGCATTTTCCGGATGCGTGAGCACTACGATCGCATCATTGCCAACGGTAAGGTCTGCCACCTGACTCCGTCTCAAAGCGCCGAAGAGCTGGAGCAGATTACCAAAGATCTTATCCAGAAAAACGGTTGGGAAAAAGATACCTACATTCGTCCCACCATCTACAAATCCGGCATCAATATCACCCCCCGGCTGGATCACAACGTCACCGAGATTTGCATCTGGACCCAACCCCTGGGCGAATACCTGGCCTTGGATAAAGGCCTCAACATCTGTGTCTCCAGCTGGCGTCGTCTGGCGGATAACGTCATTCCGCCTCGGGCCAAAGCCGCCGGAGCCTACATGAACTCTGCTCTCATCGTTACCGACGCCCGGGCTATGGGCTTTGACGATGCCGTGGTTCTCACCGAATCCGGCCATGTGTCTGAAGGTAGCGCCATGAACCTGTTTCTGGTGAAAAACGGCAAGCTGGTGACCCCGGCCACCACTGAAAATATTTTGGAAGGCATCACCCGCGACTCCATCATTACCATTGCTAAAAACGAGTTGGGCTTGGAAACCGAAGAGCGCGTGGTAGACCGTACCGAGCTGTATACCGCCGATGAAGCTTTCTTCACCGGCACCGGCGCACAGGTCTCCCCCATCACCCAATTTGACAACCGCCCCGTGGGAGACGGCAACATTGGTCCCATTGCCAAGAAGCTGCAGGATCTGTACTTCCAAGTGGTGAAAAACAAACTCCCCCAATACAGCCACTGGTGCACCGAAGTTGCTCTAGAGCCCGCTAAAGCTTAATGTAGGGGCGGCCCTCTGTCCCACTCGTGTTTTGGAGTAACGTGTACCCCAAAAATAAAAAACCGCTTCAGGGTCTCACGAAGCGGTCATTTTGGGTTCATTGGCATCAATATGTGTTCAACAGTCAAAGGAGAGAGCATATAAAAATAAGAGGCATAGGAGTAGGTGTAAACAAAATAAATCTTAAAAGCTGATGGTTGTAGTGCGCCTCACGCGTTCTCTACCCGATGTATTTATCATAGCGCCGGTTTAGCCAATACCAGGTTTTCTACCAAAAGTCTTAAGATTTCCGGGAGTTTTGGTTTGGCAACAAGATATTTGTGAAAAGACGAAACCAAGAACCTAGCTCTGTTTCTATCTGATGCTGAGTTTTAGGTTTAAAAGGGCTAATGTTACCCTCTCTTCGCCTCGGTACAAATTTGAGTTTACCCGTTCCCGTTCTGCTGGAAGAACGGCGGATAGATCTACCAAAAGAAACTTTCATTATCAAAAGTGCCTAATGCAATTAACGCATTTAGATAAACACATATCATTCTTCAAAATTGCGCAAAGAAAAATAGAGTATATATAAAAAGAATAATCCTGTCAGATCAGAGGCTTTTACGTCCGCAAATACTTATGCACCGACAGCGCTGCCCCACCAGCCCCCACAATCAGTCCCATCAGTACCATCACGGTAAATACAAAACTTAAGCTGTAGCCACTGGTAGAAAAATAGAAGTACTGCATCAGCCGCCCCAGATAGTTTTCTGTAACAGCCAGGGGAATATAGGCAATCAAGGTGCCTAGCAAGCCATATAAGGCCCCTTGCAATAAAAACGGCAGGCGGATATACCAGTTGCTGACCCCCATCATCCTTAAGATCTCAATCTCTCGGCTCCGAGCCTCAATCAGCAGGTGAATGGTATTACTGATGATGAAAAACGTGAGGACCCCCAAAAAGATGGTGGCTACAAACCCAATCAGGGTGGTAAACCTTGCTGCCGTTGAGATCTTATCCAGTACCGTCTTGGGGTAGTTTACCTTCTCTATCTCCGGCACTTTTTGCAGCGTCTCTAAAATAGGCTCCAGGTGATCTTGGCTGTCAATTTGGACGTGCAAGGTGTCAGGCAAGGGGTTCGGCAGGTTTTCATCCACCTCATAGCTTTTCCGCATCTCTTTCCAGGATTCTTCCTTGCTTTTTACCGTAATCCCCTTTACATAGGGCAGGTTCTCCAACTGTTCCCTCAGGGTTTCCGGGTTATTCCCTTCCCGGACATAGGCCGATATTTTCAGCCCGGACCCAATGTTACTCATAAACAATTGGGTTTCCATCACCGTCAGGAAAAGTGTGCCAAAAATGGTCAAAATCGACGCCATGGTCACCAAAATCACAAAGTTGTTCCACCCGGTACGTTTCAGGCCGCCAAAAGTTTCCTGCACAATGCGACCCGCTACCCGTAATTCGGTGGCGACGGTGTCCATGGGGTTAATGCCAACTTGTCCTGCCGTCATGGATGATATACTCCGCCCACCACGTCACGAATAAGTTCGCCGTTCTTCAGGGCAATGACCCGTTTTTTCATCTGATTCACAATCTGCTGGTTGTGGGTGGCCACCATAATGGTGGTGCCCCGCTGGTTAATCTGCTCCAGTAAGTTCATAATCTCTAAAGACGTCTCAGGGTCCAGGTTTCCCGTAGGCTCATCGGCAATTACCAATGACGGCCCATTCACAATGGCCCGGGCAATCCCCACCCGTTGTTGCTCTCCGCCAGACAACTCTTCCGGCTTAGCGTCCACTTTGTCAATCAAACCTACCACCTTCAAGGCGCCCAGCACCCGCTTTCGGATTTCGGTGGGCGCTACACCTAAGGCCCGCAGGACATAGGCGACATTATCAAACGCTGTTTGTCCCGGCAACAGCTTAAAGTCCTGAAACACGATTCCCATGCGCCGCCGCAGCTTGGGTACCTGATGCGGATGTAACTTGGATACATCCACTCGCCCCACCAGTACCATTCCACTGGTGGCAACGTCTTCGCGGTAAATCAACTTCATAATCGTCGACTTCCCGGCGCCAGAAGGCCCTACGAAGAAGACAAATTCACCGATATCTATTTCAAAACTCACATCCCGTAAGGCGGTCACCGCCCCGTAGCGTTTGGTAGTCTCGATAAACTTAATCATGCAAACGGTCTGACGATGAACGCCAACTCCCTTAAAACGTTACCCATTATACCCCAATTCTCGCTCCAAGGCAGGAGTTTTCAGAAATATGACAGGCTACATATCTTGTTGATATCTAATGGAGGTATCAACGAATAACAATTTTATGTTTTTATATAAATACATTACTTACTAAAAATGAAAGTAATTCGGCTATGGGGCAAGAAAATTATATTCAACCGGTTCGGCTGTTAACTCCGACAGAGCAGAGATCTAGGAGAGGTCGCACTATTTCTGATTCTGCAAAATCGATTCCTAGACGACTTTCTCCGGCAGAACAAGAAGAAAGAAAAAGTTCGTCAAAATTTTACGACGCTGGTAAACCAACAGCGCCATTACCCAATCTGGATTCTATATACGATAACACTTATTCTGAGGGCTATCTCTGCTGGTTTAAGTTTATTTCCGGTTAAAGGATTGATTATAAATTCACCGGCTTGTAGAGCTGAATCAAATAATCAATCACCATCCGGTCGCTATTAAAGTATGAGGTTGTCGTCTGCATGGCGTGCCGCATCAACTGACACCACGTGGCCGGATCTTCGTAATAAGTGGGAATAATATGGCTTTCCAGAATCTCCATCAACGATTCATAATCCCGCTTCCGGCGCTCTTCCACCGGCAGGTAATCTTCCCCTTCCGACTCGTTGATGATAAATCCGTTCAGCCCGTTATACGTTCCTTCTACGGCCCAACCGTCAAAGGTGCTGCAATGAATCGCCCCGTTCATATTGGCGCCCATCCCGCTAGTACCACTGGCTTCCATGGGGCGACGGGGTGTATTTAGCCACACGTCAGCGCCGCGTTTTAGCTTGGCGCTTAGGGCCAAATCATAGTTGGTTAAAATCGCCAAGTTGGGCATCTCTTTGGCGTACTGAATCACGGTGTTAAAAATGTCTCTGCCACTGGTGTCATCGGGGTGAAACTTCCCGGCATAAATCAATTGAATCTTGTTGCCTTCCAGCAGTTTTAAGATGCGTTCCTTGTCTTCAAAAATCAATCCAGCCCGTTTGTACTCCGTAAACCGCCGGGCCCATACCACTGTCAGAACATCAGGGTTTAATTCCTTGCCGGTCTGCTCCCGCACTACATCCAGCAACTCCTGTTTCATCTGACGCTTGGCGCTGCGAAGCTCATCATCATTACTCGCGCCAACCATTCTGGGGTCCTGCCAATACCGGGTATTCACAGCATTGGTAATGGCCCGGATATGACACCGGCCATGCACCCAGTTCCACATGTTGTTCGCCACCTGCCCGTGCAGCTGAGACACCCCGTTGGCGTCCCGGCTCATCCGCAGGGCCGCCACGGTTAAGCAAAACTCTTCACCCCCCAGTTCCACAGCACGGTGCACATCAGTATCGGCAAAAAAGCCGCCTTCAGCCAACAGGTGTACCGGATGAGTCTCATTCCCCGCCGCAACCGGAGTGTGGGTGGTAAACACCAGACGTTCCCGCACTTCATTCAAATCACCGCCAAAATCGCTTAGCATCTCAAACGCCGCCGGCAGGGCATGGCCTTCGTTCATATGCACCAAGTCCACATCTACCCCGGCAGCCTTTAACACCCGCATGCCCCCAATACCCAGAATCACCTCTTGGGCAATCCGGATTTTTTGGTCCCCGTCATACAGCACATTGGTTAGGCCACGGTGATACTCATTATTTTCCGGGATATCGGTGGTCAATAAATATACCGGCGCCGTCCCAAAGGTTTCCGGCTCCAGCAAAAGGCCTTTTACTTTAACGGTCTCCCCAAAAATCGTCACATCCACCACAATGCCAGTGTCTTTTAAAAACGGATAGCTCTGCTCCCGGTAGACAATTTTGACCTGCTCGTTTTCATCAATCTCCTGAAACCCGTAGCCGTTTTTCCACAAGATGGTTACGCCCACCAAAGGCAGCTTTAAATACCCTGCCGATAACATATGACTGCCGGCCAGGTAGCCTAACCCGCCAGAGTATGTATACAACGACTGATCAATGGCCATTTCCATACAGAAATAAGCCGTTTTTGGCAGTGTGTTCAATCCTTGCAGCCGTGCAGGAGCTTCAGACAAATGTTCAGTGGCCATGTTCATAATCGGTTCAGAATCCTCAACTACAGGATAAAACACTACAAAAGGTTAAACAGGTATGGATACAATCACAATCAAATCAGGGTATAACACAGTTCCAAGACGTTCGGCAACGCCGTCTACATTCTAAATACGCCATGACCCCATTCCGGATACGGCCCGTTCAAAGAGGCTGCAATCCCCAGCCCCAGCACAAGCCGCGTATCCGTCGGATCAATTATACCATCGTCCCAGAGCCTTGCAGTACTGTAATAGGCATTGCTTTCCACATCATACTTATCCAAAATCGGCTGTTTAAACTCGGCGGCAGCCTTGTCCGTCATGGCCTTCTCGCCTCTTTCCGCCAGCTGATCCTGCTTCACCGTCAGCAGCACGTTGGCCGCCTGCTCGCCGCCCATCACCGATATTCTGGCATTGGGCCACATCCAAAGTTGCCTGGGCCCATAGGCCCGGCCACACATACCGTAGTTTCCGGCGCCATACGAGCCGCCAATAATCACCGTAAACTTCGGCACCGCCGCATTACTCACCGCCATCACCATCTTGGCGCCGTCTTTGGCAATGCCGCCACATTCAGACTGCTTGCCCACCATAAAACCGGTAATATTCTGCAAAAACACCAACGGAATACCTCGTTGGCTACACATCTCAATAAAGTGCGCGCCCTTTTGGGCGCTTTCCGAAAACAATACTCCATTGTTGGCCAAGATGCCTACCGGGTATCCCCAAATCCGGGCAAAGCCGGTCACCAGGGTTTCGCCGTATAAGGCCTTAAACTCATGAAACTCACTGCCGTCCACAATCCGGGCAATCACCTCCCGCACATCATAGGGCTTGCGAATATCATGATTAATAATCCCGTATAGCTCTTTAGCGTCATATTTTGGCTCTTGTACCGGCGCAATATCCAAACGGGCTTTTTGACCTCGGCGATTCAGATTTTCCACAATATTACGGGTAATGGCCAAGGCATCTTCATCATCCAGGGCATAATGATCCGTCACCCCGCTGGTCCGGCAGTGTACATCGGCTCCGCCTAATTCTTCAGCAGTCACATCCTCGCCGGTGGCTGCTTTGACCAAAGGCGGACCGCCTAAAAAGATAGTTCCCTGCTCCTTAACGATGACCGTCTCATCGCTCATGGCAGGTACATACGCGCCTCCAGCCGTGCACGACCCCATCACCACCGCAATTTGCGGAATCCCCAATGCAGACAATTGGGCCTGGTTATAAAAAATCCGGCCAAAATGCTCCTTGTCCGGAAACACCTCGTCCTGCATGGGCAAAAACGCCCCGCCGGAATCCACCAGGTAGATGCACGGCAAGTGATTCTCCCGAGCAATCTCCTGGGCTCGTAAGTGCTTTTTAACGGTCATGGGGTAATAGGTGCCACCCTTTACCGTGGCGTCGTTGGCCACAATCATGCACTCCACACCTTGTATCCGGCCAATGCCGGTTACCACCCCAGCCCCCGGCGCATCATCGTTATACAGTCCCGTTGCAGCCAATGCGCTTAATTCTAAAAACGGGGTTCCCGGATCCACCAATTTTTCAATCCGGTCCCGTACCAACAGCTTGCCCCGTTTCGTATGTTTTGCCCGATATTTCTCGCCTCCACCCTGATGCACCATCGCCAGCCGGGCATCTAAATCCGCCACCAATCCAGCCATATGTTCCGCATTTTCTGCAAACACCGGGTCCGACGACCGGATCTTACTCTCTAAAACATCCATCCAAAAAATCCTTCATCTCTATCTCCCCCATTATCCAGCGAGAGTCGCTTTTGCTCAAGCCTTCTTAAGTACTTGCTCGCAATTCCTGCTGAAACAATCCCGTCATCCGATCCCACGCATCCTGGGCCGAAAACGGGTGAAAATCCTGCCGTTGGTTACAAAAGAACCCATGCCCGGCGTCGGGATACCGTACCACCTCGTGCTCCACTTCTGCATCGCGCAACGCCCTTACCGTCTGTATAGTATGCGAATGCGGAATCAACGGATCCAATTCCCCAAACAAGCATAGTAACTTCCCGTGAATCTTACTCACCTCTTCCAGTGTTGGTGCTCCACCGCCAGGCCGGGTTTCGGCCACGCCAGCGCCGTAAAAACTCACGGCAGCCTTCACCTCTGGCAGCGTCGCCGCCAAATACGTTAAATGTCCCCCATAGCAAAATCCCACACAACCCATAGCATCCTTCGGTGACACATCCGGTCGGTTTTTCAAATAGTTCACCGCCGCCGTCAAATCCGCCATCACCCCATCCATGGTGGTGGTATCCTTGTGCTTTCGTCCCACCGCGACGTCCCGGTCTGTATAGCCCAACTCCAGGTTCGGCGTACTCCGGTGATAATAATTAATCGTCGCCGCCACATACCCCGCCTTTGCCAGTTGCTCGGTGACATCCCGGATGTGGGCGTTGACGCCAAAAATCTCCATCAACACCAGGACAGCAGGCCATGGGCCAGTGCCTTCTGGTATGGCGACATAAGTTTCCATTGAACTGCCATTGATATCAATGGCTTCCCATGTCTGAGTTTTAGGCTTTATTACCACTCGTCTCGAACCTTCCATAATATTTTATTGAAACTATTTTAGCGTCTACAAAACGCATGAAGAGCAAACTTAAAAATATAGTGAAACATTTGCGCACAAAAAGCATAAGTATTGTTTTTATATATTCAGACGTATATAGGTTTGTATAATGGATGGGGAAACTATGGCAATAGATAAAGCAGGTATGACTAAATTGGCATATTCAAGATCTTATCAACAAATAGCTCAATCTAATCACGGTAGCAGAAACTATATCGACTCACTTGATATGAATAAACCAACAGTTACTGATAATAGTATTGGTGTTCGTTATGAAACTGATAAAGAAGGTCAACTTACTTTAACGGATGAATCAGAAGAATTAATTTACGATCGTTTAGATCGTGTTCTTCAAG
>JAHQWC010000161.1 GCA_019634025.1 Vampirovibrio sp.
CACCATCAATACCAATCCGGCAGCGCAGGCAATCCCCAAATCCAGGTTTTCAAATGCTTGCTGATAGATGTAATACACCAGTGTCCGAGTACTTCCTACCGGGCCGCCTCGGGTCAAGACGTAGATTTCAGTGAACACTTTGAGGCACCCGATGGTGCTAATCAAAGCTACCAGTAACATTGTAGGCCGCAGATGGGGGATGGTGACATGCCAATGCTTTTGAACCAGTCCTGCCCCATCAATTTCAGCGGCTTCATAGAGCTCTTGACCTAAACTTTGTAAGTTGGCTAAGTACATCATCATGTAATAGGCCAAGCCTTTCCATACGACTACAATCATCACTGCCGCTAAGGCAATATCCGGATGTACCAGCCAGGGCACTTTGGGTAGGCCCAGTTGAGTCAGACCGTAATTAATCAAACCATCATAGGCATACAGCCATTTCCAGGCAATGCCGACTACTACCATCGACACCACGACAGGCAGATAGATTAAGATCCGAAAAACACCCATACCCGTGATTCGTCCATTTAACAGCACTGCCAAACCAATGGGCAAGGCAACCATGGCTGGTACTACGCCTAGTAAAAACACCAAAGTATTGGTTAAGGCTTGCCAAAAGGCCTCTGAGGTAAATAACCGTTGATAGTTGTCCACCCCCACAAACGCTGGGCGGTACAAATCCTGACCGTAATCCAGCAGGCTCATTTCAAACGCTTGCCAACACGGCACAAAAAAGAAGCACACCATTAAAATCAGGGGCGCCACAAGATACCAGTAGGGTGTAAAACGTTTGAACATTATGCAAGTGCTTTATGAAACCATTGGTTTTATTCTACCGGGTTTCACCTAAAAAGCCGATCTCGATGCCTTTCCCA
The DNA here is from genome assembly GCA_019634025.1 of Vampirovibrio sp. GTDB lineage: Bacteria > Cyanobacteriota > Vampirovibrionia > Vampirovibrionales > Vampirovibrionaceae > JAHQWC01. The sequence goes on from JAHQWC010000161.1 coordinate 879, forward strand.
ACCTACTTTTAAATCTCATCCAGCCAGATGATAGAAAAAGTATATGTTTAATTATATATTAATAATATCAATCAATAGGCTGTCTTCCTCAACTATTCAGCAAATGCTCTTTCTTAGCCTCTTTCCGGTTACGGCTTCCGGAAGAGGCTTTGTTTTTAGCTCTAGTTTAAGAGCCCGGCCATTGGCCGGGCTCTTAAACTAGATAAATAGGGTAACCTATAAAACCAAAAATTATATACTGATAGGCTTACGCATCGCTGGGCTTTTGCAGCTGTTGGGCTTCCATCAGATTTTTAATGCCCATTACAGCCACGGCACATTTCTTAGCCGACGGTAGGTAAAGAGCGCACTTTTCCGTCAGGCACAGCTCATCAATTTCCGGATGCCGGATACTTAAAATAGGGCAAACCAACTGTTCCATAACGGCTCCCCGCTCCCTCAGGTTATGCATCATCTCCCCTTATTATGGGGATTTCGACAACACACCTCATCCCTTATCTGCTGGATACGCAGGTGCATATCGTATTATTTAAAGGGCATTAGCCGTTCTATCCAGGTAAACAAGGCTACCATTTCAAACGGCTTGGGTAAAAATAGATCCCCGCCCACCTTCAAGGCCTTATCTCGGTTGTGAACAGAGGATAAAAACACTACCGGCAAGTTGGGATAGTTGGTTTTCAATGTACTGCACAAATCCCACCCAGACTCTTCTCCATTAAGCAGTGCATCCATCAACACCAGGTTAAACGTTTTTTCAGCCATAATAACCTGAGCTTCAGCAGGGCTGCTAACGGTCTCTACCCCATAATGCTGCATTTCCAAGGTGGTTTTCAACAGAAAAGCCATGGCAGCATCACTTTCAACCACCAATACACGACCTCGGATTTCGGTTAAATGATCATCTTCTCCCGCGCCCTCTCCGGCAAGCTTGGGACGATGACTGACCCACATGCTACCGGGGCAGGATCTGGCCAATAACTTCATCTCTGCTGCAATATTAATGGCAAGCTTATAAGAAGGAGCCGATTTATATGAGGGTGCAGCATCCCGACTGTTAAAAATCCCCATGCTCAGAGAGAAAAAAGGTACTCGGCGGCTAATATTTCCGGCCATTACGGAGATTAGGTATCCTCGTTTTTTATCCCGCTCGGCATAAAAATTGGGCACCGCATCTTCAAATTTACGAGCCAGCACACCAGCAATTTTTTCAGCCTTGTCGGCATGGGTCAGCACAAAAAACGTATTGAACTCAGACAAGTGCCCTACCATGCTGGGAGAAAACACTAAGGAGTGCAGCATTGCACCAAAGGAACGTAATACCTGAATGGCAGCCAGCTCTCCGTAAACCTCCTGATACACATCAATGTGTTTAATATCAATGAGAATCAGCGCCCAGGCGTCCTCTGGATTTTGCCGCTCCTTGGCGATACATCGCTGAATCAACCTAGCAGCCAATGGCAAGTCAGGCAGCCGGGTCAGCCGACTGGAAAACACTTCGATGTTTCGCCGAAGGTGAACCAAGAGACGGATTTTCTGTTCTTCTGCACTCATGTCTGCCGACAGAACCTCATCGGCACCCCGTACCAAGTATTCAATCCGTTCTTTTTCTCCCGCCTGGTCCGTCTGAATCATTAACACAGGCCGACCGCTGAGAAGGGCATCTAATTCGGCGGCAGTTTCTTGAACTTTGCGGCAGAAGTCCGCTACCTCTTTGGCGTCCATGTCCAATCCATCTGCGTATAGCAAAATGAGATCCGGTAACACTTCCGGCAACTGAGCCATGGCTTCTTCCAACATCGGCAGGTGATAAGAAGCAATTAAAGGCTCCGTTTCCATCACTGCCAGCATGTCATCCATACTGTCACTCTTGGGACCAATGAGCATCACCGCTTGTAAACTCATAAAGCTTCCGGCGCCTCATCTTCCAGAACAGATAGTTTTCGACGATATGCCGCCTGACGCTCCGCCGTGGCGACAGGAAATGTTAAAGTAAAGGTAGTTCCCTTACCGGCTTCGCTTTCCAACGTAATATCGCCGTCCATTGCAGTGGTTAAAGATTTGGTAATATAAAGCCCCAACCCGGTCCCTTCCACATCTCGGGTCAACGGGTTATCAATCCGAGAGAATTTGGAAAAAATACCTGCCAGATGATCTTTAGCAATCCCCACCCCTTGATCCGAGATTTGGATCATCACCTGTTCAGGATCTGCTGGACATAAATTTCCGTTTACCGTGACGGTTGCCTTATCCGGCGAGTACTTAACAGCATTGTCTAATAGATTCAGCAACACCTGCTCCAACTTATCGGCATCTGCCCAAATATCAGGAAAACCCTCTGAGAAACTCACCTGAAAGACAGCATCCTGATAATGCTTGTCTTGATCTCCTTTGGCTTTAAGATTTTGCACCACACGCTCAATTACTGTAGGTAGTGGAACAGGTCGGAAGGAGAAATCAATGCGAGAAGCTCCCAGCTTTGAAACTGTCAGTAGATTTTCCACCATCCGGGTCAGCCGATCAGACTGGTCTTTAATAATGGTGATAAACCGTTTTTGCTGATCTGCAGGCAATTGGGTTCCATATCGAAGCAACGTATCGGCAAACCCTTTAATACTGGTCAAAGGCGTACGGAACTCATGGCTAACAACACTCACAAAATCGGTATGAGCTTGACTAATGGCCTGATCTTCCTGAAAGGGATCAATCAGGCAGAGCACTTGGCCAGTAGATAAAGAACTATACTTAATCTTTACCGAACCGGCATCTTTGGAAGGGCTATTCTGGAGGGTTGATTCTGCTACAGTCAACACGGCTCGATGGACCGGTGGAAACAAGGCCTCGCCAGGCTTTACCGTTCGACCTTCACATAAGGGGCAGCTCACCTTAGCAGGCAACCGGAATAACCGGCTCATGGGTTGCCCCATCACCTCTTTCAACTGCCAACCTCCCAATTCCAGAAAAGCTGTATTGGCAAAAATAATCCTGCCCGTTGGCTCATCAGACGGATCCACCACCACCACGCCGGAGGTGAGATCATTGAGTACAACTTCAGAAGCAAGAGTGTCTAGAACAGAATTTGTCACAATAAACCTAGTCTAACAACCAACCTCTTCATTTTACCCTGGATGGACCGGCTCACCGGATCTTCGTCTAAAGAATCCCTTGAACTGTTGAGATCAATTCTCTCTCTAATCTTTCACCAGGGACATCATCCACCTGCCACCAACGAACGGACTGATTCCGCTTAAACCACGTCATCTGACGTTTGGAATATTGCTGCACGTTCAAACAAATTTGCTGAATCGTCTCCTTATAGTTCAGCTTGCCCTGAATATACTGAACCAGCTCGGGATACCCATGGGCTTTTTGTAGCGCTTCAGCCTCTGGACCGTAAGTTTCCAGTAAACTACGCACCTCCTCCTCCCACCCGGCTGACATCATGGCGGTTACGCGATCTTCAATCACCTGCCGGTGGAGATCTCGATTTGAATAGGTCAATCCAATCCAAGTTACATCCAGGTCTGTTCGAGGCTGATTTGGCGGTACCGGTTTACCTGTATAGCGAATAATTTCTAAAGCCCGAATGATCCGAAAGGCATCTGTGCTATACAACTTTGACGCCCGGTCTGGATCCTTTTCCGTCAAAAGGCTATGGAGATGCGCCACACCTTTTTCATTTGCCAATGCTTTTAGCTCTTGTCGAAATTCTTCGTCCACCGGCACATCTTGGCCCAAGGCCTCCTCCAGCAAAGCCCGGATATAGAACCCGGTCCCTCCCACCACCACCGGCACCTTACCTTGACCCGTGAGAGTCTCCCGTATTTTCTCAGCAGCTTCTTGATATTGAGAGACGCTGTACAGTTTTTCTGGCCCAGTCACGTCAATCATATGGTGCGGGATACCATCCTGCTCTTCTAACGTTGGTTTTGCAGTACCAATAGTTAAATCTCGATAAACCAACTGAGAGTCTGCTGAAATAACCTCACTTCCCAACTGCTTTGTGACGAGCACCCCGGCCCGCGTTTTCCCAGTGGCCGTTGGACCGACCACTGCCACCACTTTATTCAGGCTTGAATCCGCTGTCATAAAAAACTAAACCGGATCAGGGACGATATAGGTGTGTATCTTGTCCCGATGCTTTTGGCCCGCTGCCACTTTCCCCAGAAGAAGCACCTTCAACCGCAAGCGGCTGACCTTTAACCAACGCCGCCACATATACCATCAGCATCACCATCAATAAAATCTTGAACAATATGGCTGCCAGTTGAGCAAAAGCCAGCACCACCGGATTACCCGTTTGCAATACCAGCATCATGACCAAGTTAGTCATCAGATAAAATCCAACAATGCCCAACATCGTGACAGGATCTTTAAAACACTGCACAAAACTAGCCCAATGGGCACCAAGTGCAGATTGCCCACCAGCCACTACCCAGGCAGGCCAAGCCATGGTCATAAAAAAGAATACCGAGTATCCGAACCCGGCAACTAGAAATAGGCTGGTCAGAGCATCCAACTGAGCTTTTTGAGCCTCTGGCATGGCCAATAATAGGGCTTGTGCATCCACCTGGGTTTCGCCGGCAAGCACCTTCTCAAAAAGATCCGTCAGTACCGGTGGGATACCAATAGACTGCTCTACAGTTAGTTTCACCCAAGCCGCCAACCCCACCAGTACCAGCACCTGAATAAACCCACCCACCGCAAATTGCACGAAGTGCTGTCCAATAGTGGGGAAAAAGGCTTTAAATAAGCCAAAAGATCCGGGTAGTAGATTAAGTTGTTGAGGATCTTCTGCTCCTGGATGCTCCGGCTGAGTCATTTCTTTTTGTTGGTTGCCATCGACGGTAATACTCTGGGCAATCATGCCAAAGATACCTGCCATAAAGACGTAATAGAGAAGCACCATCAATATCCCCAGGGTGATCCAATTTACGTTTAAGGCAGGTGGCCCTGCGTTTTGGGGCACCACCATAGACATGAGTAGTAAAAACATCAAAAACGGATAGGCCAGCACAAAATTACCGGTAAATATCCGCCAACTGGTTTGAAACACATGGAAAATCATCATCATCCTAGCCTAGCACGAGTCATGTTTCGAGTGAATTGGTAGATTATTGAGCACAACGCGCAAATTATTCTTCCAAATAATACCGAACGGTGGTAACGACTTTCCCTTTTTTCAACCTTAGTAGGGTCTTCAGTAGCAAAGCCGTTTGGTTGTGCAACAAATTATGCCACCATTTTTTAGTCACAAATTCCGGCAAAATAATGGTTACAAGGTTGTGTTCATAGCGACCTTCAACCTCATCAATGTAATCGACCAAGGGCTCACTAATCGACCGGTAGGGAGATTTCAAGATGGTGAGGGGAATTCCACAGCCCCACTCATCCCAAGCATTTCTTAATCGTTGAGTAGCCTGGGGGTTCAGCTCAATATGAACCGCTTCTACATGGGACGAAATGGTTTTGGCGTATTCCAAAGCAGGAATGGTGCCTTTATTGAGAGAAGAAACCAACACCAGAACAGTATGCTCTACAGAAACCGGGCAATAACCGGTTTCGGGCAAAACCAGTTGTTTGGCTACGGCTTGGTAATGCTGCCGGATAGAGCGGAAAAGCAGAATCAGCAGAGCAATCAACACAATCACCATCCAGGCGCCTTCGGTCCATTTTTCTATCGCTAAAATAATGGTGACCACGCCTGTTGCCAGAGCGCCAACACCATTAATCAATAGCCGACGCTTCCAACCAGGCTCTCTTTTACTCAGGTGATCCATAACCATTCCGGCTTGGGCCAATGAGAAGGATAGAAACACCCCAACGGCGTACAACGGAATTAACGCGTGGGTATCGGCCTGATAAATAATAATGAGGAAGAGGGATAGCACCCCTAAAATCAGAATTCCATTGGAGAACACCAACTTATCTCCCAGGTTTTTAAGCTGCCGGGGTAAAAAACCGTCCTCGGCCAAAATAGCGGCCAAACGAGGAAAGCCCGAAAAACTGGTATTGGCGGCCAAAATTAAGATGATAATAGTGAAGCTTTGCAGCCAGTAGTATAGTAGACTTCCGTCGCCAAACACTGCCCGGCCCAGTTGAGAAACAACGGTTTCTTGACCCAGATGATCCGGTTGGATGTGGAAGAGATAAGCCAGACCTGTCATCCCTAAAAAGATAGATCCCAACACCAGTCCCATAATGAGCAGGGTTTTGTTTGCATTCTTGGCTACTGGCTCTTTAAAAGCTTTTACCCCGTCCGAAATCGCTTCAATACCAGTTAAAGCGGCACACCCATGAGAGAAAGCGTTGAGGAGTACGAATAAGAGCGCCAGACTCATCACATTATCACTACCTGCTGGCGCAGTTGAGGATATGGCTATTTCTTGGTCAGGAATATCGCCGGTAAACGCCCGATAAAAGCCGGTGACCAAGAGCAGGGCCATTGTGGCGATAAAGGCATAGGCAGGCACAGCAAAGGCTTTTCCAGATTCTCGAACACCGCGAAGGTTAATGAGAATGATTAAAATCAAAAATATAATGGCTAAGTGTAGTCTATAGTGATGATCTATCCAGCCTGTAGAGGTTAGGTTCGCCACACCAGCTGACACACTCACGGCCACCGTCAATACATAATCAATGAGCAATGCGCCACCCGCAATTTGGCTGGCCAGAATTCCCAGCCGGTCTTTGGAGACTTCATAAGTACCCCCACCCTGTGGATAGGCATTAATAACCTGCTGATAAGAAATGACCACAATACCCATCAATGCAGCAATAGCTAAGGCTACCGGCAAAGATAGCAGGTTTGCCTGAACCGCATACAAACTTGCCGTCAGGGCAATAAGGATTTCTTCTGTGGCGTAAGCCGTGGAAGACAATGCATCTGAAGCAAATACGGCCAATGCCAACGGAATAGAGAGTCGCTCGTGACGATCCCGGTTGGACGCAATAGGGCTACCCAAGAACAGGCGCTTTAGTCGAGTATAGAGGTTGCCAATGGACATGAAAAAAAATCCGGTTGAACAAAAAATCCTTTTCAGCAGGGGTTCCCAGGGAACTATACCGCGATTTTGGTAAAGCGGCAATTTACACGCACATGCGACGTAAAGCAATCACATAAGGTACAACGGTCGGCATTTATGTCTGTATTCTTGTGGTGCGTTCAAACATATTACTCTCTCGTGTCATTCCTTTGTTATTGAAGCCTTGAAGGCTAGCGTGAGAAGGTGAGGAATGCTAGAATGTAGCTAATAATGCAACACTTTAAATTTAAAAGGACCGCTGGAAAAGCATGGGCTACCTAGTCTTTGGCTATGTGTTTTCCTGATTTTCCCCACTCAAATGACTACATGATTGATCTTCATATGCATACCACCTATTCCGACGGTGCGTCGGAGGTGGAGGCACTTGTGCAGCAGGCCATTGCGTGTGGACTGGATGCTATTGCCATCACCGATCATGACACCACGGCTTCCTATCCCTTTGCGGTAGAGGCTGCTAAGGCCGTTGAAGGCGCCAACATTGAGATTATTCCCGGCATCGAAATCAACACCCATTGGGAAGGAACCGAAGTCCATGTCCTAGGGTACTACATTGATCCAGATGATGAGCGGATTCAAGAGGTTAATAATAAGCACCGCATTGCCCGCATTGAACAAATCCAGGAGATTGCAGAACTCCTACAGAAGAAAGCCAAACTTAATATTACGTTTGAGGATATTGCCGCGTTTTCCAGAAAAGAAGGCGTGTTAGGCCGCCCTCATGTGGCCCAAGCAATTGTTCAGAAAGGCGGAGCTGGCAATATTTCCGGCGCGTTTGATAAATACCTGAATCACCGGGCCGAAACCTACCTGAAACGAAATACGGTAAGCCCACATGAGGCGGTGGAAGCCATCTATGAGAGCGGTGGTGTGGCAGTGATTGCCCACCCTCGAGAAATGCCTATGATTGAGGATTTGGTAATTGACCTGATGAATTACGGCCTGAAAGGCCTGGAAGCTTACCATAAGAGCCACACTCCAGCTATGATTGAGTTCCACTGCACTTTGGCCGAAAAGTATGGGTTGATTGTCACCGGCGGCACAGATTTTCACGGTCTTCAGGATGTTTATCCGACAACACTGAGCCGACTCAAAATGCCGGATTGGGTTCACGAGAAGTTGAAGCGAGAACACCAGCACATAAAGCTGTCTAACTTCAAAGCCTCCTAATTTATCCAGTTCTAGCCTAAATATTCTTGTTTGGTGCTAGCCTCTTGCTTGTTGGATAATGAGCCTATATTGATTTGCATTATGCTGGAAGGTGGTGTGTTGATGAAAATTGCCAAGGATGTGATTGAACTCATCGGAAAGACCCCGCTGGTCTATTTAAATCGGGTAACTGAGGGCTGTGGAGCAACAGTAGTTGCCAAGTTAGAGAGCATGGAGCCGTGCAACAGCGTGAAAGATCGCATTGGCCAGAGCATGATTGAGGAGGCCGAAAAACGCGGAGAGATTACACCAGGTAAAACGGTATTGGTAGAACCTACCAGCGGCAATACTGGTATCGCACTAGCTTTTATCGCCTCAGTAAAAGGCTACCGACTCATCTTAACTATGCCGGATACCATGAGCCTGGAACGGCGAATGGTCTTACGGGCGTTTGGCGCCGAACTGATTTTGACCCCCGGCGCCAACGGCATGAAAGCCGCCATTGAGCGCGCCAAAGAAATTGTGGCCAACACCCCGAATGCATACACTTTTCAACAGTTTGATAACCTGGACAACCCCAAAATTCACCGAGAAACTACTGGCCCAGAAATCTGGGAAGATACTGATGGCAAAGTGGATATATTGATTTCTGGGGTAGGTACCGGTGGCACCATTACCGGATGTTCTCAGTTCATTAAGTCTAAAAATCCGGAATTTAAAGCCATTGCTGTAGAGCCGACCGATAGTCCGGTATTGTCCGGCGGACAACCTGGACCTCATAAAATCCAAGGTATCGGCGCCGGTTTTGTACCTTCTATTTTGGCCACAGATTTGGTAGATGATGTGGAACAGATAAACAACGACGATGCGATGGAAATGGCCCGCCGTCTATGTAAAGAAGAGGGCCTTTTAGTAGGCATATCATCAGGCGCGGCTGTTCAAGCAGCAATAAACGTTGCCAAAAAGCCTGAGAATAAGGGCAAGCTCATTGTGGTGATTATCCCCAGCTTTGGCGAGCGCTATCTGTCCACGGCAATGTTTGACACTATTCGCGAAGAAGCCCAACAAATGCAAGCTGAACCGGCATTGGTCTAGCAGTCATCAATGCACTTCTAGTCAAAGGACTTAGTCTGGCTTATCGGCAGACAGAGAGTTCCCACTGGAATCTTCTACCTTGATACTGCGATCAGCCCCATCCATGGTGGTTTTATTCCCATCATTATCCTCGGAAGTAATGGTGCCGTCTTTATCAATGGTGACAATGGGGCCATCGCCTTCATTTTTAGGCTTAATGGTGGTAGAACCGTCCTCGTTTTCAATGACGTCAAATGCATCATTTTCTTGGCTGCTGTTAGATAACTTTTTGATATTGCCGTCTTTGACATTCATGACAATGGTGTTGCCGTCTTTATCTTTGACGGTAACGTTGCCGTTTTCGTTGGCACTCATCTGACCATTGGCGCCTTTGTCGTATTTCACGATCATCAGACCATCGGTACGAATGTGACTTTGAATGCTACCGTCGGCGCTAGAAATAATTTGGGCACCTCCGCCTCCATTCCCATTATTTTCTACGCCGGTTCTGACACTTAAAGGGTTGTTAGCGTTATTTTCAGCAGGTGCTTCTGCTGCCGGTTGAGGTTCAGCTGCCGGTTCATTAGCCGGAGTGTTTACAGGTTCTGGTGCTGGCGTATTATTTACCGGGGTCGGGTTATTAACAGGTGCGGCAGGTGCTGGAGCTGGGGCAGGTGTTGGCACTGGCACATTAATGTTCCCATTACGGTTATTGAGTAAGTTTAAAACGTTGGTCAAAGGGGCAAGGCCCGGTGCGACCAATGTTGGGTTGGGCACGCCGGTGCTGTTTCCATTACCGAAAACAAGTCCTAATGACGGTAAGGCATCAAAAGGACGTCGGGCAAAGCCAAAATTAAATCCGGTAGACCCACCAGACGGGGTGCTGCTATTAAATAAGCCTGAAAAACTTGGGGCGCCGCCGCTAAATCCGGCAACATCCAGCGCTCTTTGAATGGGGTTATTGACGAAGGCCGAAACGGCATTGGTTGAGCTATTAAAGTTAACCAACGTTCCTGAAGAACTGCCGACATTCCCAAAAGGGCTTAACGCATTTGCCAAAGGGTCAAATGCTGTATTAAATGAGGGGATGCTTCCCAATAGGTTGGAAAACTGGGTAGACACGCTCTTCTCGCCTCCTAATAAAAAAATTGCTCTCTTCTGCTCGAATCATCATTTTTTTTCTATATTTTAATAAAAACAAGTATATAGAAAGAATTGATCACTTCAGTACGATTTGTAACATTCGTTATTACTTAAGAACTGACAAACCCTTATAAACGAAGAAACCATCTCTATATTAGGACGGTTTCTGTAGGTAAATCTATAAAATATATGAGTTTGGTTAGGAGGGTGAGTCTCCACCGCCATCGCCACCACTTTCAGGCTTCTTCTTAGCGCCTGTGTCGCCATCACCACCGCCACCGTCACCGGCATTAGGCTGTCCGTCACCGCCGTCGCCGCCGTCTCCGACAGGAGGCTGTCCGTCACCGCCGTCGCCGCCGTCTCCGACAGGAGGCTGTCCGTCACCGCCGTCGCCGCCGTCTCCGAC
>JAHQWC010000015.1 GCA_019634025.1 Vampirovibrio sp.
ACACCGGCCACAAAGGCATTCAATCCCGCCAGCGCTACAAAATAGGTGGGAAACACCCACACTGGCGCGTTGGGAACCGCTACCAGCACCCATTCCACAATGCTGGCAATATGGCCGGAAAACACCATGAAGGGAAAGTAGGAAATTCGCCAGGCCAAAAACACGCCCACAGCCAAGGCCACTTTTAAAAGCGGTCCGGGCAATCGTGGCATCAAAAACACCAGGGCCAACGCCGTCCCGGTCAGGCCAACGCCGTGAATCGTCCAGAACAGTTGTTGTTGGGTCACCTGGGTAAAGTGATCCAACTGCCATCCCAGGATGAACAGCACCACAGCAACAACGGCTGAAAATAGGGTTAAGAGTTTCACGTAGCTGCTCCTAAACGCATCTACAGTCGCAAAGACATATAATTCTTACCCGATATTATCGCCAAACCGGGGAAAAGCAACTATGTGGAATCTGGTGGAAGAGAGGTGAAAATTTAGGGGGAAACTTTTTGCTTCCATTGATTCAAAAAATTAGCAGCTTGTTCATGATTTAGGTTTTTATACGTAAATGTAGTGAGAATACGTCTTTCGATTTTACCATCTTCATAATTTTCAAAAGATATCACAGTACTATAGCGAATCATCCTGACATAAAACTGACGAATACTCTGCCATTCAAACGATTTACTTCGCTTGAATGGATCGTATATATACAAATGCGTAGGTGTCAGGGTCAGCTGACCGGCTTTTGAAAATAAAGCGTTAATTCCTAGAATATTCATCATCCAAAAACCAATGTAAAAAATCCATTCCCACCAAGTCGCATTAGATAAACTGAAGTCTGGAAGCTCTGTCGAAAATATACTGATGGTAATAAGCGGCCCAGCAATAAAAACCATAAATAGAATACCTAATAGAAATCTTTTCTTATTAGGAACCAAAGTTACTTCTGATTGCCGAAGCAGTTCCGAAATTGTTTCTTCTGGGTTTCTACCCATATTTGATAACTCTTGGTATTAATTAAAACACCTTCATCTGGTTCAGTTCCGGCGCTGCCTGATCCAGCCGGTTGGCCAGCTCGGGCAGTTTGCAGGTGGGTACCATGGGGTACAGGTGATGTTCCACGTGGTAGAACATGTTGTAGGTCAAAATGTTTTTCAGGGGGTTCCGCACTGTGCGGGCAATAAAGTGCGAGCGATCGCATCCGTGGTGAACCGTCCACACGGCAAAAAAGGCGGTAAAGCATTGGCCAATGGCCATAGCAATCACATGGTATTTCAGGATATCAATATCCAACACAAAAAACACGGCGCTCACCCAGGCCACGGTCACAGCCAGTTCCAAGAAGATCCAGAACCGGTAATGGCTGTTGCCTAATTTTAAAGCAGTTTTATGCATCATATAGGGAAAGTAGGGGCCTAATAACATGGCCTTCCAACCTGGCATCCGGGCGCTCATAGCTTCCACGTCATCTTCATCCATGCAGTGGCGGTGGTGCCTCAGGTGGTTGAATTGCACCGCGTGCATAGACAGCAGCATCATAAAGCTAAGAATGCAGATAAACCATTCGGTGGCTTGCTTAGAGATACCCACAGCATAGTGATACGCATTGTGCACCTGGCGCAGGCCGGTTAAAAAGAACATAAACGATGATCCCAATGCCGGGATATACCACGCCCAAGCCCATTGACCAGTTGTATTTAAGGCCATGTTGGCGAAAAAGAAAGACGCCAAAATCCAGGGAACAGAGATGAACAGCTCCACCAAGACTTCCATTTTGTTTAACTCAAGAAGATCCCGCCACTCCACAGAGCGGACTCGGGGATCCTGTAAGATTTCCATCGACATGGTAACGCTGCCTTCTCTTCTATCAGACCAACCCCATTATACAAAAATTGCCCCGTCCTGGTAGTCGCCTATTTGGGTAATATTAACAGGGCTTACGAAGAGTGTGCTCTGTTAAATGGATACTGAGAAATCGGAAGCCTTAATTTCGTGTAGCCACCGGCTGAACTGCCAGTGGTCATAGCTTTTGCAGTAGTTGTACAAGGAACGCAGCAGCCCGTGTCCAGATTCAGAGCGTCCTTGAAAAATCACCTGCCCCTTCATGTGAACCATCATCACCTCTTGATGAAGCACCCGCTCCACCTGAGTCTTGGGGCGGCTCATTTGCATAATAGTCAGCAACCACTGATGCAGAATCTTTTCCGACGGCTCTCCCTTACCGTACTTTGCCTGCAGCTCATGGCTAAATGCCTCAAGAATCACGGTCTTTTTCCTTCACTAAACCTGAACCTAGGATCACGCCCTTACAAACATATTTATCCAGGGTTTGCAGAACGTCTCTCTCTTATGTCCTTTATTGTACCAAACGCCTTTTCACCGCCCGCCACTCATGCACGAAAAAACCGTTGAACGGAGGAAATTCAGCACTCAAAATCCGCGACAAGCCTAGTAATACAATGGCGTAATATAGGTTTTTCGCTTATACGTCACATATAAAGTCGGCTGCCCCCGTTCATCCATAATCGTCGCCACCGGCGTCTTAGGGGGCTTCTCACCATTTGGCGGCGTGTAGTTGCGCACCCGCTGAATGGGCAGCACCCCCACCACTTTGCCCAACTTTTTAATCACAAAGGTCTGATACGGCGCTTGCTCTTCTACCTCTCGGTTATAGGCAATGTTGAAATGAGACGCCGGATCCACCCTTGGCGTCACCGACGGATGGGCTTGGGTGTGGTTATTAACAGACCCGCTATAGTAACGGCCCAGCTTAATTTGGTAATAGCCTCTGGGTATACGTTGGTTCCGGTAACGCACATCGCCCCGAAACTGCGCCAGGGCATGCGGGGCATAGTCCGGGCTCACCTCAGCTTCCCGCATCTCCGCCGGATCCACATCAAAATAGTGCCGAGGCGGCGGAATCTGATAAAACTTCGGATCCGGCTCTACTCCAGACCAACCATGGCTTTTCTCATAGTCAAAGCGCGGATCATAATAAATACCATACTCCCCAGATTTAGCATCGGTCCAGGCGCCATCCCAATAGCTACTGGCCTGCTGAGCAAACCCAGGCGTCGGCAGACAACACAAAATACCACTCAACAGGATTGAGCAGGTAAAAAACCAATGGCCGTTCAGGCGAAATCGCATGGTCAGGCTGTCCGATTCCTTTTTGGGCTTACCTTCCAATGTTAATCGTATCGACCCGGAATGCAATGGCTTGAACCGATTCCAATGGCTAGTGTATGCGCTGTATTTTGCTAGTGTACGCACTATATTTTGATAGTGTAGACGCTATATCTTCTGAGACAACCCAGCTGGCTCCCGCAGCTGTCGAATGGCATCCGGAATATCCGGGCTGTTATACACCGCACTCCCCGCCACCAACACGTTGGCCCCAGCCTGAATCACCGCCGCCGCGTTCACCGGAGTCACCCCCCCGTCCACTTCCAAGTGAATCGACCGCTCTCCAATCATTTGGCGAACCTTTTGAATTTTGTCTAACGTCGCCGGAATAAAAGACTGCCCGCCAAAGCCGGGGTTTACCGACATCACCAAAATCAAATCCAAATCATCCAGCACTTCTTCAATCACACTCACCGGTGTCCCGGGGTTTAAAGACACCCCAGCCTTACACCCCAGCTTGCGAATTTCTGCCAGGGTACGTTGCAGATGAACACATGCTTCGGCATGCACGGTAATAATATCCGCCCCGGCTTTTTTAAAGTCCGCCAAATACCGGTCCGGCTGTTCAATCATCAAATGGGTGTCAAACGGCAGGTCGGTATGCTTCCGCAGGGCTTTAATAATCGGCGGCCCAATGGTCAAATTTGGCACAAACATCCCATCCATCACATCCAAGTGCACCCAGTCTGCCCCCTGGCCTTCCATAGCCTGCAGAACATTCCCCAGTTGGGCAAAATCTGCCGACAAAATGGAAGGGGCAATGAGGACCTTGTTGGAGTCATAGCTGGGGGTGGGCATGACGGAAAGCCTTTCCGGTGAATCAAAAAGATAGAAACGAAAGTATTATACCTGTGATTGATTATGAATGAAATTGTCTGACTTCGTTCTTGGAGTTAAGTGCGATTTTTAAAACGTCTTAAAAATCAATTCTGGATTTGGACTGTTTTATTATAGAGACGAGCACTAGAAGAATAAGTAAATTTAATCTAATTAACTTAAGATATAGGAAATCTAGTGGCAAATGATCAGGACAATAGTAGAAAAGATTAATTGGCTTTCTCACTGGGTAGGACAAACGTTTAAATTCACCATATTGGTGTTGATGGGTTTTTTTGTGTTGAATGGGATGTATATTCTATTTATGAAATCTATGTTAGACGGCTCACCAAGATTGTATGGGAATGGCGGTGATCCTTATGCTTTTATTACCATGTTGTTTGGTGCTTCTGGGGCGATATTTACCCATGGTTTTTTAATTGTGGCTGGAGTAACTGGATTTATTATAGATATGATTTGGCCTAGCTCTATAGATGAGCCATTGTCAAAAAGCAGATTTAATATGAAAGTATTAATTTTGATACTACTAAGTATTCCATCATTTTGGGCGTACGGTTGGATAATTATTATCCTAAATACTTAGGAAAGGGATATTACCGTCAGTACCACCTAAACACTTCAGGCAAAAAATGTTTGACGCTAATGCTCCGCCTGAGAATCCATCCGACCAAGAATCCGAGGATAGTACACCCCATATTCCCCCCTCTCGTTTATATAAAAACGGGGCCTGCCAGTACGTTCCGCCATCCGCACTGCAACATTTTGTTCTGTACAACGGCGACCTGTTGTTATAGTTGCCAACGGCCATTCACTGCGTTTCGGTGGATATAAGCGCCTATTAGGTAGTTTACCGGCCAAATTAATCGTACTACCCTCCATAAGCCGTTTTACCCGATTCAATGAGACGGCAGGTCGACGACCAAAAACAATTGCCCCGCATTTCATATCAGTTGTCCTTACACCCGAAGAATTGATCTCACTAAAAAGTATTCTATCCCATCGCCCACAAGTCCAGCAAGAACATGTCCGTTTACGCTAAACAACAAAGAAAAAGCACAAATACGATGAGTATAATTTCGGCATTATCTTTATGCCTACTGTATAAGGCGGTATATGAAAGCGGTTTTTATAATTCCAGAGCGGGTTACATCGAATAGGGTTATGACAGATATTCGATCCAGATAAGCATGATGTGAGAGTCTAAAAAAAACATTTATAAAAACAATAAGTTGATTGTACGGCCCCATAATGCCTTCAGTAGCCCAGTTTTATTGAAGTCGTCGTTTTATTTACGAGTGGTAGAGTGAGGAGATTTTATAGATGACCATTGGTATTAACCCTTTTATGAATTCCGCCTATGATCGGCAGAATGTGAAAATAGAAATTAAACAAGAAGATAACAGCGCCACCAATATATTTTCCCCCAGTAATGCAAAGGATCCCGGCAATGTAGTTGTACAGCAGGCCGTAATCCCTCAGGCGTCGCAATCACAAGTATCCATTACCACCACCAGCGATGATGATGGACCCGGAAGAGGCAGAGGAAGAGGACGTGGCCGCGGATTTGGCAGAGGCTTTTTTGGCAGAGGCGGCGGTCGCGGACGGCGGTTTCAACCCGCTGGCGCTGCGGCAAACCCGTTTGCCACCAAACCCACCACCACCATCACCTTTGTAAAAGAACCGCCAAAACCCAGCACCGTTAATATTCTGTCGCTGAATAATGCTATTTTTGCACCCACCAACAATTCAGGTCTTTCCGCAGGGTTTGGCATAGGCGCCGGGGCAGTTACCACCCAGGTAAACCCCATTGTAAAACCGGCAACCGGTATTGCGGTCAAACCACTGTCGCTGCCCTACCAACCCGTCAACGGATTGTTTGTGAATAACGATGACGATAGTAAGACCGAGGTCAAAGTGGAAACCGACGCCTTTGGCAATACCAAAACCGAAATCAAGGTGGACGATGAAAACCCTGCACCTGCCAATATTATTAACCCCGCCATCATTACCGGAACAAATTTGGCCATTAACAATAATGATGATAGTAAGAAGACGGAAGTGAAGATAGAAACGGATTCCAACGGCAACACCAAAACCGAGGTAAAAGTAGAAGACAAGAAACCCGCCCCCGCAGTCATTGTGAGCGCTAAACCGGTTTCTGAAACGAAAGTGGAGATTAAAACCGATGATGACGGCGAAACAGAAATTGAAATAGATGACTAATCATCATCTTTATTTTGCCAAGTGCTCTTGCCGGCTAATCTTGCTAAGGACTCTTGCACCTTGCTAAGCGCCTTCACAACAGGCGAAACTCAAAGGCCTATAAACAGCCCTCTTGATGACCCCGCTCCACTCTGCAAACAGCCTTGATAATCAGGTATCCATGAATTGCCTATTGACGAAGTGTTGCGATTCCCGTATAACTGTATCAGTGTTGGAAAACTTGTACGTAACCTTGTATATAAGCAACGGGTTACGACTCTATAAAGGGCGTAAGAGACTCGCATATGTTGCTAGGGCCTGTTCATTCTCCTGTTCAAAATTCCTTACCGCTTTTGTCTGCTCAACAACAAGTAAGCGCTTGTCCAAAAGCACAGTTTAACTGTGGCGACAAAGTAGACCTATCGGCTAAGAAAGCGGCTGTAAAGTCGCAAATTCAACAACAGGCCAACGCCATCAGTTCCAAGGTCGAAGCCCACGAAGCATCACACGCCACTCTTTCTGGCGGTCAACCATCGTTTGACACCTCTACCATTAAGGTTAACTTTGAAGATGGCTCTGTATTGGCTGTAGAGTTTAAATCCTCCGGTCAGGTTGCTATTCAAGCGCCGGCAATGCCCAGTATGGATGCAAACCCATCAGAATTAAATGGCGCCCTCGCCAAAGCCGGTCAGCTACAAGCAGCAGCTTTGGCGCCCGGAGCAGAAGCATCTGGTCAAGATTTAGCGGTTGCATCCCGAATGGCCCAGTTAATGGGTCAGTTGCGCAATGTACTGGCCAATAAGGATGCCGGGAAAAACAAGCAAGAAACCTCTGTAAAAGCTATGAAGGTGGATCAATCCTTTTCAGTAATGGCTTAACCAATAGTTAGGTGGAGAAAATCAGATTTTTCACTGATAAATCTTAAGATTTATCGGCGTTTTTGGCATTTTACCTTTATAAAGTGTTTTTATTAATATAGAAGCTTTGTTTTGATGTGAGGAAGTGTCGGGATGTCGATGGTATCGCCGATTGGTAATAACATAGCAGGATTCCCTCAATCCCCAAACCAGCCGCCGCAAAGGGTAGCAGGAGGATTGGACGAGAACGGGGAACGTCTGGTACAAATCAGCGCCATTCATGCAGAAGGGTGCGGGTTCTGCGCATCCATTCGCGATGGATTGATGACAGAATCTCAGTTGGCAAAGCTTAAGCAAGACAGCCTGGCAGAAGTCATGGCCCACGAGCAGGCCCACCAATCGGCTGCCGGCGCCTATGCTGGGGCAATTCACATCGATTTTGACGCCAACGGCATAGCCATCGGCGGCCATGTGCCCATTACGTTTCCACCATTGACAGAAGATAACCCGGAAATTGCCCTGAAAGGCGCCGAGATGATTCGGGCAGCGGCTTTGGCCCCCTCAGATCCATCCGGACAGGATATGAGCGTGGCCTCACAAGCCATGGACTTATTGGGCCGGGCCAAGGTGATGATGGATAAAAAACGTAAACGGCAAGAGTTGGGTGCGGGGCAGGCCTAACCGCGTTCGGGGTATATATGTCTCTATGCTTGTTAAAAAGCCAATGATCTTAGGACCATTGGCTTTCATAAAAATTAGTTGTTAGAAATTATGGACTAACCCGGAGCTTACGCGGGGCGTCAACAGGAGAAGTCCGGTGACGAAGCGTGTTATCGCTTTGAGCCGCCTGAATACTATCTAACAAGTCATCCTTGCGCTGAAAAAAGACGCCGAATGACTCCTGGGTGATCTGATCCGCTTTTTGCAGGTCGATGTGCCGAATTACGTTTAAGATATCTGCCATGCCGTCGGGTTGAACCGCATTTTTGTGGGCAGGATTATCTTTAATAATTTGCGTTTGAGCCTCTTGGCCAATGCCGGCCCAGCCCAGGGCAATGAAGAGAGCTAAGGTGGTGATGGTTTTGAATCTCATCTGTCCAATCCTCATAGAGTGTGATGCCTAGTAATGAAGCCTCTGGTTTACTTTGATAGGCGAGGCTTTGTTGAGGCATCCGTGCCGACCACTGCTAGCGTATGTGCTAGGTGTTATTGTATCAAAAACCAGACATAAAAAAAGTTGCGAGAAGATATCACAAGGTAATATCCTCTGCCTGGAGGGCATGTTTTAGGACGCAAGAATAGGGCGAAGGTTCCCATTCATTTTTTGACGCCGAAAAGCCTTAAAATCCAAGACCGATCCTGCTACACTAAA
The DNA here is from genome assembly GCA_019634025.1 of Vampirovibrio sp. Lineage (GTDB taxonomy): Bacteria > Cyanobacteriota > Vampirovibrionia > Vampirovibrionales > Vampirovibrionaceae > JAHQWC01. The sequence continues at coordinate 8,445 of JAHQWC010000015.1, forward strand.
GGTTAAGCTGGGAATTCCAGCAGGCATTTTGGAGATACGATTGATGCGGCTAACGCGGCGGACGAAGTTGTTTTTAATGTTTGGGCCTTTGGCTGTTGCGTTTTTGATTGTACTGGTGGTCATTGGGGATTTAAAGAATCCATTGGTGGCTGAGGATAGCTGCCAAGTGGTGGCAACGGGGAAACAGGCGCGACCTTATCAAGCTCATTCAAAGATGCTGTATGCCCACACCAACTCTGAAATCTATAACATTGGGTTCAACTGCCAACAGCAGGGGTTGGTAATGGTAAATGATTATGCGCCGTTTCGCGCAGCAGCCATTGGCGAAGGGCAGCAGGCTATGCTGACCCGAAAGCAATATCAGTTTTTACCCGACGGCTGGCGAATGCGGGTACATGCCAAGCCGGAAAATCTGTTTAACAACGGGGTGCCTCTCGGACCAGATGGCGGGGTGAGCCGATGAGTTTGACGGCAGGACTGACGGGTAAAAAAGGCGGCAACACAACTGAACCCGTCAATCCAATTGTGTACCAGCATACCCAACAACCCCTGATGTTGCGGGTGATTTATGGAGCGCTGCTTGTGTTCGCTGTGGCCGGCATGGCCCTGGCGCCGGACAAGGACACGGCGACTATTTTTATGATCACGTTTTTTATTGTGGGCTTTGTGGTCGCCACCTTTGGCTCCCTGACTGTGACGGTAGACAAAGAGTTTATTCACCTAAAGTTTGGCATGGGCCTGATTCGCAAGCGGATTTACCGAAGCTGGCTGAAAAAAACCGAAGTGGTTCGCAACCCCTGGTGGACAGGCTTTGGCATTCGCTATATTGGCGGCGGCAATTGGATGTTTAATGTAAGGGGCTTTGACGCCGTGGAATTAACGTACAAGGACGGCAAGAAATTTCGCATTGGTACTGATGAGCCTGGGAAGCTATTGGCGGCACTGAAGTAAAGTGGGTAGAGGGCAAGCTTAAAGCTTATCCACACCTAATTAATTCTGTGCAATTTAATATCCGAGTTATTCTATCTCGCTGTATAGTCTCCCTATAATGTAGGCACCAAACAGGAGGTATACCCATGGTCTTAGATCTCGGAGAGCTTAAACGATTAGAAGAGTTGGAGCGGTTAAACAAACTCGAGAATCTGGACACCCTGACGCAATTGGAACAGCTGGAAAAATTAAACCAGCTCGATCGAATGAGCCAGTTAAACAAACTAGACGGACTGGATCGCCTTGAGACCCTTTCCCGCCTAGATCATCTTGAAACATTGAACAAACTGGAAACACTCACCCAACTCGATCAACTGGATAAGCTCAACAACCTTCGCTTTTTAGAAAACCTCTCTTTTTTAAACCAGATAACGTGGGTAGATCCCAACCAGTATTTATATTTTTTCAGTTTACTCTTACCCGGCTTTCTATTCGCAGAAAGTATTGTATGGGTTACTTCCCGGCAGGGAACTCGTTGGACCTTGGCTCAAAGACTCGCAGGAATAGCTGTTTACAATATTATTCAGTTTATTTTATTCCAACTTCTGGCTTACGGGTGGATGATGGAGAGTAAGGGGTTAGTCGTCATGACCTCCTGGCTTGCCTTACTCATACTCCTGCCCATCTGCTTAGGCCTCATATTAGGCGGCCGGCTTAACAAAATCTCTCCCCTTCAAGCGGTTGAAAGATAACCCGAAACCGAGTTCTACACGCCTAGGAATAAACAACAAACATAGATAACAGACATAGACAACCCAATGCTTTTTTGAGATGGTCCTGTTCATCAGGAAGGGGTCCATTTCCAAATTTATTTGAGATACCAGGATACTGTATAGAGGAGTACGACGTACATCATGTTAAAGGTTATTGAAGTCTTAGCAGAGTCAGAAAAATCTTGGGAAGATGCAACGCGTCAGGCCGTGGCCGGGTGCGCCAAAACCGTTGAAAACATTCGCTCCTGCTATGTCCAGGAATTTAGCACCGTGGTAGACAATAACGCCGTCACGAAATTCCGGGTCAATGTCAAAATCAGCTTTGAAGTCACCAACCGATAGGGGATTTGCCATGAACTTATTGAACGAGATTCTCTCCAGCCAGAATGGCACCATTGTTCGTCAATTGGCAGGGCAGTTTGGCTTAAACGATCAGCAAGCCCAAATGGCCGTCAACCAAATGTTACCCGCCCTGGCACGAGGCGTGCGCAATAACACCCAAACCGAAAGCGGGCTTCAGTCCTTAATGTCTGCCCTGCAACAGGGAAACCACAGCCGGTATATCAACCAGCCCAGCTCCCTGGCAGACCCCGCCACCAAAATAGACGGCAATGCCATTTTAGGCCATATCTTCGGCAGTAAAGACGTCAGCCGACGCGTGGCGAGCCGTGCAGAAAAGGAGACGGGAATTGGCTCAACCGTTCTCAAACAAATGCTGCCGGTACT
>JAHQWC010000016.1 GCA_019634025.1 Vampirovibrio sp.
AGAATAAACCCGTGATGCATCCCCATCACTGAGTGAGCTGGAAGCTTTTCTCTCAACACATCCATCATTTTCTCCGGTACACCCGGCATACCGCCTAAAATATAGACGGAGCATTTTGCTTCCGACAGGGTGGCCAGCATTTCTAAAAACCAGTCGGCAGCCGTTAAGCGGGTGGGAATATGTTTGCCCAGCATCTTAGCGCCAAGCTTGATGCCGGCGCCATCGCAGTAAACGCAGTCCGCGTCCTGAAGCAACAGCTTCAGCCGGCGATCTTGAACCGCCTGATTGGCCACATGGACATTGAGGTAAGACAAAATACTTTGCTTGGGCCGCCGAATTTCGTGGATGATCCGGTGGAACAGGCTATCCGGGCTGTCGAAGGCAGCCAGTTCAATGTCTTCAATGGTTAAAGAGGTTGGGAAAGGGTTCATATCTGTCTGTCATCGCTTTCTCTGTCAAAGAAGGTGGGGAGAGGGGCCTAATACAATAAAACCTTTAGAGTATAGAAAATTGATATACTTTGTATGATTTCCAGCAAAACATTAAGAGCTTTTTACATAAACGGTATTGTAATCTTCATTTTAATGGAGATGTAAGTCATGTGAAAACAAACCGTTAACAAGTTTTGCGCCGAGTTTCCAGGTGAAAGAGCTTATTTTTATTACTTTACGCTACAATAATGGCCATGAAACCCTCTCTTTCTCAAAACGCGAACACCATTCCCTTACCGGTCGGTCAATCTGTAGAGCAGAGACCCATTGAGTTATATGTCTTTGGAGACACCCCAGACAACCAAATAGACACCCTTATTCTCGGGGTATTTCACGGAGATGAGCCTATTGCCGGGGATGTTTGCTACAAGCTGATTGAACACCTGAAAATCCATTCCACCAAACACTCCGTGGGCATTGTGCCGGTGCTAAACCCCGACGGATTGGCAAAAGAACAGCGTCAGAACGCAAATATGGTGGACTTAAACCGGAATTACCCCACGAAGGATTGGAAAGAGGCTGATAAAGACACGATTTATTACTCCGGTAGAGCTGCTGCCAGTGAGCCGGAGACCCAGGTCGTCATCAACCTGATGGAACTTCATCAGCCGAAGAAGATTATTACCGTTCATGCGCCCTACAAAGTCATCAACTACGACGGTCCAGCCTTATCTCTGGCCCAGTCCATGGCAGCCCACTCCGGTTACCTGGTGACAGAAGACATAGGCTATGCCACTCTCGGTTCTTTTGGCACCTATGCGGGTAAGGAACGAAATATTCCTGTCATTACCCTGGAGCTACCGGAAGACGAGCCATTAGAGGCCGTTTGGAAAGACAACCAACAAGCCCTCATTGCCGCCATAGAGTTTCAGGGATAAGCGACCACTTTATGTTGAGGGTGAAGGCTGGTTAATCTCTACTTTCACGTCAGCAGGTTTGACATCAACAGGGGAAGGCAAGGTTTTTAGCGTACCCGACGGTGTTGAGGATCCCTCTGTATCTGAAACAGGCCGGAACCTTTTCATCCCAGACATCTGCTGCAAGACGTCCTGAACTTCCTGACCGTTGCCCCGGATTTTCACCGTGTCCCCGCCTTCGGTTTTAATTTCTACACTCACCGGTAGCTGAGGACGTCGAATGACCTGATTTACCGGAAGTCTAACGGGTAAGACGGTTCTATTCGGAAATAAAGGTGTAAACGGGCTGCGAAAATCCATGGCGACATCCAAACTCGGTAGTCTGGGCTCAAAGGGCACAGGCGACGGAAAAGCCGGGAAGGCAGAAAAGCCGGAAAGTAGATTCGTATTTGGCGAAATCTTGGCCATCAAGGCATCTGGGTTCCTTAATGGCAGTGGAGCGTCGTAGTGCTTCGCTTTTAACTGCTGCCGAATTTGCGCCATGACCTTGGCAGACTGCGGTCCGCTTCCCTGAATATCAATCCGGTCTTTGGCCTTGGGATAAATAAGTGAAACCGTGTTCCCTCCCTTTCCGGCTTTGAGCGTGGGTACTTCCTGGGTAGGGTTACCGTTAGCCCCTCGCCGGTTCCGTGAAACAGAGAGGCTATTGTGAAAAGACTGGATAGAGGCAGAATTATTGGTGCCGCCGTTATTTTCATTGGTTTTTTTGCCGAAAGCCGGTTGGGCTGGGGTGGCAGAAGCGAGTGATATAGAGTGAATCATCATCAAACCTCCTACAAAATCTGGGAGTGGGCTGTCTTATCGTCAATGTTTCTAAGGCAAAACAAGGCGAAAAATTGCCCGTGGCAGTATCTCTGATTTTACAAATCAAAGCCGTCAAAACAACCTGCATATTCTTAAGAAGTTTGGAAGAATTCCAGTCACAGCAAGGTTCTATACTGCAATTATGCTAGAATCTGACAGATTCAACTTGTGAGATAGTATGGGCAGAAAGCTCTTGATCAAAATAAGCATAAAGGAGTGACACACCACCGCCATGTTTTACTACGATCCGGGATACATGATGATTATGCTGCTGGGAGGCGTGTTAACCTTTTTGCCGCAGATGTGGGTGAAAAACACGTACACCAAGTTTAAAGACGTGCCGGCAGGCGCCGGATACACCGGTGTGGATCTGGCGAAAAAGATTTTGCAGGATCACCAGGTCTACGATGTCGATGTGGAAATGGTGGGTGGAGAACTGTCGGATCACTACGACCCCACCCAAAAGAAGGTCCGGCTTTCACAAGATATTTATCGCGGTCAATCCGTCTCCAGTCTGGCCATTGCAGCCCATGAAGTGGGCCACGCCTTGCAACACGCTACCGGATACTACCCCGTGGTCATGCGCTCTGCACTGGTGCCTGCCGTCAACATTGGCAGCAAGTTCGGCCCGTGGCTGCTGATGATTGCCCTGGGATTGGGGGCAGCCAGTGGTTTTATGCCGGATTGGGCCTGGTTATTGGCATGGCTGGGGGTGCTCATGTTTGGCGCCTCGGTGCTGTTTCATATGGTGACCCTGCCGGTGGAGATTAACGCCAGTATGCGGGCGGTCAAAATATTAGAGGACGGACGGTATTTAACCACCGATGCGGAGGTCTCTGGGGCCAAAAAAGTACTGACCGCAGCAGCATTTACCTATATTGCCGTGGCGCTGTACTCCTTGATCCAACTTTTTTACTGGATTATGCGGGTAATGGGCAGCCGCCGGACAGGAGAAAGAGCCTATTAACCCTGCAATGGCGGTATTTTCAAATCTTTTTATAATCAATTGCTTAAATTTTCTTAACAAACTAACATCAAATTCCTGATAATTGTTTTTATGCAAATACAAAGAGAAAAGGAGCAACTTTCTCTTTTCAACACAAGATTTATTCTCTACTCAAATTTTTCTACTTTTACTCAAATTTCTCTACTCAAACAAATTCCCCTTCGACGAAGAGCCGAAGGGGATTATTTTTTGCGAGGATGCCTAGCAATAGTTCGTAAACTGATACTAGCGATAGTTCGTAAACTGTAGCGGCTCGCCCCACTGTTCGGCCTGCTCGGTGACGTGGGATATTACAGCTTGTAGGTCGTCCCGGCTTTTGCCGACGACCCGGACCTGTTCGCCTTGCACAGAGGGTTGAACCTTGATCTTAGTGCCCTTGATCTCGGCCACAATCTTTTTGGCCAGGGTTTGATCAATACCACGCTTGAGAGTAATTTTTTGACGCATCTTGCCGCCTAAGGCGTCTTCCGCATCACTTTGTTGCAGAATTTTGGTGTCTAACCCCCGTTTGGAGACTTTGTTTTCCAAAATGTCATAGATATTGCGGACCTTGAATTCGTCAGTACTCAGGATAGTAATGAACTTGTTTTCTTCCAGAGTCACATCACTACCGGTATCTTTCAGGTCAAACCTTGTGCCGATTTCCCGCTTGGTCTGATCAATGGCATTGACGAGTTCCTGTTGGTCGAAGTCGGATACGATATCAAAGCTAGCTTCTTTAGACATGGGTACAGCGCCTCCTGGAAATGACAAATAGCTTAACGTTTACTATATCACCACCTTTCAGTTATCTTCAAATGGTTTAAAAATCATAAAGGAAACCGGATGGACTCTGCCATACAGTTGTTGGTCTTAACCGCAGGCGGGCTGATGCTGGGGGTATGGCTGAACCAGGAGTTTGGGCTACCCCCCATATGGATATTGGTGCTGGCCATCCTGGGGATGGTGGCAGGGATTGGGATTTTGTATAAGAATGCATTAATGATGACCAGCGGACAGCCCAAACCCAACACAAAACCGATACGCCGCAGGCCACCAGGACTGGACCCCAATGAAGGCGAAACCTTGCAGGATATTTTGGGGGAGGAGTACCTGAAAATTGATGACGATGGGCCCGTGACACGAGACGAGCTGGAAACCATAGATTCTGACGCCAACCATGACCAACACAACAACGAAAGCGATAACGCCAAAGACGATGATAACTGGATATCCCGACTTTAAAAAACGGGTGTGGTACTGGACGCTGACGTTAAATACGCTGGTGGGACTGGTGTTGTGGTGGCAGTATCCGTATTTGCTGCGGGCATGGGTGGCAGGCAGTGTGCTGGGGATGTTTTACTTGCGGTCACTCTTTTGGAGTGTAGATCACGCAGCCAGTTCAAGTATTCCACGCTCGGTGCGGCGAATGCAATTTGCGTTTTCTCTTACAAGAATCATTCTTTTCGCCTATGTTATTGTGATGGTCGCAGGGTTTCATGTGACGGAAACACTGGTTGTCATTTGCGGGTGTTTCAGTTACAAAGGGATTCTGATGATTGACTATGCTCGCCATGGGTTGGCGGCCATTCGATCTTTCCGGCAATAAGGCAATAAATAGGGCATTCCGGATAGGGGTTTGGTAGACATTTTTCATCGAGCGATTTTTATTAAAGCGGTTATTGTTGATTGATATAAGGCGCCGTTTTTCATGGGTCACTTTTGGGAAGCTGAATTGCTGGGAATGGCGGTTCACCTAAACACGCTGATTATGGCGTGGGCAGCCATGTTGGTGTTGCTGGCTTTTGCGTTTTTGACCACCCGTAACCTGCAACTAGCCCCAAGCTTTGCACAATCGGTGGGCGAAGGGATTTACGATTTTTGCCGCAGTATTACCATGTCAACTGCCGGTAAGCGTGGAGACAGCTACCTGTTTTACATTGGCTCGCTGTTTCTGTTCATCTTAACCGCCAACATTATGGGGCAACTGCCCCTGAAACTGATTCATATTCCCCACGGGGAATTGATTGCCGCCACCGGAGATATCAATACGACATCTGCCTTGGCGATTTTAACCCTGGTAATGTACTTTATTGTGGGCATCGGCCGTAAGGGGATTAAATACTTTGCCCACTACTTCCAACCGTACCCTATTTTCTTGCCCTTAAACATTTTAGAAGATCTGACGCGTCCCGGCTCGCTACTCATCCGGCTTTACTTCAACATATTGGTGGGCGAAATTTTAACGTTTATTGCCTTAACCTTAATGCCTTTTGTGTTGCCGGTGTTTGTCATCTTTCTGGAATTATTTGTCGCCATTGTTCAGGCCTACATTTTTGCACTACTCAGTGCGGTATACATCGGGCTGCTGTCTGATGATCATCACTAGAAAACGGATAGAAACCATACACGTTTAGATTTAACTTCAGTCTTATTCGAAAGGAGACAACATCCATGGATTACACAGCCGCCGCGTTGCTTGGAGCACCGTTTGCCGTTGGTTTAGCAGGCTTAGGGCCTGGGATCGGTATTGGTTTGATGACCGCCGCCTTCTTTAACAGTGTTTCTCGCCAGCCCGAAATTCAAGGCAGCATTCAACCCATGTTGTTCGTCATGATGGGTGTTATCGAGCTGTTGGGTCTGTTCGGCTTCGTCACCTTCTTCTTGATTGCCTGGAAAATTGCCCCTGCAATGTCCGGTGGTATGTAAGCAGAACCGGCTTTTCGCCGCTCTGCCTTTACGGACACGCTCTTAAACACTACGGGCATCAAGCTTTTTATGTTGTGATGCCTTGGAAGACCACCGCTTTTTTGATATAACCGAAAGGTTGCAAGGCAAATTAGCCGTTGGTTTTCCAGCGAATGTAACAGTTGCCTGATTGAATAGGTAAAGCTCCTTATGGATTTTGACGCAACATTTATCTTTGTACTCCTCAGCTTCGTGTTGTTCATGTGGCTGATGAAGGGCTTGTTCTTTGATCCCATCGCTCGGATTAAAGAAGAGCGAGAGCAAAAGTTAAGTGGTGATCGTCAAAATGCCCAACAGTTGGCCCAGGATCAGCTGCAGCTTGCAGAGGATTATGAAGCCAACTTAGCCAAAGCCAGAGCGGATGCTCAAAAGCTTATTCAAGAGAAAATGCAGGCTGCCCGTCAATCGGCCAGTGCGACCACGGATGAAGCCCGACAAAAAGCAACGGCTGAGCTGGAAGCAAAAATGGCGGAGCTGGACCGGGAGCGTGAAGAAGCCTACCAACAGTTAACGCAACAACGCGCCGACTTGGTAGGCATTATTGTCGGCAAGGTTACTGGCGGCAAAATGGCAGCCGTTGGCGGATAAACCCACTTTTATTCATTAGAAAACCCAACCACTCGTAAACCACAGGAGACTCTCAATACAGATGGATATGGCAAATCTGACACAACCCGCCCTGATGTTTTTACTAGAAGCCGGGCATGATGCCCATGGCGGTGGAGAAGGTTTTGATTTGGCATCTTATCTGATTGAATCCAACATCTTTAACATTGCCATTGTTGTCTTTCTGTTTGGCTGGTTGTTCAGCAAAGTACAGGCAGCAAACCCAAAACACATTTTTGAAGAACGCCGCCAAAAAGTGGTAAAAGAACTGGAAGCGGTAGAAGCCAAAAAGAAAGAAGCTCAGGCACAACTGGATGAGATTAAAAGCCGGACGGCCAATCTGAGCCAAGAAGTAGACGGGATTTTGAGCAATGCCAAAACCTCTTCTGAAGCCTTGAGCGCCAAGACCCTTGAAAATGCGCAGTTAGAGGCTGCCAAAATTGTGGAAAACGCAAAGAAGCGGGTGGAAGCTGAACAGCGCGCTGCCGCCAAGCATTTGGAGCAACGGCTGTTGAAAGAATCGTTGGACGAAGCTCGAGGTGAGCTGGCGGGCAAGTTGTCCCAAGATGATCAGCGCCGTTCTGTAGAAGTGTTTTTGGAAGAATTGGCTTCACAAAAGTCGTGAATGGAGTGATGTAAGTTATGTCTGGCCGGTTAGAACAACAAAAAGTCGCCACCCGTTACGCCAAAGCTTTGTTTGAACAAGCCCAAGCGGATAGCAAAGTAGATGCTGTGGCCGAAGATTTGCAGGCATTGTTGTTGATTACCCAGAACGTGCCGGAGTTTATGACGTTTATGGCGAACCCGGTGATTCGCTTAAGTGATAAAGCTGCCTTTATTGATGAGCAGGTAAACGGCAAAGTGGATGGTTTAGTATTAAACCTGTTGCGGTTGATGCTGGAAAACAACCGAGTTGAAGCGTTACCTGCCTTGGTAGAACGCTATCAAACGCTACAAAACGAACAAAATAATATTGTGGACGCCACGGTTATTACGGCAGTGCCGCTGGATAGCAAGCTAACCAGCGAAATGCAGCATAACTTACAGGTACGCTACAGCGTGCACCAGGTAAACATTAACAACACCGTTGACCCTTCTATCTTGGGTGGAGCGGTAATTCGCATTTTTGATCAGGTGATTGACGGCAGTTATGCCGGGAAACTGGATGCTTTGAAGAAGCAGGTCGTTTAAAGAATTTTGAAACACAGAAGATAAAGGACGAGACCCCATGGCAACATTACGCGCAGAAGAAATCAGCTCGGTTCTTAAGGACAAACTGTCGCAGTTTGAAAGCGAAGTATCTGTTAGCAACGTCGGTACCGTCATGGAAACCGGAGACGGAATCGCCCGGATTCACGGGCTGCGCGGTGCAATGGCTGGAGAGCTTATTGAGTTCTCGGATGGTCACAACACCATGGGCATGGTGTTAAACCTGGAAGAAGACAACGTAGGGGCCGTTATTCTGGGTGAATACACCCACATTATGGAAGGTCAGTTGGTCAAATCTACCGGCCGGATTGCCTCGGTGCCGGTGGGCGACATGATGCTGGGCCGGGTGGTAAACCCCTTGGGTGAAGCCCTGGACGGCAAAGGCGCCATTGAAAGTAATGAATATCGCCCCATTGAGAAAAAAGCGCCGGGGATTATTGACCGTAAATCGGTTCACCAACCGCTACAAACCGGGATTGCTGCCATTGACTCCATGATTCCAATTGGCCGGGGCCAACGGGAGCTGATTATTGGGGATCGTCAGACCGGAAAAACCGCCATTGCCATTGACACCATTTTGAACCAAAAGGGTGGCGATGTAATTTGTATTTACTGCGCCATCGGTCAAAAATCCACCTCGGTGGCCCAGATCATTAAAACCTTTGAGGAAAACGGGGCCATGGACTACACCGTCGTCGTATCGGCTTCGGCTATTGAGCCTGCCCCATTGCAGTTTTTGGCTCCGTTTAGTGCCTGTGCTATTGGTGAGTACTTTATGGATCAAGGCAAGCACGTGTTGGTTATTTTTGACGATTTGACCAAACAAGCATGGGCTTACCGGGCCATGAGTCTGCTGCTCCGTCGTCCGCCAGGCCGTGAAGCATACCCTGGAGATGTGTTCTATCTGCACTCCCGGTTGTTAGAGCGCGCCGCCAAGTTAAGTGATGAAAAAGGTGGCGGCAGTATGACCGCTCTGCCTATCATTGAAACCCAGGCTGGAGATGTGTCTGCCTATATTCCCACCAACGTGATTTCTATTACCGACGGTCAGATCTATTTGGAAGCGGATTTGTTTAACGCCGGGATACGTCCCGCCATTAACGCCGGGATTTCAGTTTCACGGGTTGGAGGCGCTGCCCAGACCAAAGCCATTAAGTCTGTAGCCGGTAAGTTGCGGTTAGACTTGGCTCAGTTTAGGGAACTGGAAGCCTTTGCTCAGTTTGCCAGTGATCTGGATCAGGCGACACAAAACCAACTGCGGCGTGGAGAAAAACTGGTGGAGCTGTTAAAGCAGCCCCAGTACAAACCCTTGACTGTTGCCCAGCAATTCACCATTTTGTATGCCGGTAACAACGGCGTGGTGGACGAGCTGGACAATGAGGTTTTGCCGAAGTTCAAGGAAGAATGGTTCAGTTATCTCAGTGCCAACCTTGCTGACCTGGAGAAAAAGCTGAACGAAGGTCACAAGCCGGAAAAAGATGAAGAGACCAAACTGTTGGATGGTCTCAAAAAATTCCGGGACGAAGCGTTCTCTGGCGCCGGTAAATAAGGAAGACGTTATGCCGAACCTAAAAGATATTCGTCGGCGCATCCGAAGCGTCAAGAGCACCCAGAAGATTACCCAAGCCATGCGCATGGTGGCAGCCGCCAAGGTGAAACGGGCGGAAAACCGAGTGAAAGCAGCTCGGCCTTATTCTTGGGCGTTGCAAGACGTGTTTACCGATGTGTATAACGCCTTAAAAGATCATGTGAAGTCTTTGGAAGGCTCTAGGTATATTGAATTACTGTACCCCCGCAAGGTTAAAACCGTGGGGATTGTGGTGATTTCTTCAGACCGAGGCTTGTGTGGCGCGTATAACTCAGCCATTATCCGTAAAGGTTTGCAGCTGGAAAAAGCTCTGGTGGAAAAGGGGATTACCCCTAAATTTTACCTGGTGGGCAGCAAAGCCATTACCGCCTTCAAGCGTTATAGCAAGGCGGAGTCATTGGGAAAAATCTCTAACATGACGGCGGCGCCATCTATTCAAGATGCCGACACCATTGCTGAAACCCTGGTAAAAGCATTTACCTCGGGTGAGATTGACAGTATTGAAGTACTCTCTACTCACTTTAAATCGATGGTGAGCTTTAATATTGAGATGACGCCGTTGATTCCGGTGAAGGGACAAATTAAAGAATACACTCAGGAAATTCTCCCTGAAGCCTCTCATGTCTCTGAAGATATTACTGCTCATGAGGATGCGCCGAAGATTCGCCCAGAATTACAGTTAGAGCCGGATGCTTCCCAAACTTTGGATCAACTGGTGCCCATGTACTTAAGCAACTCCCTGTATATTTTATTGTTGGAGGCTGCCGCCAGTGAATTGGCATCACGAATGACGGCAATGACCAATGCGACAAACAATGCCTCTGATATGATTGACCGGTTGTCCATCCAGTACAACAAGGCTCGTCAAGCTAGCATTACCCAGGAAATCCTGGAAGTGGTGGGTGGCGCCGAGGCGATTCAGTAGATCACTTTCTGGCTTTGCTTGTCAAAGCATTAAATACATTAAACGCCGCTTTCTGTAGAAAGCGGCGTTTAAAATTATAAATAGGAATTTAGAGGATTTATTTCTCTGTGAGTTTTGGTCCGTAAGCATGTCCTGACAATGCTTTAATAACGGTGGAAGGTACCATACCCAGTACTTGACCCATCTCTTGAATAATAGACATCGCTTTTTCTTCTTGAGCTTTGGTTAGGTGAGTAGTCGAGTTGAAAGTATCTCCAGCCACTTGAGCTTTTGCACCGTGAGAATGCTTATGGGTGCTATGAGTGTGACCCAAAGCAGTGTAATCTACCGTCCGCTCTGGTGTAGGCATGTACGTGAGGTGGACTTGGTAGGTGAGGGGTTTGTTTGATACTTGTGACACAGCGGTCATAGTCTTGAATCCTTTAATTGTGCTTTAAATACAGTCGAATTGCTTTTGTATAGTGCGTTTCGGGTTAATGTATTTTAGACACTATCTTGATTGTTTGGTAAGTGTACAACCTACACTTTTTTTTGACAACCCTTTTTCGTGAATTTCACGGAAACGTCACAGAATCTTAATATTTCCTTGTCTCTTTTACGAGTTTGCCACAAAGGAGTAACAGCAAAGTGTTGCAGCACAATACCTTGCTAGAATAGATAAAAATGTCTCTCTGGTAACGGTTTTATGGACGGCTATGGTTTCAGTTGGTTCCAACTTTATGGAGAAACCCGTAAAACAGAAGAGTGGTAAGGATTCTCCCTGTTAGAATATCTGTGCTAGAATCTGGAGACCTGTCTATATCAAAGAGAAAGCCGTATAAAGCCATATGTTGAACTGGGTCAATAAAATCTTAGGGGATCCCAACGAGCGGAAGATCAAAAGACTTCAGGGTCTCGTTGATGAAATCAGCGACAAGGAACATGAAATGCAGCAGTTATCTGACGATGACCTGCGTCGCAAAACTGATGAGTTTCGCCAAGAATTAGATAACCGGGAAAAGTCTGATGACCCCAAACGGGATCGCCAGCTGGAAGCTGACGTATTGGAAATGCTGTTACCGGAAGCTTTTGCGGTGGTCCGAGAAACTGGTAAACGGGTGCTGGGCATGCGGCATTTTGACACCCAGATGGTGGGCGGTATTGTGTTGCACCGAGGCGGCATTGCCGAAATGAGGACCGGTGAAGGGAAAACCCTTGTTGCAACACTACCGGCATATTTAAATGCACTTTCCGGCAAAGGGGTGCATATTGTGACGGTTAACGATTACCTAGCCCGACGGGATGCAGAGTGGATGGGTAAAATCTATACATCCTTAGGGTTAACCGTAGGCCTGGTGCATACCGAGCAACGCGGCGGGATGAGTTTTTCTGAGAAGAAAATGGCCTATGGATCAGACATTACTTACGGCACCAACAACGAGTTTGGGTTTGATTACCTGCGAGACAATATGGCCGGGGCCAAAAGCCAGTTAGGCCAACGTCCTTACAATTACGCCATTATTGATGAAGTCGATAGTATTCTCATTGATGAGGCCAGAACCCCCCTTATTATTAGCGGACGGTTGGAGCAATCGGCAGAAACCTACCAAAGCATGGCCCGCTTAGCGCCGCAGTTAAAGCCAGAAGAAGATTACACAGTAGATGAAAAAGCCCGCAACGTGGTGCTGACCGAAGAAGGAATTGATCGAGCCCAAGAACTATTGGGCGTAGACGATCTGTTTGACCCTCGCACTAATTTTGCCCATCACTTGCTTCAGGCCTTAAAAGGCAAAGAGTTGTTTAAAAAAGACATTGACTATGTGGTGAAGAACAATGAAGTGGTCATTGTCGATGAATTTACCGGCCGCTTGATGGATGGTCGCCGTTGGAGTGATGGGTTACACCAGGCTGTCGAAGCCAAAGAAAACGTGAAGATTCAAGATGAAACCCAGACCTTGGCCAGCATTACCTTCCAAAACCTGTTCCGCCTCTACCCCAAACTGTCTGGGATGACAGGAACAGCGCTGACCGAAGAGGCAGAGTTTGGCAAAATTTATGACTTGGGCGTGACGGCTATTCCGACCAACCGAGCCGATGTTCGTAAGGATGAAGCCGATATTATTTATAAGACTGGCCAGGTTAAATTCTATAAGGCTGCCGAAGAAATTGTAGACTATTACCAACAAGGCCGCCCAGTCTTGGTGGGGACCGTGTCTATTGAAAAATCCGAATGGATTTCCAAGCTGCTGTCCAACCCGTCGGAAATGACGCTTCATCTGCGGGAAAAAGCTGCTCGGCTCCAACAGCGAATTCATACCGATGAGACTTTGAACCAGAAATTAGCCCCTTATTTGAAAAACCCTGAAAAATACTCTAAAGCAGAGTTTGAAAAACTGGCCGAAGAAGTATCAGACGGAGAAGTCGCCGAATCCCTTTGGGGTATGGGGCAAACCGCCAATGCCATTGAAGCCATTCGTAAAGGGCTGCCTCATCATGTGTTGAACGCCAAGCACCATGAAAAAGAGGCTTCAATTGTTGCCCAGGCTGGTCGGGCTGGCGCTATCACCATCGCCACCAATATGGCAGGCCGGGGAACCGATATTTTGCTGGGCGGGAATCCGGACTTTTTGGCTCGAGAAGAGTTTGCAGGGCGCGGCATCGACTGGCACGAAGTGCCCTCGGCTGAATACGAACGGCTTCTTAACGAGAAGAAAACCATTACCGATGCAGAGAAAGAGCAGGTTATCGCCGCAGGAGGTCTTCATATTATCGGAACTGAGCGGCACGAATCCCGGAGGATTGATAATCAGCTGCGGGGTCGGGCTGCCCGGCAGGGAGATCCTGGTTCCACAAGATTCTACCTGTCCTTGGAAGACAACTTGATGAGGCTGTTTGGTGGCAACATTGTTTCCGGGCTTATGGATAAGCTGAACATTGATGAAACCATGCCCATTACCGCCGGTATGGTCACCGGCGCCATTGAAGGCGCCCAGCGCAAAGTAGAAGCCTATCACTTTGATATTCGCAAGAACATCTTACAGTACGATGATGTCCTGACTGAACAACGGAAACTCATTTACGATCAACGTCGGCGAGTGCTAGAAGGCGAAAACCTTCGTACGCATGTGATGCGGATGATTGAAGAAGAGATGGCTCGGATCGTGAACATCCACATTCACCCTGAGGAGCAGCCCGAAGACATTACCGAAGAAACTTTGCAAGAGGTCTTAAATGCCCTCCACGCTAAGGCACCGCAACTGGCCGAAAAAGTAACCATGCAAGACGTCCAGGGTAAACAGGCTGGCGTTCTGGCAGATGAATTTAGAGCCTTAGGACTGGAAGTTTACGGGCAAATGGAAGGGAATATTAACCAGGTTGCCAAAGACTTGGAAGAGCAACACGGTCTAAAAATGATGGGCCTGGAAGAAGAGGAAGAAGCAGGCCTCTCAGACAAGCTTTCTGAAGAAGAGCTGGCTGAACGCCGCCATCCCTTACGTCGGATTGAGCGGGATATCATGCTTTCTATTGTGGATAGCAAATGGATCGACCACCTCCACAACTTAGACTCCCTACGTGAAGGCATTGGCCTGCGAGCCTATGGGCAGAAGGATCCGCTGATTGAATATAAACGGGAAGCCTACGAAATGTTCCAGGGCATGACCTACGAGATTCAGAAGGAAACCGTGTCCTTACTGTTCCGGGCTCGGATTGAAATTCAGCTGGAGCGTCAGATGGAAGAAAACGTGGCCGGTGAAGAAGTGATGGATACCCCGTTTACCGAAGCCATGGAGTCTGCCACCACTAACTCTCCGGAGGCAGACTCAAGCAGTGAACAACCCACTGAAAAACTTACCCTGAAGAAAAAACGCCCAGGAAAAACCAACCGGGTATAAAATTCGTCCCAGGCTTACTGCCGCCGGTTGGCCACGCGATCTACTAAAGAACGCCACAGGTGTTGTATGACGTATCGGGCGATTTTGGGATTCTCTTTCAATCGACGTACACAGTAGGCATACCATTGTGCGCCGTAAGGCACATATACCCGTAGCCGGTGGCCACTGGCTAAAATAATATCGCGCAGCTCTTCGTCTACTCCCAGTAGCATCTGAAACTCATAATCTTCGCGTTTCACCTTGTGCTGGTCAATCAACCGTTGAGCCTCCCATACCAGCCGCTCGTCATGAGTGGCAATGCCCACGTAGGCGTTGTTTTTCATCATGTGCTTCAACACCAGAATAAAGTTCCGGTTGGTAATCTCACCATCTTGAAAAGCAATATCTCTGGGCTCAACATAAATGCCCTTACACAGTCTATAGTTTCCGGCGTTTGCGGCCAAAATATCTCGAGTATCCCCCAATGTGCGCCGCAGGTATGCCTGTAATACAATCCCCACATTCTCAAATACCCGGCGTAGTTTTAAATAAATCTCAATTGTATCGCTGGTGCAGCCGGAATCTTCCATATCGATTCGGACAAATACTCCCAGTTCCTTGGCCTTGAATATAAGGTCTCGCATAATATCCACGCACAAGTCTTTATCTAGCAGAAGGCCCATCTGAGTCAGCTTCACCGACACCCCGGCATCCATTTTTTCCCGGTGGATGGCTTCCAGAATCGTTTCATACTCTTTGGCCGCCGCCCTGGCCTCGGCTTCGGTATGGACAAACTCTCCCAGCAGATCAATGGTGCACATCATCCCCTGATCGTTCAACCGTCGCACCACCGCCAGCATCTCTTCAACACTTTCTCCGGCAACATAGCGTCGAGCGATCTGCTTCACCAGCGCTTTAGGCGCCAGAGGCATGGTGTGTTTGATAAGATAGTCGAATAAGGAAGGCATAAGGCTATTTTACCGTTAAATTGCCTATAGAGCCTGATTACTTCTCAATCGCTGTCAATCTATCCACCGGGTTATCCGGGCTACCAGGGCCGTTGGCGGCCCTTATGCCCAACTCATCCTGAGAAATAATCAGCCGGTGAATCTGGCTGGTGCCTTCATACAGCGTCAATACACGGGCATCCCGGTAAATTCTTGCAGCAGGGTATTCTTCAGAGAATCCGTAGCCACCAAAGATCTGAACAGCATTATACGCAGCACGATTGGCAGCATCGCCACAGAAAAATTTGGCGAGAGAAGTTTCTCGAGTATTGCGAACGCCCTGGTCTTTTTTATAGGCAGCTCGTAACACTAGCAGTCGTCCAGCCTCACAATCCGTAGCCATGTCAGCAATCATATGTTGCACCATCTGGAACTCACCGATTTTCTGATCAAAGGCTTCTCGCTCCATGGCATACTGGGTGGAGATATCCACACATGCCTGTAACACACCCACACTACCGGCGGCCACGCTAAACCGTCCCTGATCCAGACAATACATAGCGACCTTAAACCCTTCGCCATATTTGCCCAATATCTGACTCTCATGGACTTTTACATTGTCTAAGAAGAGTTCAGAGGTGTCTGAAGATTTAAGTCCCAATTTGGGACTAATGGGTCTTGCAGAGAAGCCGGGGGTGTCGGTATCCACCAAAAAGGCGCAAATTCCTTTGTGGCCTTTCGATTTATCGGCCTGAGCAATGACAATGGCCACATGGGCCAGGCTTCCGTTCGAGATCCAGGTTTTCTGCCCGTTCAAAATCCAGTGGTCGCCTTCCTGTTTGGCGGTGGTTTGTTGGTTCCCGGCATCACTGCCGGCATTGGGTTCGGTCAGGCCAAAACAACCAATAATTTCACCCGTGGCCATTTTCGGCAGATATTTTTGCTTCTGTTCTTCGGTGCCGTATTCCAAAATCGGTTTTTCCACCAGCGAAATCTGTACTGAGAAAAGCGTGCGGGTTGAGGAGCAGACTCGGGCAATCTCCTCAGTC
>JAHQWC010000017.1 GCA_019634025.1 Vampirovibrio sp.
AGTTCGGCGACGAAAAAGACCGGGTCCTCATCAAATCCGACGGCCAATTCACCTACCTCGCCGCCGACATTGCCTATCACCACCATAAGTTCAGCCGCGAAGGCGTTGAAGGTACCCCTCAATACAACCGCATCGTCAACATTTGGGGGGCCGATCACCACGGCTATATTCCTCGGATGCGCGGCGCCATTGAAGCCCTGGGCCACCCCGTCAACGAGTTTGAAATCCTCTTGGGCCAATTGGTCAATTTGATTGTCGACGGCGAAAAAGCCCGGATGGGCAAGCGCCGCAAAATGCTCACCCTGGCCGACGTGGTGGAAGAAGTCGGCGTGGACGCCACCCGGTTCTGGATGGTGAACAAGTCCGCCGACACGACGTTGGATTTTGACGTCAACCTCGCTGCCAGTGCCACCGATGAAAACCCGGTGTATTATGTTCAATACGCCCACGCCCGCTGCGCTGGCATTTTGCGCAACGCCACCCAAGACAATGTGAATGTCGCCACCGGCGAGAAAGCCCCAGCGCTCCTCACCGAAGAAGCCCTAAAGGCCTACGAGCAAAATCTGACCGCTGACCATCTGTCCGCCATGTTGGACAACCTGGACTCTGACGAAGCCCGTCAACGGGTCAAAGACCTCATCTTAAAGCTGGATCAGTTCGAAGACTTGGTGGTAGACGCCGCCAACCTAAGAGCCCCGCATCTACTCGCCCGCTATGCCCTGGAACTGTCCGCCGACTTCCACGGTCTCTACAACGTCTGCCGCATCCTGACCCCAGATGCAGACGTGACTTTAGGCCGCCTAATGGTGATTATCGCCCTCAAAAAGATCCTAGCTCAAACACTATACTTGCTTGGGGTTTCTGCACCGGATCGGATGTAATTTAACCAGCCAATAATAAACCGTCTTCCTGAACGACCAGAAAGAGCATAGGACCTTGCTCCGAGATCAAAGAAGACATTAACAATGACTATTTCTTTGTTACTTTCTAATACTCTCTTGCATAACAGATTTATAGACTTTTAATACTTTCTGTTGTGCTGCAATAACTTGGTGATGAATCTCATCGTCGAACATATTCCCTTCTTTAAAGTTATTGCAATAACACAACTTATGGAACTCATCTGCTAGCTGTGCATCTGTTTCTCTCAAAGGTTTATGTGCACTCAGTATTGATTGATAATTCGTTTTTGCAGCAACACGTATTCTTTTTTGTATCTCTAAAATAGTATCAAAACCTTCTACAGCTTCTTTCCCAAAGTAAATTTTGAATCGGAACTTATACTTATAAATTCTGCCAAATAATTCTTGATGGTGCTGTTTATTAAGCCGTTCAATTGGAATATATGCTGTATTCAGCAATTTGCTTACTTCGGGATCTTCATTTTCTGAAGTCATTCGAGTCATTCCTTCATTTCCATCTAGCCAAGGATTTCTCAGGTCATAGAACAGATCCTCCATTTGAGAAAATACCTCAGCTACTTCGTCTGCCAAATCTAATTTTTTTTGAAAAATTACTTGGTTTTTCCAAGTTAAAACTCCCCATACAATTACAAAAAAAGTAAGGAGTGATGTGGTTGGAGAAACGAACTTAAGAACAAGATCCCAATCAATTTCACACACTAGTAGCAAACTCCTTTTTTTAAGTATGTAAATGAAAAATCAACTTTCTCATTAGCTATAGTTAATCTCAACTACAACAACGTCTGAGCATCCACGTCCAACGTAAACACCACCCCTTCCGGCGGCTTCACCGCCTGATAAAACCGGTTCAACAGCCAGTGTCCAGGTTTTCCGGCTCGGGTCTTTACCAGGCAGTGGAACCGGTATTTCCGCTGAATTCTCGGAATCACACACGGAGCCGGTCCCAGTAACTCAATATCCTCGGTAAGCCCCTCTCTCATCAGTTTTACCCGCAGGTGCTCCACAGCGGCGCTAATAAACTGCCACGCCTTCTGCTCCTCCGGGCTACTCACCATCAGCCGGAACAACTGACTGTAAGGCGGAAACTGCATCCGCTCCCGGCTCATCAATTCAAAGTCATAAAACGCCTCAAAGTCCTGGGCTCGGGCAAATTGAATCACCGCATGCTCCGGCGCCACAGACTGCACCACCACCCGACCCGGTTTCTCTCCTCGGCCTGCGCGGCCTGCTACCTGGGTCAGCAGTTGGAACCCACGCTCTGAGCTCTGATAATCCGGCAGACTAAAGCTGGTATCAGCATTGATCACGCCCACCAGGGTCACATTGGGAATATCCAACCCCTTGGCCACCATCTGGGTCCCCACCAAAACCTGAGCCTCTCCGCTGCGAAACTCATCCAACACCGCTTGAGACGCCTCCTTCCGCTGGGTCACATCACTGTCCAGTCGGGCCAGTTTCACCTCTGGAAACAACCCTGCCAAATCCTCCGCCACCCGCTGGGTGCCAGTACCGGAAGAGACCAGATCCATGCTGGCGCAGTGCGGGCAATATTCTGGCTGCGCTGTCACATACCCGCAGTAATGGCATCTTGCCTGAGCGGCATCCCGGTGGAGCGTCAAACTCACCTCACAATGCGGACATTCAAACACCGTCTCACACTGTGCACAGGTAATCACGGTATAGAACCCCCGCCGGTTCATCAGCACAATGGCCTGCTCTTCCCGCTCCAGGTTCTCTTTCAATGCGGCTACCAGAGCACGAGACAGGCCTGAGGTATTCCCCGCAGCCCGCTCGTGGTTCATATTTACCAACGTCACCTCAGCCATAGGCCGACTGCCAAAACGTTCAGACAACCGCAATAAGGTACCATCCGCTAGTGCTTGATGATACGACACCACATCCGGCGTGGCGCTTCCCATCACCACCGGAATATCAAATCGTCTGGCCATCTCTCGCGCCACGGTGCGCACATCATATCGCGGCGCCGGAGCATCTTGCTTAAAGCTACCGTCATGACACTCATCCATCAAAATCAGCCCCAAGTCCTGCAGTGGTGTAAACACCGCCGACCGGGTGCCAATCACCAGCCGCCGTTGCCCGGCCAAAATCTCACGCCAGGCCACATTTTTCTCCCCGTCAGACAGGTTACTGTGCCATAACGCCACATTTTCAGCACCAAATCGCGCCAAAAACCGCTTGGCAATCTGAGACGTCAACGCAATCTCCGGCACCAACAGCAGCACCGACTTCCCTTGATCCAACATCTGCTGGGTCAACGCCATATACACTTCCGTCTTGCCGGATCCCGTAACGCCAAACAAGACATAAGGCACGTTATTTTCGTTGGCCAGCACCGAGGCCACTACCTGCTGTTGGGCTTCCGTCAGCGCCAAAGGTGACAGTTCACCGGACTCAGTAGAAGCACCTGACTGTTTAGACTTCACTCGAGACCGCTTAGGGCCATCCTTCAGCTGAGTCTCCACTGAAACGCACCCGGCTTGCTTCAACTTTTGAACCAACGGTGTCAGGGTTTTCAGCGGGATTTTGAGCTGGGTGCTCAGGTATTTTGGCGTATACGCCTTCTGTTTCTCTTGCAAATACCGCAACACCCGCCTGCCATCGGTTCCTAAAGCCGCCTCGTCCTCTGCCTGGTCCGGGAATTTCTGAAAAAAGACCTCTTTCCGCAGCTTCTGTACCAACGTCCCCGGCAGGGCACAACCAATCACCTGAAGCAGCGGTGTGGCGTAATAGTGGGAAACCCATTCCAAAAACGCCAAATACTCAGGACCAAACAAGGGCTGCTCGTCCAACACATCATTAATATCCCGCAGCTTATACCCCAACTCTTCTTCCGGCAAAGGCGACAGGTTAAGGATAAAGCCCGGCAACTGCGGATGCCCTCCAAACGGCACCGATACCGGTGCTCCCACCGCCGCCACCGGCAGCAGTCCATCAGGAATCCGGTAACTAAACACCTTCCGCTCCAACGCCTTCGTCCCCACATCCACCAACACCTCCGCCACCATCACCACTTCCTGTGCTGCTGGCGCTTCAATAACCGCTTGATGAGACTCTGGCCTATCCATTAGGGAAGTGAGCACCTCTCCATAACCCTATAATATGCTCGAAATAGCACTGTCCAATGATACAATGGTTGAAAACATTCTAAAAAATCAGGAACAAATTATATTCTGGCGCTTGCGCCCAGAACCCCTGTAAAAATAGCCGAGCGAGCAGCAAAGCTGCGAAGCGAGGTCAGCAAAAATAATAGGGCCGGGTTTGGGGCAGGACACAGGCCCCAATGCCAGCTCTGCTGGCCCACCAGCAAGCCATAGGGATCACACAGAATCCCTTTACCCTTTGAAACAAACCCCACACCCCAAAGGCAATTCTTGGCATCCTTCCGCTTTTATGGTAAATATGAACCCAACATCCAATTGATTCCACTATCCACAAGTCCCTCGATGATAAGGAAACACCCGGTTCGGGTGAGGAGCTAAAAAAATGACCACCGATGTTTTGACTGTTGTCATTGACGAACGTGACGCCGAACTAAAAGCCGAGACCCCAAAAGCAGTGTCTTCGCTGGAATCCATGGAAGATATCACCTTCCTCACCAAAAACAGTGTCTCCGCCCACCGCGTCGGCAACACCCGCCAGGTCTTCAAAGACTACATCCTATCTTCCGAAGTCTTTGAACTCAAACAACCCAGCTTGAACTAAAGCTATCATCTGAAATATCGAGTACTCGATGGTTTTGCTCGTTTCAATATGTCTGTTCGATTGGTTTTGAAACATTTAGCCCCTTTAAGGCATTTAAAGAATTTACCACCAGGTACATAAAATAAAAGGCAGGGCATTTCTGCCCTGCCGGTGTATATTTAATAGGGGTTTTACTCAGGCAACATAACCTTATCAATCACATGAATAATCCCGTTGCTCGCGTGCACATCGGCTTTCACCACCTGGGCGTTCTCAACAAACACACCATTGTTAGTGTTAATGGTCAAAGACTTGCCATACAAAGGTTTCACTGAATCCTTCAGCACAACCTCGTTGGCCTCAACAGCTCCGGCAACAACGTGATATTTCAAAATATTCGCCAGTTTTTCCTTGTTTTCAGGTTTCAGCAAGGTTGCCAAGGTACCTTCCGGCAAGGCAGCAAAAGCTTCATCCGTCGGGGCAAACACCGTGAACTTTCCATCGCTTTTCAGCACGTCCACCAAGCCGGCTGCTTTTAGCGCCACAGCCAGGGTGTTAAATTTCCCGGCGGCAACCGCAGTATCTACAATATCAGCGGTTGCCTGGTGCGCTTGATGGTGTTGGTGTTGACTATTGTGATGGTCACCGTGATGCTCTCCGGCAAGACTCACGGGCGCAAAGGCCATTAAGCCTAGAGAAAGAGCGACAGAAGCGCCTAAAAGCGCTTTGGGTGAAATTTTTCCAATCATGTTTATGTGCATTGTTCGTATCTCCTATCTACCAATCGGTATATAACCGACAAGTATGTTTTACCAAACCACATTCTTAAATGCAAGCAAAAATATTTTAATATCCCTTATAATCTCCTACAGTAAGGTTTTTAAAAGTAGCATTCATACTCTTTCTTTTAAGAGAGCTCTATACTTTACGGTATATCAAAATTCTCATTGAGGGATCAAAAAGCATTCAATTATTTCAACTTACTACCCTTTAGTTCAGAGAAAATTTTGCATTCCCCCCAAAGCTGGCTAAGGTAGGAATACACTGGATAAACACCCTTCCGTGACTATCGTACCTTGATAATTGAATCACCAACTCAAAACCACGCCCTAAAAGTGGGACATGGGACATTCAATCGAAAGCTACAACCCTTACACCAAAAGCCTTTTCATCCCATGCCCCAAAAAACCATTTTTTTAAAGTGAGACATTTTGGGAAACTGAAATCACATGTTTAACAGTTATCGCCCACCCGAAATCTGAGCCAAAAACACCTCACGAGAATGAGATTCCTGCTCTCCATTCTCTAAGTTCTTAACAGTCACCTGGTTCTCTTGGATTTCGGATTCCCCTAAAATAACAGCAAACCGCGCCTGCCGCTTCCCTGCTGCAGCCAACTGCTTCCCAAACCCCTTCCCGGTTAAATCCACCTCGGCGGACACGCCTTTTCCGTGAAGTTCCTGCTGCAACCCAAACGCCGCCGCTGGCTGGTCGCTCACAATATAGTAATCCAGGGGTTGAATAGACTGATCCTCAATCAAACTCACCAACCGCTCCACGCCCAAAGCCCAACCAATTCCCGGCATCGTTGCAGCGCCTAACTTTTCAAACAAAATATCATACCGTCCTCCGCCGCATACGGCGTTCTGGGCACCCAAGTGATTGCTGGTAATCTCAAATACTGTGCGGTTATAGTAATCCAGCCCACGAACCAAGTTCGGATTTCGGGTAAACGGTATTCCCAAACCGGTTAAGGCATCTTGCACCGCCTGAAAGTGTGCTTTGCACTCGTCAGAGGTAAAGTCTTCGGCTAAAAACTGTTGGACCTCGGGCTGTTGATACAACGCCTTATCCGTCGGCACCTTACAGTCCAGCATCCGCATGGGGTTGGTATCATACCGCCGCCGGCAATTCTCGCACAGACTGTCTAAATGCGGCTTCATCAACTTCCGAAAGCCTTCTCGAAATCGCTCCCGGCAACTGGGATCGCCGATGTTGTTAATCTCTAAAGCCAAATTCGGCACACCCAAGGCTTCAAAAAACCGCATGGCCGTCAAAATCGTCTCCACATCCGCCATAGGTCCTTCAATGCCAAAAATTTCTACGCCAATCTGATGAAACTGCCGCTGCCGACCCGCTTGAGGGCGCTCATACCGAAACATCGGGCCCATATAATACAGCTTCACCGGCTTGGGCATCCGGCTCATCCCGTTCTCTACAAACCCCCGCACCACTCCCGCAGTCCCTTCAGGCCTTAGCGTCAGCAAGCGCTCGCCTTTTTCAAAGGTATACATTTCCTTGTTAACGATGTCGGTCTCTTCCCCAACACCACGTTCATAGAGCGATGTATACTCAAACACCGGCGTTCGGATTTCAGAATACCCATACTGCCCAAACAGACGCCGAGCAGTTGCTTCAATATGATGCCACTTGCCCATTTCCCCCGGTAATACATCCTGGGTGCCTTTAGGCCGCTGGAGCGGTTGGGCTTTTTTGGAAGAAGGACTGGAAGCAGGTGCTTGGCTCATGGATTCAACTCCAGTGACGATAAGTATTGCAAATTAAGAAATGGCTGCCGAAACCGGTGCTTCGGCTTTTTCGGCCAAAGCTTTTTCCTGGATGGTAATAAGCTCAGCAATTCCTTGCTGAGAAAGATCCACCATCTTGTCCAAGGTTACCCGGTCAAACGGCAGGCCTTCGCAGGTGGCTTGAAACTCAATGATATGACCATCTTTATTCATCACCACATTGGCGTCTACATCTACCGCAAAATCTTCTTCATAGTTCAAATCCAGCAGTACATCACCGTCTTTCACGCCAACACTCACTGCCGCCACCGGGGTTACCGGGGGGATCTCCGCCAGCAATTCTTTTTCTTTCAAAGACTGAAAGGCATCCATCAAGGCAATAAAGCCGCCGGTAATGGCCGTAACACGGGTGCCGCCGTCAGCTTGAATGACATCACAATCCACCGTAATAGTCCGGGGACCAATGGTTTTTAAATCCACACAAGCCCGTAGAGAACGGCCAATCAACCGTTGAATCTCGGTGCTTCTGGGCGATACCCGCATCCGTTCCCGTCCGGTCCGGCTATGGGTGGCTGCTGGCAACATGGCATACTCCGCCGTAATCCATCCGGCGCCATCTCCGTGAGATTCCTGCACATGCCGAGGAACCCGCTCTTCCACAGAAGCGTTCACCAACACCTTGGTTTCCCCGTAAGAGATCAGTACAGAGCCCGGTGCATAACGGGTGTAGCGCCGTACCACCTGGATGGGTCTGAGTTCATCATGTCTGCGACGGTCCGGGCGTTCAAACGTCATGGAAAAAGTCCTTTTCTATAGAACATATCAACTGGGGTTGGCATTTTCTGACAGTGATTACCCTTGATAAAAAACGTCCCGGAAACCAGCGCGCTCTCATACACCAGTCAGATTGCTGCCAGCCACTCTAGCACAAACCCATCCACTAAAAATGACGCTATAAATAACGCCTCGTAAAAGAGTTTGCATCAAATGATGTCAGCCCAGAATATCCAAGATATACCTTTGTAAATAAAGGCCTGGCTTTATTTACAAAGCCTCGGTTTCACAGCAATTCACGAGTATAAATTGTTTTTATTACTTTAAACCTCGGGATGCACATGCGTTGACCACATCTGCCGGAATTCCCGGTAAACCGGAAGGGAGGCTACTCCAATTTAATTCGCCTGTCTGCAGATCCAGCTCATGGGTAGATCAGAATTGTTGGGCAGGTGTCTCGGGACCATCAATTACATTGAGATATTTAAGAGGAAACCTTCAAAACAGGTTTTAAAAGCTTTACCCCCAGAGTGATGTAGAGAAAGGAGGCACTAGAGAGAAAAGAGACCCTGAATAAAGTACATTGATACGACCTTAAATATTGGAAACAACAATCCATATTGATCTGACTGTTTCAGATCAACTCAGAAAAGGTGCGTCCACCGGGTTCCGGAGGGCGTGCCTTTTTGCATCGCTATAAAAACGAGGTTCCCATTAGCCCATATTCCCCGACAAACACAAGGTATCTCTCAGTATATCCACCAGACAAATAACCTAATTAACGGACAAACCAACGAAATACTCCTTCATTCAAAGGACCTTGGAACAAAGTTTTTCACGAATATCCTCTATTTGGGTATTAAGTTTTATTGCAATTCCCGTTTAAGATTTGAATTAAATTGGAATGATATCCCTGTTGATGGATCTTTTTTTGGTGCAGTGTCTAAAGCCGGTATGGCAAGAGTCGTGAAGGTCGTTTTTGTTTCCAGGGAAGGTCCTTTAACACTGTTAAAACTGTCACTGAGAGTTGGCAAGCTAGGAGAACATTACTTTATGAAAAAACTGATGAAACGCAACAAAGGACAAGGTGTTGTAGAGTACGGCGGTGCCTTGGTTATTGCAGCAGTTATTGTTGCCGCAGTTATTGCGTTAGTTCAAGGTGAAGATGGTGCGTTGGCCACCATGTTTGACACTGTGTTGAACAATATTGAAACCTACTTCACTGGTGCTATTCCAGAGTAATTGATTTCTTTTGGCAGGGTTCCGCAACAGGCGGAATCCTGCCTCCCAAACTTTTTCTACAGAACCCCCCTATTTCCAGAGAAGACTATTAATATCCAGAAATTTTTAAACCCGCGTTGAGGAAAAATGTGATTGGGACAACCTATGCGTAAGCGTTTTACATATAAAAAAGGCCAGGCGGTCATTGAATTAATCGCCAGCATTTTTACGTTTGTCATGCTATTGGTCCTCATCGCCAGCGTGAGTATTTATTTGTATGTTCAAAATGCTGTGGTCAGCGCCGTACGTGAAGGAGCTCGGATTGCGGCATTGAATGACGATCTGTCCGGCACCCCGGCAGAAGTGGCGGCGGCCATTGATGAAATTAAAGTTGAAGTTCAGGATTATATGCTCACCACCACCGGCCAGACGTTGACCGATGAACAGGTAACTGTGACGGAACCTGATGCCGCAGAGCCTGTGGGCAACCGTTCTGTAACGGTGGCCATTACTTACGAAATGGATTCGCCCTTTCCGGTCTTTAGCTATTTAAGCAACATCCCCGTGGAAGCAGTGGCGACCATGCGCTATGAAGAATAACCCATTTTAGGACTCCCTATATCCAATAACAATTAACCCGTTAAACAAAACCACCACCTATTTACAGAGACATTTTGGCAAAAAGTAAAATGATAGACATTTTGGGGTCATTTATGACACACAAAAGAATACTGCTGATGTTTTGGACAGAAAAGCCTGACAGAGAGGAGCGTCATGACTGTTCGCTTACCGGATGTTTCATCCTCCCTACCCATTAAAACCGGTCACCTGTTTATTATCGGTGCGCTTATCATGGCGGTCATCACGGCCTTTATCCTGATGGGCATGCTGAGCGGCGATAAAAACAAGGCGACTGTCGAACCCAAAGTTAAAGGTAAAACCATTGCCATTGCGGCTCGCTATGTGCCTCTTGGCAAGGTATTGGACCGTACCGACTATAAAATGGCGGAGTGGCCGGAAAAATATATTCCCAAAGACAGCATTTTCACCAAAGCAGGCGATCTCACCGGTAGAACCGCCACGGCGAATCTGTATGTCGGAGAGCCTATCTTCAAACAAAAGCTCTCTGGAGATGATTCCAAAGGCGGCTTACCCGTTGTTATTCCTGAAGGAATGCGGGCTATTACCCTGAAAGCCTCCGAAATTATTGGCGTCGGTGGGTTTGTCCGCCCGGGTAACTACGTGGATGTTTTAAACATCTACAAGGTAAACGGCGAACAGGTTGGTAGCACCATTGATGGTACTTTCAAGGTGTCGGAAACCATCCTGCAAAACGCACTGGTCCTGGCTGCTTCTCAGGACATGGTGGACCAAGGAGAGCCGGATATGAAAACCCCGGAAGCCTTGAATGAGAACCCGATAAAAGAGGACAAGAAAAAATCCAAAAAGAAGAGCAAAAAACTGTCCGCCAAAGACATTGAAAAAATGCGTAAGGCCAGAGTAAAAGAGAGAAAAGCCGCCCAAAAGCAGGCCAAACGGATTTCCTCTGTAACCTTGGCCGTATATCCAGATCAAGCCGAAAAGCTTGCCTTAGCGGAAGACCGTGGCGATTTGAAACTGGTGTTGCGGCCTGATGGTGACTTTACGGTGAGTGAGTTGCCCGGTGTTACCGAAGTCGACATGACTCCCCCTGCCGTTCACCAGGTCAGCAGCTTCAACGCGCCTGGCCCAGGAGATATGCTGGCGGAGCCGGATGACAACATGGTGCCGGTGAGTATGACCAGTGGCAGCGGAAATAATGTGGAGCTGATTGAAGGCACCAAAAAATCCGTAGTGAGCTTCTAGGTGAAGCATAACGCATAGAGTAACAGTGTAACCCTGTTAATAGAGTACCCCAGAAGATTCTATACCAGAGGAGATTTTAACCCGCAGCGCCAAGCCGATCCAAATATAAGGCGCCAGCATTAAAGCTTAAGAGGAAACCAGGGGCCTAAATAAAACGAGGCGCCTGAAAAACTAGGAGTGAGTGTACCGATGATACAGATGAAAAAACTGGCGGTGTTGGGACTCGCCGCAATCTTTGCCGGAACGTCCCAGGTTGTTCCCATTGCGCCCATTGCACAGGTCCAAGCCAACCAGTTGGCCATGTTGGATCCCGGTGTGCAGCAAGTAAAACACCCTCGTAAGAAAAAGAACGTTCCCACTCTGCCGACTTCTGTTATTGATGCCGAGCAAACTAACCCAGAAGCGAACTTAGACCCTGGGACGTCTTTACTATTGCTCTCTACTTTCCTCTCCGATTATGAACTTTCTGATTATCATACGGGAAGCTTGTTTAGCTTGATCCATCCGGAAACTCTTCGGGAATTTAGCACCTTGAGCTTTATGAACGGCGCCTCTTTAGAATGGCCGTCTTTTGAATTTGGCGCCAGTCATGAGTCTGCTGCGTTGATGGCCATGGCGAATAGTGCAGATGACTTGAATAGTGGTCAGCTCCAGCCCAAACCGGATATTATTGCCGACGTTAACCCCGCATCGATGCAACAACACCCTGTGGACATGGCTCAATTAGACAACCTGAAGCCATGGGAATCCGTTCAAAACGTTTTTCAGCAGTTGATTCCTCAGCATGTGATGAAAAACAACCCGTTGGATGCTGTAAATACTCTGGCGTTTGAGCAGCCTACCGCCAAACCGGCGTTGTTGGCTGAGCAGGCAAATGAGCTTCAGGCATTTTGGGGATTAAACCCGGATGGAAGTCTGAATTTGCCGACCATTCACACGTCTAACGAAGGGCCTTTGAATAATACGCCCTATAACGATGCACCCATGGTCTCAGAGCATATTCTAGCGTTGCAGCAAGCCGATCCTCAACTGGATTTCCCGGGGGAAAGCCCAGCAGTGCTTCGTTCTGGTGTGTCCACCACCTCTAATGAAATTGAGGTGACGGTGGATAAGTCTACGATTTTAAACTTGAAT
>JAHQWC010000018.1 GCA_019634025.1 Vampirovibrio sp.
ACCTCCGACAAGCTCATTCAGGGCCTCCAGGAGGCCGGAAAAGATGCCGGTGAAAAATTCTGGCAGTTGCCTCTGTATGATGAATACAAATTCGCTCTTAAAAGCGAGGTTGCCGATCTGATTAATGCCGGCTCCAAAGGCGAAGCCGGTACTTCAGCCGCCGGGATGTACCTAAAAGAATTCGTCCTCGATAAAACTGCTTGGGCTCACCTAGACATTGCTGGCCCGGCTTATGTCGATCGCCCAGAGCCTGAAACCCCCAAAGGCGCTACCGGCTTCGGAGTACGGACTCTTTTATATTATTTATATGGCTTTTAGAAAATTTCACAATGAAACTATAGATGAATATCAAAGAATTAGAAAATACTTAGCTCAATTTCTATTGAATTATCCAGATTAGTGAGATTCGGCATAATTACGATAAATATAGTTATTAAGGGAAAATATAAAAAATGATAAAATTTGTTATGTGTTTAACACGGCACCCAGAGATGACCCGTAAGCAGTTTCAGGATTACTGGATGAATAAACATGGTCCCTTCTTTATGGAGAATGCCGACAAGATGAGGGCTAAAAAATATGTGCAATCTCTTACTTTAGACACACCTTTAAATGCTGGGTTAAGGAATTCGAGAGGCATGTTGCCTGAATATGATGGTGTCGCAGAAGTGTGGTTTGAATCTGAAGAGGACCTCATGGCGGGAATGAGCTCACCTGAGGGACAGAAATTGGGTGCTTTACTGTTAGAAGATGAGAAAAATTTTATTGATCACGCTAAATCCTCGGCATTTATCGTTAAGGAGCATGAGCTTTAATTTGCCAATCCATACGCTCTTTTTATCCGAGATAATACTGAAAATAATTGATTGATAATGTTGTTGCATTCTGACAAAACCTGCCTACCTTACTATTACAACCGGAAGATCCAGATTCCGTGATGAATAGTACCTTGATAACTGAATAAGATGTTTTCGCCGAGGGGGTATAGGGGTGAGAGGATTGAAATCTTTGCTGAATTTCCTTAAAACTCATGCCCTAATCCAGGGACATAGGGCACGAAGCTCATCGCTAAAACACAGTCTGTAAAATATTCTCAGCCATATGCCCCAAAAAACACGTTTTTTAAAACGTGACATTTTGGGACACATTTCTCTCATCGCCCACGCCAAAAGAAAACACCTTGACATTCTTCCTAATATTGAGAATAATTCTCAAGTATAGATGAGAAGTATTCTCAATAATAATCCTTCAATTAAAAAAGCGAACGAAATCGGACCAATCCATGTATCCCGTGTCATATAAACCCACTCTACAAGCTCAATCTTTGTTGTCGAAATACCCACAGGCGACTTTTCAAGATAAAACCACGGCGAGGAGCATAGTCCCCCCCATGTCCACAGCCTTCTCTCTCAACCACAGCATGGCCGCCCTTAATGGTGTAGCGTCTATCAAACCTGTCCAAACCTCCCCTCGGTTCGGTCATTTCTGCGGTATTTGCCCGCTCTGCGTTGCCGGCATGGCGGCCAAAGCAGAGGTGGATAAAATCCGCCAGCTCCGCACCGGCGATGATATTGAAATCCAAACCAGTCAGGCTTTTGATCAAATTCGTCAAGCCGGAGAAACCAAGGGCGTCCGGGTTATGAAAAACTCAGTGGGCAATGCCGACGGCAGCCGTTTTCAACCCGTCTATCTTGGCACCAGCGATACCCAACTTCTCACCCTGGCTGCACTTCCCCGAAGGTTCAGCACCAATGGCAGCTACAAAATTGATACCCGGGACGATTCCGGCCTGCAACATAAGCAATTTTCCTTCATCACCGGTCATGTAGAAGAAAGCAACCGTCTTATCGACTACCCTGCCGGCTCTGATGACGCACCACCTACCCTCCAAGACCCTAGTATTTCGGAAGTCATTAAGCAGACGGCTGAAACTCCCTGGTTCAAAACCATGGCCCTCTATCACCACCTCTCAGAAGGCATGAAATCCACCGAAGAAACTGGCCGTTCTGCGCCACTGTTCATTGGCTATAGCACCTTTGGTCAACTCCAGTCCGATGATTTGTTTATCCCCTCTGTTCGGGAGCTACCGGGGTTTGAACACATGGCCGCTGACATCGGTAGCTTGCAAAACCTGCTAGGACTGGCTGCCCGAAAGCAAAGCCTGAAAACTGTGACGGTCGCTGTAGAGCCTTGGCAGCAAGACGTGCTGACATACCTCAAGCACCTTCAGTCCTCCAACACTCTTGAGGTTACCGAGCAAACCGCCGATCCAGAATCGACCTCAAAATCTGGCTACCAGCCCATGGCTCAAAACCTCCAGTCGTTCCTCCGAGAACACCAATACCCAATGGACACCAGAGTCTTTACCTTGGATTTGGCAAAAATCAGAGAAATGGATCAATCGTTGAAGGCAAAACAAACTGATGAGACGTCGGATGGCGATCTGGATACCAAACTTCTGGAATCTTTTGAACCTCAAAAACTGGAAACCGATATCCCTGAAAATAGCCTCTTGGGTACCTTACCCAAACCCGGCAGTTTAACCCTTGGAAAAAAACTAAAAAAAACCTCTTAAGGACTACAGTCACGTGTCTGCCTTAACCCTCAACTTAAATAACGCTTCTCTTTCCGGGCTTTCACCCACCTCGGATAAAATTTATTCTGCCAGCACGTTTAGTTCCATTACTCCCATTAATCGCATGGCCCCTGTTGCAACCGCAGCTGCTTTAAGCTTGCCAAATGCACTGACTAGTAAAGCCTTCAACACGCAAGACGATACCTTCCAAACTCTGGCAGCTGCCCGGGCTAATCAAGAAAGTAAATCTCTGGCATCCGGCAAAAAAAAGCTATACGGCATCCAAATTCCCCTGGCCGGAGCGGTTGGCGCGTTGGTGTATACCGTCTTAACGGCTGACAATAAACAAGAAATGCTTATCCAAGATATCCAAAAACTCCTCAGCCTCCGGACAACCTTACTGGATGAAACTCGTCGACTTCGCCAGCTTTATGTCCAGGAGGCCTTACCGGTCTCCACTGATTTTCGCAGTGGACTTGCCAGACTGGATGCTGCGTTAATGGCAGGGAGTTCTCCTCTGTCCGTTTCCAAGCACCTCCATACGTTTCAAGAAACGGCAGCCAACATGGCTTTGAGTACTCCGTTTGGGTCCACTGCAGATCAGTATTTAAATACTGCAAACAAGGTCCTTCAAAACAAAGACGGTTTAATGGCGCTGACCCAAGAGCCTTTAATGCAAAAATGGTTGGGGAAATCTCAAACCTCTCTTAAATATCTGCTGCACTCCGATCGAGCTGCTTTTCTAAATGTATTGTTTGAAAAAGCCTTAATGCCGGCCCATGTAAAAAATCTGAATAAAATCTTCACCAACTTAAAAGATGTTCATCACAGAATTCCTCGCCTCATCAGTATTGGCGCCGCCGTTGCATTGGCCGGGTATTTTATCATCCGCCACGAAACCCAAAAACGCACACACCCTTCAGGATAACTAGAAATGTTACTGACTCCTTCTAAAACCCAAATGTCACCGACGCCCGGTTTCTATTCGCCTGTAAAAAATCGCTCTCCTATTTTATCTCCTTACCGTTTGGCTACCACTCAACGCTATACGGCAGATTCGTCAACCAACGACGCTTCGTATCAATCGGGTTCATACGCTTATCCGCCAATTAATAGACAACCCCTTATTCCTACCCATACTCATATTACGTCTTCCTATACTTCTGCTAGGCCTTCATTATCTCCTCAGTCGTTCTCACCTAACCGTCAAATCGGATACGGCAGTGTTGATAATTTAATTCAGGCTGGTCAACTGGATCGTGTCATCATCTCCGTGGATCCCAACTCGCTAACTTCTTTGCCAAAAGCTACCCTGTATCTGAAAGACAATTCAGTCCGCAAAATCCTGCTACCCAGAAATATGGCGCCCTTTACCCAAATGCTGGAAGACGCTCAGGTCGGTTTGCAGTTTCAAGCTGAAACCCCGCACCAATCTGTCGGTAAAATGGTAGGTGGCATGCTGGAAGAACTCTTTGTTCCCCTGATCTTGTTAAGCTTGACGGGCCTTGGTGCTATTGGCGCCATGCAATTTATTAAAAAACACCAGGGCGCCAAAGAAATAGATGATGCGTTACAACGTGCCCATAAAACATTTGACGAGCCGGTGGATTATGAACAAGTCGTTCAGTACCTAGATCCGGAATTAAAAGACGCCTTTAATAGTTTCATCAATCATGAAATTGATGTGATGGTCATGAAAGGTCTGCCGGGTGTCGGTAAAACGGAAGTTGCTTCTGCTTTGGCAAATAAAGTCTCTCATGACAATAAAGACCTGATGGTATTGAACATTGGTAGTAGCCTTAATGGCGAAGCTGTTCGAAACTTGGTTGAGGAAATTTATAGTGGTGATAAGGTTAAAACCCAGCAGGCGATGAAGCGCCTGACCCGGCTCAATGGAGGCAACTCAGTTAAAGAATTGGTGCTTTACACTGATGAAGTGGAACGTGTCACCAACAGTCAACTGGAAACCATTATTCTCAATGCTGTCGGAAACCCAAATGGTCATACCAGCAATACACCAAAACTTCGTTTAATTGCTACCTGTAATAAAACACCGGGTTGGCTCAAAAATACTGCTGTTGCTAGCCGTAGCGAACCTCTGTATTTTATTCCTTATGATTCTGATACGACCAGCCAGATCTTTATGGATCTGTTGATGGATAAGCTAGATGTGTCTCACCTAGATAAAGCCGTATTGACCGAAACGGTAAAGCAGGTCTTCCAACAAAACCCGGGGTATAGTATTCGTACTGTTGCTACTCGAATTTTGCCCAAAGTTGTGAATAATTTGCAGGCTACCGGTAAGTCGGAATTGACGGATGTTCGGCAGCAATTAGCAGAGGCTTTAGAAGGTCGGCCTTTAAGCACCACGGAAGTGGCGTACTTAATTGTTAAAAACATTGATGAGCATATTCAGCACAGTGATGCTCCTTTGCCTGAAAAAGCTCGAAGCATGCTTTGGTCAAAATCTTCTCACTTGGCTGAAAGTACCATGTCTGATGCCGATATTATGGCTCGTACCAATGGCAAACAATATGATGCTGCCATCAAAAAATTATTGGCCAAGCAAAAAACTAATTTCCAACAAAACCCGGAAGCCCTCACCACCGCCATACAAAATATTGGTGCCGGCCTCAAAACCCGGTGGATGCAAACGGCCATGGCAGAACCGGAAGCAACTTCTTCTGCAACTGAAAATAATAATGTCGAAAACAAGCCTTCAGATGCCACTGGCCAACTCAAGGCAGAATTTGTGTCTTATCTTGAAGATCTTCGAGCCCAGTCTGTTAAACAGGAAGGCGGTGTCAACTCGCAAGAATATGATGCCATTTCCCGCTTGATTGAGATCCTTCAAACCGCCTCGGAAGATTCAACCGTTGGCAAACACTTGAAAGCGGCTGCAGAAGCGGCTCAATCATTAAGAAGCTTGGATACTGACGAGGGCGCTTATTTGGATGATTATAAACTCAAGGCTGTCTTTAATGCTGCGGTTACAGCAACAGACGAGACACACACAGCAGATAACTACTATAATGTTTATCCGGATGCAGCATACAAAACGATGTTTTTTGCTCTAAGGCAGGTTGTGGAAATCGCTGCTGAAGAAAAAACCGCATCCACATAAATTTAAATCCAAGTGCTGTAATAGGATAAAATAATATGCGCGTCATCGCCTGTTTAGCTGCGTCTCTAGATGGCAAGATCAGTCCCGCTCATGTAGAGCGGTATACTCGGATTACAACCGATGTTGATATCCAACATTTGTGCCGATTGAGAGATACGGTGCAAGCGGTTGTATATGGCGGTAATACTTTTCGGGCTTATCCCAAAAAACATAGGGGCCTTGATCTTGATAGAACCCTACATCACGTTATTCTGACCCGTGGTCAGAATATAGTGCAAGATTTACCAATTGATGCGCCGCTATTTCAAGAAAATCAAATTCCGATTTGGATCTTTATACCTCAATTGCCTTCAATAGATACCCAAGCTGCTTATCCAGACCATGTCCAATGGAGAGCCATCGACTCTTTCGAAATTCCAGGTGAACCGGCAAAGGTGATACTGAATACCTTGGCCCAAGCTGGCCTAGAATCAATCATGGTGGAGGGCGGCGGAGAGGTGGTCACCCAGTTTTTAAAAGCCCAGGCTATTCAAGAACTCTACCTGACCTTAAGCCCTCTATTTTTAGGAAATCAGGCTGCCGGATTAACCGGTAATGGCAATTTTCCTTTTGCCTTTCCACAAATACCTCAAGCCAAGTTGTTGTCTGTTCAGCAACTGGAAAATGAACTGTATTTGCACTACCAGCTGGCATAC
Organism: Vampirovibrio sp.; assembly: GCA_019634025.1. Lineage (GTDB taxonomy): Bacteria > Cyanobacteriota > Vampirovibrionia > Vampirovibrionales > Vampirovibrionaceae > JAHQWC01. The sequence continues at coordinate 6,395 of JAHQWC010000018.1, forward strand.
GAAACGTCTTGGCCGATAGTGGAGTCTGAAGCGGAAGATGGATTTTCAAACTAGCTGTCTGCAGACACCTTGCCTGCCGAGGCATCTATTTTTTGGTCGCTCAGCTCAACCTTATAATTGGGATCTATTAGTAAATTTAAAACCGTTTGGTGTGTATCATCCAATCCCTCAAACGAAACGCCTAAGATGTGCTCGTACTTACGCCAATCATAAATCACATAACGGATGATCCCGTCAAAATTGTATTCTGTACCCTTATGAGGGGTTTTAAAATTATATTGTTTGCCTACGTTTAAACTTAAGACAGCCTGCTTGGATTTGTAACGCAGCTTTAATCCTTCTTGAGTTCCGTTTTCTGCCAGAAAGGTTGCCTTGGATTCGCTTAGCTTGATAAAAAACTCCGATTCCTTTCGAGGAATGGTCCGACGATCCTCAGGGGCAAGTGTTGTAATGGGCGAGCAATAATGGCGGACTTTCTTGCCATCGTTTTTAACCTGCTGGACGGTAACACAAGACTGGTTAACGGTGCCGGATTTGTTAGTGCAAAAATACACGGCTGTTCCCGGCATCAATGATGTGTCTCCGATTTGACGGATTCCGAATAAAGCCTGAACCCCTTGCTCATCCACCTCTACAATCTCTAGATTGCACATGGCAAAAACATTGGGCTTGATTTGATATTTGGCTGATATCACATCACCCATAACGTAGATCCCTGAAAGCCTTTAATCGTCTGTTAACTATCCGCTTTTCTCCCTGAAGGCGCTTTATAATAATGACGATATCAGGAAGAGGAAACATTTTACGGGATTTTACGTCCCTTAATAAGAGGGGTTACAAAATCCAAACATGTTTCATAATAAGGGAAGATGTTGATTTGGTCCAACCCTCCGGTACGTTTTGGCGTTACCGATACGCTACAACAGCGTTTTTTATGACTGAGTTAGGAAGAAAACAAAGCGTGCACCTACGAAAATTACCAACTGTTTGTTTAATGGCCTGTCTTGTGGCTATCTTTGCACTGTTTATAAGTATGCAAACAGCGCTGGCAGCATTGTCTCCTCAAGATTTCAAATTCCTTGCCCAGGTAGAGCAGTCCCTGTTTTCTGTATCTCATGCCAATGAACCGGTAGAAGAAAGATTAAACCGGCTGGAATTTTTGGTGCTTGGAGCACCTCAGCCGCACCTGTCTCCAGACGATCGCTTTAAACAGTTGAAAACGGTTCTAATCCGACAGAAGCATCGAGGGGCAATTGCAGCAGATTCTGCCAATGCGACTGAGAAAATATCCGTCAAACCGACGGATCTCAATAGGCAGCTTGAGAAAAACCCTCACAAAACCGATAAACTGGCTCAAAAGGCTAAACAGCCTCACTCGCCTGCATCTAATATTCAGTCGGCTCAAAATCAAAAAAGCCCTCAACAAGCCCAACCGGATCCGTATCTAACGGTCACGGTAATGGAGCAGTTGTTATTTGCCAAAGCGTTTCAAAACCAAGATGTAGCAGGACGGTTGACCCGATTGGAGCTCCGAGTGTTTGGTGTTCGGCAAAAAGGAACCTTACAGGCTCGGGTGGATAACCTGAAGTTAGTTGTGCTGGGAGATACGGATCTACTTGCTGAAGATAATGGTAAAAAACGGCGTTCCCGGCGAAAAAAAGAAGTAGACCAACCTGTTGCCGTTGCGCCTCCGGCCCCTTATTATCCGGCCAGCTATTCCGCAGTAGGAAATTCCCGGATTGAGGTTGAAGATAATCTTGCTCTTCCTGGTGGGATGGCATCCTCATCTTCAAATAACATTAGGGTTTCGCAACCACCATCCACTCAGCCCACACCGACGATGTTAAACCGGATGGCGGAATTGGAAACCAAAGCGTTTAAACAAACGTATCCCAATGAGCCCATTGAGGTTCGATTAGACCGGTTGGAAATGACTATGTTTGGTCAGAAAGCCCCTCCAGGATTTTCCACCAAAGATCGGTTAGAGCGCCTGGACGTGGTGACGGTGGCCCAGGAAGAGAGCCCTCGAGAGAAGGCAAAACGCAAAACCTTTATGGAAATGCTGCCGTTCTTTATTATGCTGATTCCCCTGGTGTTATAGGTCTGAGTCGTATACTATACTCTCATCCAGAAACCAATGACGGACATTCCACAGAGGGAGAGTAGTATGACTATAGACGCATTAGATACATTAAATACCTTTGTGTTTCACTTTCCGGGGTGGCGGCTTAAGGTGATGACCAGTGATGCTGGGATTCGGTCCCTTCACTTTATGGACGACGCCGAATGGCGAGACTTGCCGCCTGATATTCAGCAACGTCAGCCCCAAACCGCTCTGGAAAAAGACCTTACCCAGGCGCTGACGGATTATTTTGATGGAAAATCCGTAGATTTTTCTGAATTTCCCCTGGATATCCAAGGGGGAACACCATTTCAGCAGTCTGTTTGGCATACGCTGGCGACAATTCCACGAGGAACCACCATTAGTTATAAAGAGCTTAGCCAACGCGTCAACCGGCCCAAAGCATACCGGGCGGTGGGCCAGGCTAACGGCAGAAACCCTTTGCCCATTGTGTTGCCGTGCCACCGGGTGGTGGCTGAAGGCGGCGGCTTAGGCGGCTTTATGCAAAGCCAGCAGGGCGGGCTGGACTTAAAGCGCTATTTGCTGACACTGGAAGGCGCCATGCACCAGAGCGTTGGTTAGGGTATCGGCCCTTCGGTCTTCGTTATCCAGCCTGCGGATCCTTGGTTGAACTTTCATCCGGTTCACGGTATAACCTTGTGACACAATCCTGATATGGGGGATTGGCGCAGTTGGTAGCGCGTCTCAATGGCATTGAGAAGGCCAGCGGTTCGAATCCGCTATCCTCCACCACTTTAAAGCCTTGTTACATTGTAGCAGGGCTTTAAAGTGTCTAATTGTGGTGCACAGAGCTAGGGTGCTTTTATTCTGAGCCAACTCTGGTGAAGCATATGCTTTTATTGCTGTTTAATATGTTCGCCAGATCATTAAATAGGCAGTCAGTATCGGAAATAGACAACTGAAGCAGCTTATTCCGGTTTGTTTTGCCTCTTTCGATTGAGACAGACGTTTTCGGCAGCTTCAATGTTTTTGCCAACAATGATATCATTGCAGCGTTGGCCTTACCGCCTTCCGGCGTGGCAGTGACTTTTATGCGGACAACCTCGTCTCCCTCAGTAAACGAGAGGACTTCATTTTTGCTGCTGTTTGGCGTGACCCGGATCGGCAGTAGTATGCCGTCCGGGGTGGTGCGGATGGGAATGGTCAATTAATAGCTGAACCCGGATTTGCGGACGTGCATGAAGGGTTCGTCGTCTTTGGCCTTCAGCAGCTCGCCGCCGACAATTTCGGCGATAAACAGTTCATGGTCGGTTCCGGCGTCTACCTTGCGGCGCAGTTCGCATTGCAGGTGGGCAATGGCGTCTTCAAAGGCGATGCCGTATTCGGATTCTTTTAAGGTTAAGTTTTCAAACTGATCTTCCTGGAAGTGGCTGAATTTCTTCATCAGCGGGGTGTTGTTTTTGCTAAGGACGTTGACGGTAAACTTTTGGGTGACATCAATGACCTTATGCAGATCCCGGTCCGGATGCACGGCAACGGAGATCACCGGGGGCTCAAACCCGACTTGCTGCACCCATGAGGTGAGCATGCCCACTTTGTGATCCTTGTTGATGGCGGTGGTGATAAATACCCCACTGGTGACCCGGCCTAGGGCGGCGCCTACGGCGTCCTTGTCGATTTCAATGATTTGTTCTGGCATCATAAACTCCTTCTCACTGGCGAACCTTAGGGTTCTAGTGTACCGGAAAGGTGCTGGAGAGGAAAATCGGAATGCTTTAGGCTTGAATCCATCGATGAAACTCCTATAATAGGGGCGGTTCTACTGAACGAAAGAGAGCGAATATGCCTACCCTAGACCCAGAAATCCTCCATCAAAAATGCCCGGTGACGGCGGCGAATATTCAACGGCAGGTGTTTGTGTGTACGGGTGTTTCTTGCAGCAATAACAATAGCCAGGCCACGCTGGAGAAGTTTTGGGAGGTGTTAAAAGAAAAAGGCTTGCTATATGGGAAGCGAGGGAGTCTAGACGGCACGGTGATAGTGACCACTTGCGGTTCTGTGGGTCTTTGTGCTGCCGGGCCGGCAGTTTTGGTGTACCCGGATGGGGTTTGGTACTATGGAGTAATGCCGGAGGATGTTGAAGAGATTGCAGAAAAACACTTGATTCAGGGGAAAGTGGTGGATCACTTGTTGGCAATGCGGGTGTCGATTGGAAGGCTTCAGCATTAATAGTATATAAAGTGTTTTAGGCTGTTCTTCAATGGCCCCTGAGTTTATCGTCAACTACAATGCCGTGTATAACTGGAGATTTTTTCTTTTCTCTGGCTGTTTTTCGAGCTTGTCTTGTAAGTGTGGCTCTATCTCGTAAAGGGTCATTGATATGTCTAAGTCTGCCTGCTATACGATATGTACCGTTTCCTAAGTAACCATCCTGTTTTGGAGGCGGACCAATATAATCTTCAGCTCTCCATGTTGCCCTATTAATAGGAATTCTTTGCCAGTTTTGAGCAGCGCCTGACTGAATAATATTGGTGATATTGCGACCCCAGACAAATGCGCCATCACCATTGGGATATCGGCGATGAAGTATATAATCATATCCGTCCCTTGAGCCTAATTTATGTAAGGCTTTCTTAAAAGCGTGCTCAGCTACTTCTATTCTCCAGGCTTTTGGCATACGCATATTAAAGTGGTTTGAGCCCATGCCGAAGGCAAGAGACTTTTGTTTATTAAAGGTCGGTGTCAGAAAAATCATCATAGGCTCTTATTTCAAGCAAAAGCATTCTTTAAAGAACAAACGCAAACTAGCAGTCAGATTGCGTTAAAAAATTTAACCCTAAAATACTATGCTTTAGCCTGTTCAGTCGATAAAAAGGCCTGCAACGCCTGCATCTGATCTCTGAGCTGCGCCGCCTTCTCAAATTGTAACAATTGGGCAGCGGCCTTCATCTCGGTTTCCAACTGCTCAATCAGTGCTGGAATTTGCTCTTTGCCCACCTCGCCGGCCTGCTCCTGAATCTGGGCCACCAGATCATCCTGCTCGTCTTCCTCACCGCCCATGAATTCCAACAGGCCAAAGGTAATGGGCTTGATGATAGTTTTGGGCACGATACCGTGTTCGGTGTTATAGGCCATCTGTTTCTCCCGGCGGCGGGCGGTTTCGTCCAGGGCGCGGCTCATGCTGTCGGTGACTTTGTCGGCGTATAAAATGACCTCGCCACAGGCATTTCGGGCTGCCCGGCCGATGATCTGGATGAGGCTGGAGTCCGACCGCAAAAAGCCTTCCTTGTCGGCGTCCATAATGGCCACCAGCGAAACTTCGGGGAGATCCAAGCCTTCTCGCAGCAGGTTGACCCCAATCAGCACGTCAAACGTGCCCAGACGGAGATCACGCAGGATCTCAATCCGCTCCAGGGCCTTAATCTCGCTGTGGAGGTACCTTACCCGGACGTTTAACGATTCAAAATACTCGCTCAGATCCTCCGCCATTCGCTTGGTCAGGGTGGTGATGAGGACTCGCTCATTCCGTTCGACTCGGAGACGGATCTCGTTCAGTAAATCATCCACCTGATCCTTTGTGGGCCGGATATTGCAGTTGGGGTCTAACAGACCCGTAGGGCGGATAATCTGCTCTGCCACCCGATCAGAGTCATTTAGTTCCTTGGCGCCGGGGGTGGCGGAGACATAAATGCGCTGGCCCACCCGCTCCCAAAACTCGTCGATGTTTAGGGGGCGGTTATCCCGGGCGCAGGGCAGGCGAAAACCATAATCCACCAGCACATTCTTGCGGGAGCGATCTCCGTGATACATTCCCTTCACCTGAGGCAGCGTGACGTGAGACTCATCAACAATGAGCAGATAATCATTTGGGAAGTAGTCCAATAAGGTCTTGGGCGGGGTTCCGGCGGCGCGGTTTTCAAAAATCCGGCTGTAGTTCTCAATGCCGGTGCAGTAGCCCAGCTCCTTAATCATCTCCATATCCCGCTGGGTTCGTTGCTCCAGCCGCTGGGCCTCCACCATCTTTCCGGCGTCTCTTAGTTGAGACAGCCGATCTTCCAGCTCTACCGAGATCTGGTACAATGCCTGCTCCAAATCATCCCGGTTGGCCACGTAGTGCATGGCCGGATACACCACTGCCTCTTCCGGTGTATGGATGGCCTCGCCGGTAGTGGCGTCCATCTCCAAAATCCGTTCAATTTCATCGCCAAAAAACTCTACCCGAACCAAATGCTCTGTATGGGCGGGATGAATCTCCACAATATCCCCCCGCACCCGAAAACATGCCCGGCGCAGATCTACATCATTCCGTAGATATTGGTTGCGGATGAGATAGGTGAGCAAATCTTCCCGCTCTAACTGCATCCCAACCTTTAGCCGAATGGCCGCCTTAAAGTAGTTTTCTGGCAGCCCCAGGCCGTAAATACAACTGACACTGGACACCACCACCACATCCCGGCGTTCAAACAGACTGCGGGTAGTGCTATGCCGAAGCCGGTCAATCTCCTCGTTAATGCTGGCGGTCTTTTCAATATACGTATCGGTCCGAGGTACGTAAGCTTCCGGCTGATAGTAATCATAATAGCTGATGAAGTACTCTACCGCATTGTCCGGAAAAAACCCTTTCATTTCCTGGTACAACTGTGCTGCCAGGGTTTTATTGTGAGACATAATCAACGTGGGTCGGTTTACCTGGCTAATTATATTGGCCATGGTAAAGGTTTTGCCGGATCCGGTAACCCCCAACATCGTCTGAGATTCAAACCCACAATCTAGGCCATCTACCAGCCCGGCAATGGCCTCAGGCTGATCTCCAGCGGGGGAGTAGTCGCTATGGAGTGTAAAAGGGGTTTCAAGCATCCTTCTACTATAACTGGGAGTTGGAGGGCAGGCAATTTTCATAATGCTTATCCTCCATATATTCGTCGTATTTATCATCCTTGTGACATGGATATCTGAACGCAATTCCTGAGAACTAAATGTTTTTATTTTTAATGAGTAGTTTATATTTCATGAATATGGTTTGAGTATTTATCTAAAAAAGTTATGGTGAGTAGAGGATTAGGGAGTGTAGTGGTATGAGTTCATCGTCCGTTAATAATATGCAGGCAACCCAACAGGCTAACCAAATGGGTGGACAGCAGGCTAGTGCAAGTGGCATGGGAGATGCTGCGCCCCCTGAGCTCTTAAACTTTGGAATGGCCAATGCCAACGGAAATAGCCAAAATTTGCTGACCCAGTCTTTCACCTTTAATAACCCCAGTATGAACCCTATGGAACAAATGATGCAGCTGTTTGGGCAGTTACTGTCGTTTATGGGAACGATGATGGGAGCAATGGGGGGGAGTGGAGCTCCACCACTGAGAGCTACGCTTTCAACAAATCAAAGTCCTATGCAGCTAGCAACGCCTGCCCTCAGTCAAAATCCAATTGCTCGTATCATGTTGGATCAAATTAGGACATTATCTTCGAATGACTCTACAACAATATCAGCTCTTGCTCGCCTTGAGGTTCTTGCTCAAGGTATGGGGAATCAAGCCAAGTCGGAAGTAGATACGTTGAGACAAATCGCTGATCATCAAGGTACCGTAGAGGTTATTACAAGTTTAAAAGGTGTATTGGCAAACTTACAGCCTGGCTCTCAACAAGCGATTCAAACACAACGACGTATTGATGACTTGAGCCGTTCAATTGGGATAGATCCCTTTCAAGGGAATCAAGCTGTTGAGTTGGCGCCAACCCTTAGTCAAGACCCCATAACCCGGTTTATGTTGGATCAAATCAGGACGCTGTCTTCTAATGATCCGAGAACAATATCGGCTCTGGCTCGCCTTGAGGCTCTTGCTCCAGGGTTAGGGCAAGAAGCCATAGCAGAGGTTCAGCTGCTTAGGGAAACTGCACAGCGACAGGGCACCCAAGAAGTCATTAACAGTTTAGAGGCGGTGTTGGCTAATCTGGAGCCTGGATCTCAACAAGCTATAGAGACACAACAGCGCATCGATGAGTTGCGGAATAGCTTGTAGGGTATCCCTCATAATTCATAAAAGCCTTGGTATTGTCTGAGATTCAAACTCACAGTCCAGTCCATCTACCAAGCTGGCAATGGCTTCAGGTTGATCGCCGGCAGGGATGTAATCGCTGTGTAGGTTGTAGGGTGTTTGGAACAGTGCTTTAATATAACGAGGAGATAAGGGTAGGGCAATTTACGTTGAAGATTTCTGTTAGTTAACCAGAGTACTACCTATATCTGATAAAGACCAAAGATATATATAAGCAATCATTTAAACTTTAAGCGAGGAAATATAGCCCAATTATCTTTTGGAGCAAAAATGAAGGCCTATACTAGAGGCCAGATGTCTGTGATAAAAAAAATTGTACAGGCTAACCGAAGACATACAGGCGCTGAAATTCAAGATTCAATCATTAAAGCCACTGGACTAGTTCCTCCAAATTCAGAGCAGGTTAGAGCAATGAGAGATAAAGTAGGTGGTAAGCCTTGGGCAACACTTCCTGCTATTTTTATTCGATTGCAACGACGTGGATACACTCCTGATGAAATTCTCACATTTGCTCCATTAAGAAGTGATAGAAAAATCAAAGGATGTGCAGTAAATACACTTAAGTTTCAATTACGTTCTTTGGCTGCCACTCGTATAGATCCTATTTTAAAGCCTAACTCTAAAGCCACTCGTAAAGACAGAGTGGCAGTTAAATTCTTAGAACGTGGCTACAAAGTATCTGAAGTAGCCGAAACACTTAATTGGAATGAGGCTGGGGTAAGAAATGCACTTCGTAGAGCAAGTTATCGTTTAGCTACAAAATATGGCTGTGACAAGGATGACAAGAAAGCACTTCGTGCAAGATTCGAAGAGAATAGACGAACAAACAGCATTCTTGCTGATAATGGAGAATGGGTTGAATTTAAAAAGCCTGAGCATATAAAGCTCAGAGCATGGATAGCTCAACAAGCCAGAATAATTGGAGATCGTAAAACAAAATAGACAAATACTATTCTGCAACAGATTCTTAATCATGAGAATCCTCATGGTATCTATTATGGTATAACGTAGTACACCAGAGAATTCAGTATGTCTGTCCAGTTCTATTTGATTTTTTAAGCTGCTGAGCGGTATGTGCCGCCTATTTGGGCTGGATGGTGAACCATTAAGAAGAGGTAGATAGCTATGTCCGCAGAGCTTCAGTTACTCCGTATTGATAACGAAAACGAAATCCGGCCTGTCTCGGTGTCCTCTATGGATTTGGACCAACGGCTGGAAAGCATTTTGGTCAGTAACATCCGGTTTTTAGATCCCAACCTCATGCTGGTGGGCCACCAAATCACGACCCTCTACCACGGCCAAATTGACCTGCTGGCCATCGACTCTGACGGTAAAATGTGGGTCATCGCCCTCAAAAAAGACCGTATTCCGCGAGATATTATCTCTCAACTGCTGGACTATGGTTCCTGGATTGCCGGCTTGAACTACAGTCAGATCAAAGACCTGTACGAAAAATACAACACCGATAGCTTTGAAGCTGCGTTTGAAAATGCTTTTGGCCTGACGCCGCCGGAAACCATTAACGAAGCCCACCAACTGGTGCTGGTGTCCTCCACCCTGGATCCTGTCGCCGAACGCATTATGGGTTACCTCACGGACTTCGGCCTTAACATCAACGCCATCCAATTCAGCTACTTTGGCGATGAGCAACGTGAATACCTGAGCCGCCGGTGGTACCGGGATCCCAAGGCTCTGGATCATGCTGACAGCCTGGCCAACAAAAACACCAAGAAAGAAGCCTGGAACGGCCACGACTATTATGTAACCTTTGACGAAAACCACCAACGCCACTGGGAAGACGCGGTCAAATACGGCTTCATCAGTGCTGGAGGCGCCAAACGCCACAGTAATGCTCTTAAACAGTTGGCGGCTGGTGATCGGG